>JALONO010000108.1 GCA_025454895.1 Bernardetiaceae bacterium
GAGCGGAAAATCCCGGCCCCGGTGCGTATTTCCCGGCAATGTTTTCTATTTTTACCCACCTTAAGGCTATCGGTTATGGAAACTTTCGCCACTTTGTCGCAACAAATCATTTTCATGGCCGCGTTATTGGCGGCGGGCGTGGCCGTGTGGCTGCGGATCGCCCGGCTGCGGGCCAATATCAACCTGGGCCGCCCCCTGGCCCGCCGCGACCGCCCCGGCGAGCGGCTGCGCAACATGCTGCTCATCGCTTTTGGGCAGAAGAAGATGTTTGAGCGGCCGTTTGTAGGGTTCATGCACCTGGTGATCTACGCCTCGTTTTTGCTGGTCAACATCGAGATTTTGGAGATCGTGCTCGATGGCCTGACCGGCCACCACCGCCTGTTTGCACCCTGGCTGGGCGGGTTGTACCCCTGGCTCATCGGCTTTTTTGAGTTGCTGGCCGTGGGCGTGATCGGGGCCTGCGTGGTGTTTTTGGTGCGGCGTTACTCGCGGCTCATCCCCCGGTTTTGGGCCCGCGAACTTACCGCCTGGCCCCGGCTGGACGCCACCCTCATCCTGCTCATCGAGATTGGCCTCATGCTGTGCCTGCTCACCATGAACGCCACCGACACCGTGCTCCAGGGCCGCCATGCCGACAGTGCCTACGCGCAAGCGCACTTTGCGCCCGTGGGCAGTTTTTTGGTGAGCGGTTGGCTGGCCCCGCTGTTCCGCCCGCTGGACACCGGCACCCTCATCGCCCTGGAACGGGGCGCGTGGTGGCTGCACATTTTGGGCATCATGGGCTTTTCGGTTTACATCACTTATTCCAAGCACCTCCACATTGCCCTGGCCTTCCCCAACACGTATTTTGCCGACTTGGAACCCAAGGGCAAATTGGCCAACCTGCCCACCGTTACCACCGAGGTGCGGGGCATGTTGGGCCTGCCGGTGGAGGCGGCCCCGGCCCCCGCGCCCGAGGAAGCCCCGGCCCGGTTCGGGGCCAAAGACGTTACCGACCTCACCTGGAAAAACCTGCTAGATGCCTACACCTGCACCGAGTGCGGCCGGTGTAGCGCGGCCTGCCCGGCTAACCTCACGGGCAAGCTGCTCAGCCCCCGCAAAATAATGATGGACACCCGCGACCGGGCCGACCAACTGGGCCAGCACCGGGCCGAAACCGGCCAGCCCGACGACGGCAAGGCCCTTTACGGCGATTTCATCACGAAAGAAGAACTATTGGCCTGCACCACCTGCAACGCCTGCGTAGATGCCTGCCCGGTCAACATCAACCCGCTGGATATCATCGTGCAACTGCGCCAGTACATGGCCATGGAGGAAAGCAGTACGCCCGCCTCGTGGAACAGCATGTTTGCCAACGTGGAAAACAACGGGGCACCCTGGGCTTTTTCGGCCTCGGACCGGTTTAACTGGGCCACCGAACTCCAGCAAAAAGCGGACTAACGCCCGGCCCGGCAGGCGATTGCCCTATTTTTTGATTTATTCCGCTTTCTTTTCTGCAAACCTCTCAATACCAGACATATTTGTTTATGCGGATGTTTAATTTATTGGTTTTGTTAATTGGTGATTAACTGTTTATTTTGCACACTCGACGGGGATAGGCACACATTTGCGCGCACCAACGTAACTTTCAGGGTAATCTGGAGTCGCTAACGCCTGCACCGAAGCCCCCGCCGCCAACATTTTCCTCATGTTTTAACCCGCGCCTCAAGCGTCATGGATCCATTTTCGTACATTGCCAATGCCGATGTATCGGTCATTGATACCTACTACCAGCAATACAAGGCCGATCCTAGCTCGGTGGACGAGTCGTGGCGGCAATTCTTTGCCGGTTTCGATTTTTCGCTCGCTTATGCCGAACAAAGTGGCAACGGCAATGGCCACGGCCCCAGTATGGCCCCCGCCCCCACCGCCGAGGCGACCGACCAAGCCAAGGAACTCCGGGTGCGCAATCTGATCCAGGCGTACCGCTCGCGGGGGCACCTCAAGTCGCGCACTAACCCGGTGCGCGAGCGCCGCGACCGCAAAGCCCTGCTGGACCTGCAAGACTTC
This sequence comes from Bernardetiaceae bacterium, assembly GCA_025454895.1. Taxonomy (GTDB): domain Bacteria; phylum Bacteroidota; class Bacteroidia; order Cytophagales; family Thermoflexibacteraceae; genus JALONO01. The sequence continues at coordinate 2,050 of JALONO010000108.1, forward strand.
AAACTGACCGAGGCCGACCTGGACACCAGTTTCGTGGCCGGGCGCGCCCTGGGCTTGGGCACGGCCAAACTGCGCGATATCATTGCCCGGCTCGAGAAAATCTACCTCGGGCCTATCGGCTTCGAGTTTACCTACATTCGCGAGCCGGAAACTTACGACTGGCTCAAACAGAAAATTGAGACCGTTTACCCCACGTTTAGCCCCACCGCCGAAGATAAAAAGCGGATTTTGAGCAAATTGAACGAAGCCGTGGTGTTCGAGAATTTCTTGCACACCCGCTACGTGGGCCAAAAACGCTTTTCATTGGAAGGCGGCGAGTCCACCATCCCCGCGCTGGATGCCATTATCCGCCAGGGGGCGGCCCTGGGCGTGGAAGAAGTAATGATTGGCATGGCCCACCGGGGGCGGCTCAACGTGCTCACCAACATCATCGGCAAAACCTACGAACAAGTGTTTACCGAGTTTGAGGGCAAAATCCCCCAAGAACTCACCACCATGGGCGACGGCGATGTGAAATACCACATGGGCTACTCGTCGGAGGTGGAGGCCGTGCCGGGCAAAACCGTGCGCCTGCAACTGGCCCCCAACCCCTCGCACCTGGAGGCGGTAAACCCGGTGGTGGAAGGCTTTGCCCGTGCCCTCATCGACATGGAAAACGGCGACCAGGCCAAGGTGCTCCCCATCCTGATCCACGGCGACGCGGCGGTGGCCGGCCAAGGCATTGTGTACGAAGTGGCCCAGATGTCGCAACTGGCGGGCTACCACACCGGTGGCACCATCCACTTCGTGATCAACAACCAAGTGGGCTTCACCACCGACTTTGACGAAGGCCGGAGCAGTATTTATTGTACCGATGTGGCCAAAATCATCGATTCGCCGGTGTTCCACGTCAACGGCGACGACCCAGAGGCCGTAGTATTTGCCGTGCAGGTGGCTACCGAGTTCCGCCAGCGGTTTAAGCGCGACGTGTTTGTGGACATGGTGTGCTACCGCCGCCACGGCCACAACGAAAGCGACGAGCCGAAATTTACCCAACCTACGCTTTATAATACCATTGCCAAACACCCCAACCCGCGCGAGCTATACAACCGCCGCCTCATTGAACGGGGCGACGTGGACGCTACCCTGGCCCAAACCATGGAACAGCAGTTCCGCGACCTGCTGCAAGACCGGTTCACCTCGGTAAAACAACAAGAAACTACCTACCACGCCCACAAGTTTGAGGACGAGTGGGCGGGCCTACGCCGCTCTACCCCAGACGACTTCGAGAAATCGCCGGACACTGGCATTAGCCCCGCCACCCTGCAAGCCATTGGCAAGGCCCTGCTTCACGTGCCGGAGGGTTTCAAACCGCTCAAGCAAATCGCCAAACTGCTGGAAGACCGCCACGCCATGTTCAATGTGAAGAAGGAACTCAACTGGGCCAGTGCCGAACTACTGGCTTATGGCTCGTTGTTGTTGGAAGGCAAACCAGTGCGCATTTCGGGGCAAGACGTGGAGCGGGGCACCTTTAGCCACCGCCACGCCGTGCTCAACGATTCGGTAACCAGCGAGCCTTATTCTTCGCTGGAACACGTAGGCCCCAACCAGGCCAAGTTCAACATTTACAACTCTTTATTATCGGAATATGGCGTGCTGGGCTTCGAGTTTGGGTACGCCATGGCCAACCCGCAGGCCCTGGTGGTGTGGGAAGCCCAGTTCGGCGACTTTGCCAACGGTGCCCAGGTGATGATCGACCAGTTCATCTCCTGCTCCGAAACCAAGTGGCAACGCCAAAACGGCGTGGTGCTGCTGCTGCCCCACGGCTACGAGGGCCAAGGCCCCGAGCACTCGAGCGCGCGCCCGGAGCGGTTCCTGCAACTCTCGGCCGAATACAACATGATCGTGGCCAACCTGAGCACCCCGGCCAACCTGTTCCACGCCCTGCGCCGCCAGTTGGTGTGGCCGTTCCGTAAGCCGCTGGTGATCATGTCGCCCAAATCGTTGCTGCGCGAGGAGTTGGTGGTGTCCAAACTGGGCGATTTTACCCAGGGGCGGTTCCAAGAGGTAATCGGCGACGAGTTTGCCGGGCCTGCCGCCAAGGTGAAAAAAGTGGTGCTGTGTACGGGCAAGTTTTATTACGACTTGTTTAAAAAGCAGCAGGCCGACAAGCGCAAAGACGTAGCCTTGGTGCGCGTGGAACAAATTCACCCCTTCCCGGTAAAACAAGTAGCCGAAGTGGTGAAAAAATACAAGAACGCCAAGCTGTACTGGGCGCAAGAAGAACCCGAGAACATGGGCTACTGGGCCTACCTGTTGCGCACCCTGAGCGCGGCCAAATGGGATGGCCAGCCCGAGCTAATCGCCCGCCGCCCGGCCGCTTCGCCCGCCACTGGGTACTACAAAGTCCACGGGGCCGAGCAGGAGGCGTTGATCAAGCGGGTGTTTGAATAGATGATTTGCCCCGCTTCCCAGGCCATTTGGGGCTTGGGAAGCGAGGTTCTTTCTTGCTTGGGCAGGTAGCTTCAAAGTAATGCTTGGGTTCGCGGATATTAAAATGGTTCCTCATGCAAAAAATCGTGGTTGAGAATTTTCGGCAAATTCCTTTCGCCGAAATTGAGATAAGGCAATTGCTATTTCTGATTGGAGAACAAGCCACTGGCAAGAGCACTCTTGCCAAGTTGATCTATTTTTTTAAATCATTAAAGGATGACTTTACGACCTTAATTTCTGACCAAAGTAAGGATATCGCCAATTTACAGACGGCATTTATTAGAGAAATTCAAGAAAAGTTCAGGGTCTATTTTGGTTCTACTGCTGAACTGACCGATAACTTCCAAATCACTTTTTTTTATTACTACGATGCCGCAAATACCATTGCGCACAAGTATTTACGATTAACTAAAACAACATCCCTTCAAATTACTTTTTCGGACAATTACCTCCGAGAAGTTGTCAATAGCACCAGATTGCTAGCCGAAAGAGTTCGGCAACAAGTATCTCAGTCTCAACTAGCCAGCGGGACGGACTACATGAGGGCGGAAAGAGAAAAAACTCGTTTGTTCAACGAATTAGTGAACCAGGTGAATGCGCTTTTTTACGATAATTACCAGCCGATGTTTTTCCCCGCTGGGCGCAACATCACGGTTTCGTTTCCCGAGCAATTTCAAGCCCAATTTCTTAGTGCGCTACCAATCGACAAAGGATTGCCCAAATCGGTCGATTTGGTATTGATGAGATCATTTATTCTTCATTCCAAGTTTTTGATTGATGTTTTTAAGCAATATGGTCTTGAGCAGCCAGACGAAGTTTCTAGGTTTATCGCCGATCACACTCGTTATGTTTTAAAAGGAACCTACGATAATTCGGACGGCACCGAAAAAATCAAGATCGATGATCGTGAAAGTGTACCATTGAACCTGGCATCCTCGGGCCAGCAAGAGGTAGTGCGCATCATCCAAGACTTGCTCTACATCTGGATAAGCAGACATGAATTGGCTGAGAACCATTCGGCTTTTAGGGTGATGGAAGAACCAGAGGCCCACTTGCATCCCTCGGCCCAAAAGCGGCTCCTCGAGTTGATCGCCCTGGTGGCCAACCTGACCGGGAGCCAGTTTTTGCTCACCACCCACAGTCCTTACCTGATCAGTGTACTGAATAACCTTATGATGTACTCAGTAGTGCAGGAAAACGACCCGGTGGCAAGTGAAGCCCTTAGCAATCACTTTGGCACCGGACAGCTACTCAATGAAGAAGGGGACGCGAGAATCAACTTATTGCGCGAGCAAGTACAAGCCTATGCCCTGGGTCAGGGCGTAGGCCCTTTCTGTGTTTCCCTAATAGACCCTGAAACAGGGCTGATTGGCGACAACTACCTCGACGGGGTAACGGAAGAACTCAACAGTGATTTCAATTTTTTGTACCACTTGCACTTTGCCCATTAACAACCATGCGTACCCGTTTTGTTAACGAATTGAAAACCAAGCTTGCCGCATCGCATTTTAACGTAACCGAGCTGGGTGCGCCCGAACTGTTTGTGTGGGAAGTACAAACCATGGATACCGATAGTCACCCAATTCGCCAAACCAGGATGGAGGCCACCCAACCAGTTGACCTTCACTTTAAGTTGAGAAATGCTCAACCGAACAACCAGGTAGCCCATATTTGTGTGGATGGAGATTTGATCCCTTATGGACAAGAAAAGTATGACCACACCAGCCCGAAACATAGCGATGGCAGGCCCGATGCCATTGTGTTTGACGACCAGATGCTTTTATTAGTAGAGTTAAAGCTCGCGCAAGAAGATGCCTCGGAGCATAAGGAAGACCCCAAATGGAAGTCTTTTTTTTATGGCGTTGCTCAGATCGAGGACTTTGTGCGTTTTCTTCAAAACAATCAAATTAACCTAGCATCCATTTTTGCCAAAGTCCAAGCTGTGGTTTGCATGAGGTTCGAACCCCGATTTGAGAGCAACACCAGAAGAAATACGGAATTATTTAAGCGTAGCAAGCAGCTAGGTTTCCTAATATCGGCCCATAACCATACAAATTATTTCAAGTTGTAATAGTAATCCCTGAAACTTATCATTTTGTCTCTCCATAAACGACAAATTTTAACATGACCATCGAGATGAAAGTGCCCGCCGTGGGCGAGTCGGTAACCCAAGTAACCATTGCCACTTGGCTTAAAAAAGACGGCGACTTTGTCAACCCCGACGAGGTGCTGTGCGAACTGGAGTCGGACAAGGCCACTTTTGAACTCCCGTCGGAGGCCGCCGGTTTCCTGCGCATTGCCCAGCCCGCCGGGATGACGCTCAACATTGGCGAGGTCATTTGCCGCATTGAAGTGCCCGACGAGCAAGGGACTAAGCCAGCCCCGGTAGCCCCCGCTCCCGAAACCAAGACCCCGGCCGCCGCCCCGGTGGTAGCGGCCCCCGTTGCCGCCGCCCCCGCCGCCCAGGGCCAAAAAGTGGTGATGACCGTGCCACCCGTGGGCGAGTCGATTACCGAGGTAACCCTGGCCTCGTGGCTCAAAAAAGAAGGCGACCTGGTGAAAATGGACGAGACCATTTGCGAAATCGAATCGGACAAGGCCACGTTCGAGATCGGGGCCAAAGCCACGGGTATTTTGCACCTGCTCGCCCTGGACAAGCGCACCCTCAAAATCGGCGACCCTATTTGCGAAATCACGATCACCGAGGGCACCGCCCAGGTAGCTGCCCCTGCGGCTGAGCCAGTGGCCCAAACCGCGGCCCCGGTGGCCAGCCCCGGTAACTATGCCACCGGCACGGCTTCCCCCGCAGCGGGTAAAATTTTGACCGAAAAAGGCATTAGCCCCGCCACGGTGAGCGGCACCGGCAAAGACGGCCGCATTACCAAAGAAGATGCCCTCAATGCCCAGCCTAAAGTAACGCCCCCGGCCCCCAAGGCTGAGCCAGTGGCCAAACCCGAGCCTAAGGCCGAGGCGCAGCCCCTCGCGCCCGTGGGCACCCGCAACGAGCGGCGCGAAAAAATGTCGTCGCTGCGCAAAACGGTGGCCCGCCGCCTGGTGGCCGTGAAAAACGAAACCGCCATGCTCACCACCTTTAACGAGGTGAACATGAAACCCATCATGGACCTGCGGGCCAAATACAAAGATGCCTTCAAGGAAAAACACGGCGTGGGCTTGGGCTTTATGTCGTTTTTTGTGCGGGCCGTTTGCCTGGCCTTGCGCGAGTTCCCGGCGGTTAACGCGGCCATCGACGGCGAAGACATTGTGTACCACGACTACGTCGATATTTCCATCGCCGTGTCGGCCCCCAAGGGCCTGGTGGTGCCCGTGGTGCGCAACGCCGAAGCCCTGGGCTTTGCCGACATTGAGGCGGAAATCGGCCGCCTGGCCACCCGCGCCCGCGACAATAAACTCACCATCCCCGAAATGACGGGCGGCACCTTTACCATCACTAACGGGGGGGTGTTTGGCTCGCTCATGTCCACGCCCATCATCAATGCCCCGCAAGTGGCCATTTTGGGCATGCACAACATTGTGGAACGCGCCGTGGTGGAGGCAGGCCAAGTGGTGGTGCGCCCCATGATGTACATTGCCCTCAGCTACGACCACCGCATCATCGACGGCCGGGAGTCGGTAAGCTTTTTGGTGCGGGTAAAACAACTGCTGGAAGACCCCGCCCGGATGCTGCTGCTGGTGTAAATGCTAAAATAGACCTCTGGCAAATCAGATTTCTGGCTGGGCTAAGGGCTGGGTTTTCGTTCAAAATCCACCCTTTTTGACCCCACCCTGGCCAGCCGCAACTGCTGGCTCAAAACTCCCGTTTTTGCCGTCCGTCGGACGACCAAAAGCGAATGAGCTTTTGGGGCGAGTATCTGGGTTGGGACGCAATTTCGACCTGAGTACGGGTAATGTGCAAGAGTTCCAATAAATTACCACTAACCACTTGCTGCGGTAAAAACCAGTGAGTGGTTTTGTTTTGGGCTGGCGCGAAACACCAGGATGTGGCCCATCGCGACAAGGCCCGAGCCAGCGGTACTGGCTGAATACCAAGCGATTGGCACAGGTAGGAAAAATGGAATAGCCAGTTAAACACCTATGCAAGAGGAAAAGACGGAGCAATGAACTCACAAGCCCAGCCACTGCCGCACCTGGCTGGCGTAGCTGCTGCCGGTAGTGATCTCGGTGCGGGGGCGGTCGGCCAGGCGCACCAGAAAGCGGCCGCCGAAGAGCTTGCTCACTTCTTTTACCCAGTTTTTGTTCACCACCTCGGCCCGGCTCACCCGGATAAAGTGTTCGGGCAGCCGCTCGGCCAGGGCGGTGAGGCTGGTGTCGAGCAGGTGGCGGTGGCCCTCCTGGGTGTGCAGGTACACGTACTTGTCTTCGGCCACAAAATAGGCTACCTCGTCTAAGCGCACAAACAACACGCGCTCGCCCACCTTCACGGGCAGAGACACGGGCGCGGGCGCGGGCCGGAGGGCTTGGGCCAGTTCGGCCAATTGTTGGGGGCTAAGGCTGGGCGGGCCGCCGGGGCGCCCGGCCAACCGCTCAATTTTGTCCAACACGGCGGCCAGGCGTTCGGCCTCCACCGGCTTGAGCAGATAACCGACCGAATTTTCTTCAAAGGCGCGGAGGGCGTAATGGTCGTAAGCGGTAACGAATACCACCAAGGGCGGGTAACTGAGGCGACCCAGCACTTCAAACCCACCGAGCAGGGGCATCTCAATGTCTAAAAACAACAGTTCGGGCCGGAGGGCTTCGATAAGCTCGCGGGCTTCTTCGCCATTGCCCGCCTCGGCCACTACGGCCACCTGGGCTGGGTGGGCGGCCAGCAACCGCCGCATCCGCTGGCGGGCCAGCGGTTCGTCATCCGCGATGAGGGCGCGCAGCAGGGGCATGGGTCAAGGCGGGTTCGGCCAGCCGGGCGGGCTGGTAGGGGATTGCAATTATTACGTGCTTGTGGGGTTCATTGCGCCACTGGAGCCGGGCCTCGGGGCCGTAGAGCAGGCGCAAACGGTCTTGGATGCTCTGCAAGCCATAGCCCAGGTGCGGCACCGGCGGGAACGGTGGGCCAGGATCGCTCACCTCCAGGTGCAAAAAACCGTTTTCTGCGCTGGCCCGCAGCCGAATAAGCCCCGGGGTGGCCGTTTTGGCCAGCCCGTGCTTGATGGCGTTCTCGGCCAGGGGCTGTAACAAAAAGCGCGGTACTGGCACCTGGCGCAGGGCCTCGTCGGCTACCTCGATGGCGTATTGGAGCCGGTCGCCAAAACGCATTTTTTCTACCTTTAAATAGGTGGTTACGAGTTCCAACTCGTCGGCCAGGGGGGCCAAGTGGCCGTTATCGGCCTGGCCAGTGCTGTAGCGGTAAAACTTAGAGAGCAGCAGCACCATTTGCTCGGCCCGGTCCGGGTCTTGGTGGATGAGGCTGGCCACCGAGTTGAGCGCGTTGTGCAAAAAATGCGGATTGATCCGGGCCTGGAGCGCGTCCAGTTCGGCCTTGGTTTTCAGTTGTTTAAGCTCCAAAATCTCCACTTCTTGGCGGGCTAGGGCCGCTTGCCGCCCCGCTTGCGCGCGCCTAAAGCGGTAGAGCAAATAAGTGGCAATAATAATGTGCGGTTGGAAAAAGATCTCCTGCGGGTGTAGGTAGAAAAAATCCTTGACCACCCTGGCCCACTCCCAGGTGGACGCGAATAGGGCGTGGTCTAGCACTACCGTACCCGCATATACCTGAAGCAGCAAATAACCCACCCGCCAAGCGGCTGGTTTAAGGTAAGCCTCGTACAGTTTGAACAAGTGCAACAGCACAATGGCCATCATCGCCTCGGCCAGGTTGCCCACGTACACGTAGCGGAACTCGTCTAGGCCCAACGTAACCTTATTGTTGGCCACGGGTTCAGGTTGCAGGCCAAACATGTACAGCGAGAAGTAGGTGAGGCTACCCAGCGCAAAGTCGACCACGGCCAGGAACCCAAAACCGCCCACCCAAGAGCTTAACAATTTGACCAGAAAGGTGCGCATGACGAAAAATTGCCAGCGGCCGAGTGAAGTTTGGCCGCTGGCAATTTACGTAAATAATGGCTAACCGAGCCATTAGGCCGAGGCCCGCCCGCGTAGCCATTTCCAGACGCCGCCCAGTAACGCCAACAGGCCGATGATGAGGGGCTTGGCAAACTTGGCGATCACGGCAAAGAAACCGGCCTTGGAAAGGATTTTGCCCGCCACCAGGCCGCCGATGGTCCAGGCGGCTACCTCGTCCACGTCGGGATCAAAGTCGGCGTAGCGGTTGCCTTCGTTGAAGTTCACCGCGCTGAGCACCTGGGGCACATTTTGCTGCACCAAGGGCAGTTTGTCGATGTCGGCGATGGCGTTGAGCACCAGTACTCCCTTGCGGCCTAACATACGCACGTTGTAATTGAGGATGTTGGTGGGGCTTTCGCCAAATTTCAGTTCTTTGGCCCAGTGCAAAATATTGCGGTTGGCATCGTAATACGGCTTGGCGGCCCAGCCCACCAATTCAATGGTTGTATAGCCTTGCTTTTCCCGCTCCTCGTTAGCGGCCAGGGCATCGGCCTTCATTTCGGTGAGCAGCTCATCGTAGTCGATGTCATCGGCATCGTCGTCTTCCACGTAACCCATTTCGTCAAAAACGATGTCGAACGCCCACACGCCCGGACCCATGATCTTGGTCGTACCAGGCACCAATAGGCCCAGCGAGGTATCGTCGGGCGGGTTGTTCCATAAATCGCTAAGCACAAACTGGGCCTGCTTAGCATCCAAAAACTTGAACCCGGCCGGGATTTTGATGGTGGCCAGGCCATCTTTGAGGGTAACGGTGCCGGTTTGGAAGTTTAGCGTGGCCTCGATCGAGTCAACAAAAGCATTGACCAGCGCGGCCGAGTCGGCTTGCTGGGCCTTGGCCGAAAGCAAAGCGAGGCAGAGCAGCCCGCTTAGGAGCATTCTTTTCATCCTGAAGTTTGTTGATTTTAACTTCAAATTTTGTAAAATTTTCTTGCAAAAGAAAGAAAACACACAACTCATTTTACTTTTGGCAAGGTTAGTCGCTAAAATTTAGTTAACAGAACAGATTGCCCACTCATGAAGGCGAGCCAGTCATGGGCTTTCGGCCTTTTTCCCGAAATTGCGGCGACCAAAGCGCCCGCCCATGAAACCTAAAAACCTGGAGCCTCAGCCAAACAACCCCTTGCATGGCATCACGCTGGCCATGATTTTGGAATACCTGGTGGACTACTACGGTTGGGAAAAACTGGGGCAAACGATCAACATCCGCTGTTTCCAGTTTGACCCCAGCCTAAAGTC
>JALONO010000348.1 GCA_025454895.1 Bernardetiaceae bacterium
TGCTCATCTGCGGGGCCTCGGCCTACTCCCGAGACTGGGACTATGCCCGGCTACGCCAAATTGCCGACTCGGTGGGGGCCTTGCTCCTGGCCGACATCTCGCACCCCTCCGGCCTGATTGCCCGGGGCCTACTCAACGACCCGCTGCCCCATTGCCACATTGTAACCACCACCACCCACAAAACCTTGCGCGGCCCGCGCGGCGGGGTAATTATGCTGGGGCAAGATTTTGAAAACCCGCTGGGCATCAAAGGCCCCAAGGGCAACCTGCGCCTCATGTCCGAACTGCTGGACGGCGCGGTGTTCCCCGGCACCCAGGGCGGCCCGCTCGAGCACGTGATCGCGGCCAAGGCCGTGGCTTTTGGCGAGGCCCTCAGCGACAGTTACGCCCGCTACATTTTGCGGGTAAAACAAAATGCCGACATCATGGCCCAGGCATTCCTAGGCTTAGGGTACCACATCATCTCGGGCGGTACCGACAACCACCTCATGCTCATCGACCTGCGCAACAAGGGCATCAGTGGCAAACAGGCCGAAAACGCCCTGATCAAGGCCGACATCACCATTAATAAGAACATGGTGCCGTTCGACGACAAGTCGCCCTTTGTTACCTCAGGGATGCGCGTGGGCACGGCGGCCATCACCACCCGCGGCCTCTCCGAGCGCGATATGCCCCGGATCGTGGAACTGATCGACCGGGTGCTCACCCACCACGAAAACGAGACCGCCTTGGCCCAAGTGCGCCGCGAGGTAAACGCCTGGATGGAGGAGTTCCCCCTCTTTGCCGAGGTGGAAGACCTTAGCCTGGCTTAATTGTTATTCGTTTTTTTGCTGATTATCAATCACTTAAGAGTTAAATTTCAAGTAAGATGATCCCTTTGGTGGTTAACCCCACCAGCAAGCCGCCCCATCGCCGGGCGGCTTTTTTGTGGGCCGGGACAAACAGCTAGCTTTATAGGGTGCCTCTTTCAAATTAGGTTTTTACCGGGTTAGGCTTGAGCTTTCGTTCAAAATCCGCCCTTTTTGGCCCTACCCTGGCCAGCCGCACGTACTCGCCCAAAAACTCTCGTTTTTGTCGTCCGGCGGGCAGGGGCGATCCGTTCTGTTTTCCGTCCGGTTGGTCAAAGGGAAACACATTTGAGGTGTTGGATGGCTTTTTTGAAGCGGCTTCTAACCAATCGGTTGTTCTTTTTCGGATAAATTCAAAGCTTTGGAAAGAACGGATCACCCCTGCCCAGCGGGGAGGGAACGCAATTTTGAACCGAGTGTGGGTAATGTGCAAGAGGTCTATGCCATCATTTTAATATAACACCCACTTTTGTTCGAAGTTACTCATCATTCGCGGAAAATTAATTTGTAAATGTGCCGGGTAATGCCGTAACTTTATGATCGGCAAAACTTTAGGCCGGGCCTGGGAGTTCTTTAAGTGGGCAAGCAACTTGCCGGGTTTTTTGTTTGTACGGTTAGTCAACACGTCAACCCTCGATAAAATCATGAAAAAAGTTACCTCCGCGCTTGCGCTGGCCCTAGTTGCGTTGTTCTCGGCCTGTATGAGTGGCCGCCGTTACACCGTCGAAACCGATTACAGTTACCACGGTAAGTTCAAGAAGTACAAGACCTTCGATTTTGTCAAAGACATTAGCCCCAATGCGGAGGAAAACGCCCAAAACCGGGTGATCCAGGACGAGATCAAGTTCAGGATGGAGCTGATGGGCTACAAGCAAACCGACCGGCGGCCCGATCTGCTGGTGTCGTACCGGGTTTTCTTTGACAACCTGCGGTTTACCGGCTACAACCAACCCAGCATCGAGGAATGGTCCAAGCGGGAAGACGAGGAAGAGGAATACGACCCGATCAAGTACAGCCTGCGCGAGGGCACGCTGCTGGTATTGCTGTTTGACGGCAAGCAACAGCGCACCATTTGGCAAGGCTACGCCTCGGGTATTTTTGGCAACCAATTGTTTGCCGGGGAGCGGTACCTGAAGCGCCCGGTGCGCCTCATTTTCGACAAGTACCGGTTCCTGGCCGAGGGGTTCGTGTATGATGCCAAGGCCTCGGCCAAGCCCGACGACGAATAGGCCCCCGAAGGAACCTTTATCCGAAGTAATTTTCTGCAAATCAACAAAACGCTGATTTTTTAACTTGGGCCGGGCAGGCTTTGCCACAACCATTTCGGCTGGGCCAAATGCCAGCGCACCCAACCAGGTTGCGGGGCCAGCCATTGCCCGCCGGGGGCGGGTTGCAAGCCCGCTTGCGGTTGGTCGCCCGCGCACCAAAACAGCGTGCCCGCCGCCACCCACTTGGCATACTGGCCCACCGCCCAAATGCCCCGCCAGCCCGGCGCGTAGAGTACGAGCGGGCCTTCGGTGGCCCAAGCGTTCCACTGGGGTGGCCAGAGGGGCGGGGACCAAGGCCCCACCACGTTAACCGCCTGGTGGCCGGTTTGCCACAAATGGCGTAGGGCGGTGGCTTCCGGGTTTTGCGCGGCCGGCAACTGGAGCAGCGGCTGCTGGTGGGCCAGGCGCGGCCCCCACTCGGCCAACAAGGTCGGCGGGGCCACCACCCCGTCCATTTTAATGCCCAGGGCCAAGGCCCACTCGAGCGCGGGCGGGCACACCAGCACGGTGGGCACCCACTCCAGCAACTGGGCCAGCGTGGCGTAGCTTACCCCCGGCCCCACCAGGAGCAGGGCGGGTTCCTGGGCTTCGCGCACAAAGTGGTGGGAGGACATGGGGAGGGAACGGCTTGCCCCAAAATTGATTTAAATTCGAGATGAAAAGCCATATATCTCTTGTCGGTACCCGTAATCGGGCCGAGGTTGCGTCCCGACCAAATGGGCCAGAGTGATCCGTTTAAAATTATTGCTCGCGAATTCGCAAAGACGCTAAGGTGTCTTTGGGCTTTTACCCAGGCCACGAACCGCTGGCCGAGTAAGGCTAGCGGGCCGACACCACGCTGCCGAGGGGCTTGGCCAGGGCTACCCGCTGCTGGCAAAGGTGTTGGTAGTGGGTGAGCAGGCGCAGCACGGCCTCGTCGTCGGGTTGGGCTTCGGCTTGGCGCATTTCGGCCAAAATTTCCTGCTCCAGTTGCTCGATAAACTGCTTTTTGAGGCGCACTACGCTATCGTGGGCCACGTCGAGCAGGTGGTCAGTTTCTTTGGGGATGTAGATTTCGTGCTGCTGCCACCGCTCGCTCACTTGCCACTTGTCTTCGGTGAGGTTCACCACCTTGGTTACCAGGTCGGGCGGGCCGTTTTGGATAAACCAGGCGGCGGTTGGCTCCAGGCCCTGCAAAATGGCGTTCTTGTACATTTCCAGCAGGTTGCGGTACACGGGGGTGTGGAACTCAATGTCCTCCAGTTCCTGAAACAGGTACTGCCACAGCTTAATGTCGGCGGCCAGGTCCACGTGGTGGTTGCCAAAGCGCAGCAGCAGGCGCACGCATGCCTGCTCGTACTGCTCCACAATGCGGGTGATTTTGGGGCCAAAACCGGCCAGCATCACCCCATCGGGCAGGGGGATTTCGTCGGGCCAGGGGGCCTCGGGCGGCGCATACTCGTCAGTAGGCAGGGGCGCGTACTCGTCGGTGGGGGGTGGCGGCCCCTCGCTGGGCGGGCCTTCGGCACGGCGGCCGGGGTTTTTAATCGCCCGAGCGCGCTCTTTGGCCTGGGCCAACCGTTCGTTTTCCTTCTGCTGGCCACTGATAATCAGCTTATTGATTTCTAAGACCAGGGTTTCCTCGCCTACGTCGAGCAGCCGGGCGCACTGTTTCACAAACACCTCGCGCTGGATCGCGTCCGGGATTTTGCTGATGCTGCCCACCACGTCGCGCACCACGCCCGCCCGGCGGATGGGGTCGTGGGCAGCATCTTGCAGCAGCAGTTGGGTTTTAAAAGTGAGGAAATCCTGAGCCTGGGCGGCCAAAAAATCTTTAAACGCCGCCGGGCCTACCTTGCGGGCATAGCTGTCGGGGTCCTCGCCGCTGGGGAACAGCAGGGCGCGCACGCTCAGCCCCTCGGCCAGCAGCAGGTCGATGCCCCGGAGCGAGGCTTTGATGCCCGCCGGGTCGCCGTCGTACAGCACCGTTACCGCCTGGGTAAACCGCTTGATGAGCCGGATCTGCCCCTCGGTAAGCGACGTGCCCGACGAGGCCACCGCATTGGCCACCCCGGCCTGGTGCAGCGAGATCACGTCAGTATAGCCCTCGCACAGATAGCAATTGTCGGCCTGGCGGATCGCGTTCTTGGCTTGGAAAATGCCGTACAGCACCTCGCTTTTGTGGTACACCTCCGTCTCGGGCGAGTTGAGGTACTTGGGCTGCTCGCCGCTTTTCATGGTGCGGGCCCCAAACCCGATCACCTTGCCCGCC
>JALONO010000349.1 GCA_025454895.1 Bernardetiaceae bacterium
AAAAATCCCCCAGCGGATGGGCTGGGGGCGCAAAAAAGCAAAACTGAGCAACGGTTTTTAACCCAGCACCGGATTGATTTCCGAGGCGGCGGGTTGGCCCGGCTCCAGGCCAAGGAACCAGGTTTGGCGGTCCTGTTCTTGGTTCAAGTTGGCGGGCTGGGTTACCTTGGCCCCGTCGGCATAGTAAATGATGGTCATCACCTCGCGCATCAGGTTGGAGGTGTTGCCGGGGGCAAAGTGGAGCGTCCACCCGGCGTGGAAGGTGGCATCGCCCGCCCGCATTTGGCTGGGCCGCCACACGGGATAGCCTTGCTGCTGCACGTAGTCTTCCAGTACGGCCTGCGACTGGTCAGAGATGGGCAGGTTTTCCAAAAAGCCCTGCCGGTGCGACTGGGCCGCGAAGGTGAGGATGCCCATGTCGTCGGTGAGGTCGATCAGTGGCATCCACATGGTAACGGTGCGGTTGGTGTCGATGGGCCAGTAGTATTGGTCTTGGTGCCAGGGGGTTTTGCCGCCGCCCGGCTCTTTGTACAGGGCTTGGTCGTGGTACAGGCGCACCCGCTCCACGCCCAGCAGTTGGGCGGCCAGCCCGGCAAACCGCTCGGCCATTACGTACCGCTTCACGGCCGCGTCGTGCCGCCAAAGGTTCATGGTTTGCAAAAAAGCCTTACCGTAAGTGTCCCGGTCTTCCATTTTCCGGGTTTCGGTGTTGAGGCGTTTCACCGCGTCTTTGATGGCTGGGCGGTAGGCCGCCACTTCCTGGGCCGTAGCCACTTGGGGCAAATAGAGGTAGCCGTTCTGGGCAAAAAAATCTACCTGCTCAGCCGTGGCCGGGTAGTGGCCGGTTAAAGCGGGCAGGGCGGTAAGCGTGTTTGTTTCCATTTGTGAGGGAGAAAAAGCGTATAAAAGTACGTTGCTTTGGGTAATGAGCCAAGACCAAAAGCCCGATTCCGCTCCGGTTCCATCAAAACCGGCCGAAACTGCCCCGTTGGCGGAGTAAGGGAAAAGGGGGTCACTCCGGGAAATCGCCGCCCCAGTAAAACCCGGAGTGGGCACTGGGCAGCCGCAGGCCCACCGACTGGCCCCGGCCCATTAACTCCAGGGCTTTTTCCAACGCCGCGTCGCGCTGTTTCAAAATATCGGCCACGGAGGGCAGTACAGGTACGTCGGGCATTACGCCGCGACCCCGGTCGGCCAGGGGCAGCTCGTGTTGCACCCGGTACAACGGCAGCCGGAAACGGATCTTGGTTTCCGGCAGGGTGATCCACGGCAGCATGTTGGCGTTGCAGCCCATTTCGCCGCCGCCAGTTTCTTCACCGATCACGCGCACCTGGAGGCGCAGGTGGCGCAGGTAGGCCGCTGCTTGGCTGGCCGCCGAAAAGGTGCCGCCATTAGTGAGCACCAGCACCTGGCCGTTAAAATGATGGCGTTTTTGGGGTTGGTAGAAAAATTTGTACACCCGGCCGCTGTCGGTCAATAGCTTCTGGTGCTTGGTTTTACCAAACAGCCCCTTTCTGGGCCGCCGGGTGGGCATGTTCTCAAACGAGGCCAAGCCCAACCGAATGGCGAAGGCTCCGTCGGTGTATTTTAGGTAATCGGGCGCGTGGCGCACCTTGCGGTAGCTGTGGGCAAACTCGGTGTCCAGCAAATGTTGGAGCAAAAAGTTAGTTTGGGGGATTTTGCCGCCGCCGTTGTTCCGCAGGTCGATCACGAGGTGTTGTACCTTTTTCTCGGCCAACGTGCGAAACACCCGCCGGTAAAATTTTTTGTAGCCTTTGCCGGTAAAAGCGTCTATGTCAAGCACGGCCACGCCGCTATCGCGCAGTTGCAGGCGGCGGGTGGGCTGTTGTAGCACAAATTTAGGCGAGTTTTGGCTAGCCAATTGCCGGGGGGGCTGGCTACCGGCCTTGGTTTTCTTGGCGGCAGGTTTGGGCAGCCGGGGCCGTAGCAAGTGTTGGGTAACCTTGCCTGTGCTGTCGCGCACCACGATGGTGTTGGTTTTGCGCTCGCCGTACAAGTAGGCGTAGTCGTGGGCGAAGTAACGGCCCACCGCCACCCGTTTGTGGCTGCGGTTGTAGCCGTCCGACGTGTTGATGCGGTAGATGTCGGTTACGATCTTGTAAACCGGCAAGCTGTCCACCGCCAGAATTTCGCTGCCCAAAATCAGCGTGGTGTCGCTGCTGCCGTTGGCCGTTAGCCACAATTTGTTGTTCAAAAAAGCGACCGCGATGGGGATGAGGCTGGGCCGGTGCTTGCGGCGGTACTTTTGCAGGGCTTCGGGGGCCACAATCTCCGTGTGCCCGCACCCAATCCCGTCCACCAGTTTATTGATGAGCACCCGGTACTCGCGGTCGGTGTGGGGGCGGTTCAACTGCGCCTTGGCCTGGGTAAAGCGGCGGTCCAGGCTGTCTTGGGTTTGGTAGCGGAAAATGCCCGGATGGTGGCGGTACAAAATGCGTTGGAACAGGTCAAGGTCAGCTTGCAGGGCGGCGGGCGGCAACTGGTTGGCCGGGTGGTAAGCCGGTTTGGGCTGGGCCGCCATCCAGGTGGGCCAGCCGAACAAGAGCCAACAAAAAACCAGGCGAAGCACGGGTAAACAACGGGACAATAACAAACCTATTTAAATAACGGATGTAAAAACCAGTTTGCTGCAAACTGCTCATAAATCGGGCCTGAATTTTGGCCGGGCGCAGGTTGGTAGGTAATAAACCGCCGCTGGCCCGTTAAAAAAACGCCCGGTGGCGGCTTACATCCGTGCCTAATTAACTGAACTGTTGGGGGAATGGTTAACCGTTGTAGTCGTTTTTTTGACCCAGGTGTCGGGATCAATGAGGTTGCCTGGCGACCAGTTTGGCTCGACGGTGCGGGATGGGCGGCTGTGCCCGCGCACCCTCTTTAACCTCCCTCCGAGTTAGCAGGGTGGAAGTAAACCTTTAAGTAGGCGGGAAAGGTTACGGGATTGGCCATCCCTCCGAGTTAGCAGGGTGGAAGTAAACCTCTTTCACCTTTGTTTTTTGGTACTAGACCGGGCCGTGACCGGCTTAGGGGGGCGCAAGGCGCGACGTAAGGAGCGGTTGGGTTGGTGGGCGGGGGCCAAAAAACCGCTGCCGGGGCTTTAGCCGTGGGCCGGGTTGGGCCCCCGCCCGCCAACCATACGGCAGGCTATGCCGGACCC
>JALONO010000350.1 GCA_025454895.1 Bernardetiaceae bacterium
GCAAAACATGCGGATTTGGCCATCGAGCAAAAACGGCACCTGGCGGGCCTCGTCCAGCAAAAAGGCATCGAAATAGGCTTGGTAAGCCTGTTTCACGGCCTCTGGGTGGGCAAACCGGGCCTTGGCCCAGTCGGCCAGGAGGTTTTGGGGCTGGGTGGGGCCAAAGTTGTACAACATCTTGGCCGAGGTGCCCACCCCCACCTGGAACTCCCGCACGTTCGACACGTTCATGATCGCGTAGGTGGTATCGCCTTTTTGCACCGCTTGGGCCAGCACCCGGTGGGTTTGGGCAGGGGGCACGCCCTGGGCCAGGTGCGGGCCTGAGCCCCACAGTTGGTGGTGGTAATAAATGCCATATTGCTTGCCGGGCACGCGGGGGGTCTCCCGAAAATCTTGCTGCATCCGCCAGCCGGGGCTATTGTCCGAAAAAACGGTGATCACCCCCTCGGGCAGTTTCAGGTGCCCGGCCTGGTGCATGGTGGAGCCTTCGGCCCACAGGGTGGTGGTGATCCAGGTTTTTTTGCCCTGGCTCATCTGCCCGATCAGGTCCACCTGCCACTGCATGGCCTCCGAGATGAGCTTGCCCCGGTCGGCATCGGTCTGGGGAGTGTTGGGGTCGGCCATCCACATGGGCCGGTCGGCAATGCCCCGCAGCCCGATCTGCCAGATCACGTTGGGGTACTTGGCCCACTCGGCGGCGTACACGCGCCACACTTCTTCCAACTCGGCCCGGTTGCTGAAAAACGAGAACAGGGGTTTTTTGCCGCGTTCTTTCCAATAATTAAAGTAGGAAAACGCGCTCACGCCCATTGGCTCCACGTGGTGCATCGATACGAACAGGCCCCGGCGGCTGGCCTCGTTCACCAGCGCAGCCTCGGCGGGCTGGCGGATGTCGACAAAACTGGCCGGGATGAGCAAGTTGTAGCGCAGGCGCACCAGGGCTTCCACCACGTGGCGCATGGCCTCCGGGGCCACCACTTTGCCATAAAACGGGTAGTCGATGTCGCGTTTTTTGCCGCTGTCCATCCAGTCGGTCAGCAGGTCCTCGTCGTTGATAAACCACCCCCGGAACCGGAACGTGGGCGCGGCCTGCCAAATGGCCACTTGGTCCCAAGCCAGGGTGGGCCGGGACGGCGGCGGCAGGCCCGACCAAAAGTACAAGGGGTCCACGCCGAGGTATTGCTCCACAAAATGGTAGAGGCCAAACATGGTGCCCCGCTCGTCGCTGCCGCTGATCAGGAGTTGGTTGCCCGCCGCCTGCACTACGTAGGCCTCCCACTGGCCCGCCAAAAACGGGACTGCCTTGGGCCAGGCTTTGCGGGTCAGTTGGCGGATGGCGGGCGTGGTTTGGCTGCCCACCACCACACAATTGCCCCGGCAGTTGGCCAGCGAACTCACGATCCGCAACTGACGGCCCGTGATCTTGGCCACGTCGCTGGCCAGGTCTTGCGCGGCCAGTTGCACGCACGCGGGCTCCTGCGGCGGCACCAAAATGGTGGCCTCGGTTTGCGGGCCTACCAAGGTAAACGGCTGGGCCAACCCCCGGCTGCCCAGGGCAAGCAGGGCCGCCGCCAGTACCCACTGGCCGGGGCGGGGCGGGTGGACGGAAGCCCGGATGAAAGTCAAGATCGACACTGTTTTCAAAATCACATTTTATGGTTGATACTCAATTGATTATAACCTAAACGACTGGTTGCCAGCCGCCTACTGGCAGGCCAGCAGGTACTTCATGCCCGCCGGGTTTTGGTCGATGGTGGCGAAGATTTGCTGCACCTCGGCCAGGGGGGCCACCTGGGTAATCAGCTTGCGCAGGGGCAGTTGGTCGGTGGCGATGAGCCGGATCGCCTCCTCAAAGTCTTGCTGCTCGTACACGCGGGCCCCGATCAGCTCAAGCTCCCGCCAGAAAAAGCGGAACAGGTCCACCGGCCTCGGCTCGGGGTGGATGGCCACCATCACGATGCGCCCCCGCGCGCGGGGCAGTTGGGTCATGGCCTTTACGCCCGCCGCCACGCCCGATACCTCGAACACCACATCGGCCATGGCCGACTGGGTGAAGGTGTCCACGGCTTTTTCCAGGTCTTCGGCCAAGGGGTTCACCACTTCCAGGCCCAGGTCTTGGCAGAGCAGGATGCGGTACGGGTTTGGCTCCGACACCAGCACGTGGGCCCCCTTGGCGCGGGCGGCCAGGGCAATGAGCACCCCGATAGGCCCCCCGCCGATCACCACGGCGTACTCGCCTGGCTGCACCCGGCCCAGCCGCACGTCGTGGCAGGCCACGGCCAGCGGCTCGCACATGGCCCCCAGGTCAAGTGGCACATTGCCAGGCAGTTGGTGCAGGGCGTAGGCGGGCACGTTCCAGTAAGCCTGCATCCCGCCCGCCGTGTCGATGCCGATGAACTTGAGGTTGCGGCCCACGTGGGCCTGCCCGTTGTCCGACGGGTGCGGCGGGCCGAACTGGAGGGGGCGCACGGTTACCCGGTCGCCCACTTTTACCCCGCTCACCTCGCTGCCCACCGCATCTACCTCGGCACTCACCTCGTGGCCGATCACCTGCGGCAGGTGCAGCCGCTGGGCCATGGCCCCGTGGTAAATGTGGACATCGGTGCCGCACACGCCGCAGTAGGCCACTCTGAGCCGTACTTCGTGGGGGCCGGGGGGCAGTTGGGTAGCCTCTTTGACCTCAAATTGCTGGTTGCCAGTAAAATAAGCAGCTTTCATGTTAATTAATTGGGTTAACGTTCTAAAATTTGCAACATATTGCCTTCCGGGTCGGCCAGGTTGCGCACCCGCCCGCCGCCCACGGCACTGATGGGGTCGTTGCCCCAGCGCACGCCGTGGGTGTCCAGGTAGGCGATGAACCCGTCCAGGTCGGCCACGCGCAGGGCCAGGTGCGACCAGCCGGGGGTCCAGGTGGTGCGCCCGGGCCGCTCGGTGTCGTCCTTGGGCATGATCTCGAGGAAGGTGCCGTCGGGGGCCTTGAGCAGCCATACCGGCTTGGGGTGCCGGAAAAACCGCTCGTAGCCCAACACATCGCAGTACCAGTCGGTCAGTTTTTCCACATCGTCAGCGGCCACGGCCGCGTGGTCGGTACCCAAAAACAAATGCTTCATTTTATTGGATGATTAGTTGATTGCATGATTGCATGATTGCATGATTGCATGATTGCATGATTTTTTTTGGGGATTTTGGTTTTAAGATGCGGGATGAATGTTTTGTTTCAACCCCACCCCAACCCCTCACCAAGGGGCTTATCTTGTAGGGGTTTTGGAGACAATCCAACTTGCTCAATTTGTACAATTTTCAACCCTGAAAGGGTGCCAGGATTATAGGTTTTGGGTTATTTTTTGTTTTTCAACTCCGAGGAGTGGCATTATTTTCTATCACCCCTTCGGGGTTTTGTCCGTTTGCTCGCCGTTTGTCTATAATCATATCATCCCTTCGGGATTTTCTATCGCCCTCACCACAACAACCCAACACCCAGGTTACAGTAATTGCTTGTCGATAAA
>JALONO010000003.1 GCA_025454895.1 Bernardetiaceae bacterium
AAAACTTCTATTTCAAAGCAAACCAATTTCACAACTATTTGATAATAAAGCAACTTTGTTATCGTCTATTCCATTTAAGGCTTTTTAAAGTTATTCCAAATTTATCTTATTCCACTTTGATTACAACACGATCCCATTGGGTCTTTTGAGATTGCTTTCCTTCGCTATTTGAAAGTCAATCCTTTTTTAGAAAAACGATTAACTAATTGTTTATCAATAATATAACATCAATAAATCCCTAAACGACCCTGCGTTTACGCTCCAAAATGCCGACCCGTGTCATCTCTATTACCAACCACAAAGGCGGAGTGGGCAAAACCACTACCACCCTCAACCTGGGCAAGGCCCTGGCCCTGGCCGGGCAGCGGGTGCTGCTCATCGACATCGACCCGCAGTCCAACCTGTCGCAGCACGTGGGGGTCGAGGACCCCGAGCAGAGCGTTTACGACACCCTGTGCGACAACGCGCCCCTGCCCGTGCGGGAGTTGGAACCAGGCCTGAGCTTGGTGCCGTCGGACCTGAGCCTGTCCACCGCCGAAACCCGGCTGGTGGGCGCGGTAACGGGCTATTTTAGGCTGCGCAACGCCCTCAAGCCCATCGAGGACCGCTACGACTTTGTGCTCATCGATTGCCCGCCCTCGCTGGGGGTGCTCACCGTAAACGCCATGATGGCCGCCACCGAAGTGCTCATCGTGGCCGAGGCCCAGTATTTCTCGGTCAAGGGCCTCAACACCATTTTGACAATGGTGGGCGAGTTGCAGAACACCATGCACAACCACTTGCGCATTTTGGGCATGGTAATTACCCAAACTAACCGCACGGTGCTGTCTAAGATGATGGCCGAGGCCATCCAGCAAAATTACCAGGGCCGGGTGTTCCAAACGGTGGTGCGGCAAAGCGCCGCCCTGGCCGAGGCCAGCTTGAGCAAGAAAGACATTTTCCAGTACAGCCCGCGCTCCACCGGGGCGGAGGACTACCAACAATTGGCCCAGGAGGTGATCAATGGCTAAGCGCGACAAACTGGCCGGGCTGATCAGCGAGATCGCCCGGCAGTCGGAAGTAACCGACGACCATATCAGGCAGCACATTGTGGTGTGGGAAGAACTGAAGCTGCTCATCCCGCCGCTGGGCCAAGCCGAGCGGCAGCAATTGGAAGACAATATTTTGGCCGAAGGCTGCCGCGAACCCATTATTTTATGGGCCAACAACGGCGGCTACGTGTTGGTGGACGGCCACAACCGCCACGAAATTTGCACCCGGCTGGGCATCCCGTACCGCATCAACGTGCGGCCGTTCGCGAATTTGCTGGAGGTAAAAACCTGGATGATCAGCAACCAACTGGGCCGCCGCAACCTCAGCCCCGAACAGCAAAGCTACCTGCGCGGGGCACGTTACCTGCTGGAAAAGGCCAGCCACGGCGGCGACCGCAAAACCAGCGCGGCCACCGAGCCGGCCAATACCTCGGAGCGGCTGGCAGCGGAGTACCACGTGTCGCCCAAAACCATCCGGCGCGACGAGCTGTACGCCCGCGGGCTAGACCGGCTGGGCCAGCAAAGCCCCAACCTTCGGCAAGCCATTTTGGGCGGCCAGGCCAAAGTGAACAAAGACCAAGTGCAGTGGCTGGCCGAGGCCGAGGAAGTGCCCCCGTTGCAAACCGTGCAGGAACTGGCCACCTGGCTACAACAACGCAGCCAGGCCACCGAGCCACCCCCGGAAAGCGAGGCCTCAGCGGCCAAACGGGCCTTGGCCAAAGCCGACGCGCGCGTGCGCCTGGCCGTGAAGGGCAGTTGGCTCATCGAGCAGGGGCTGGCCCAATGGTGGGCGGAGGTTTGCCACCTGCCCGGCCCGGTGGAGCCCGGCACCGACTATTACCTGGAAGCCCCCGTGGCCCGCGAGTTGGGGGTTTGGTGAGTTTGACAACATTTTGAGCTACTTATTCCAATACCTTTGTCATCCCAAGCTGTTTGCTACTAGCCTATGAACGCCCGCCGCCTGATTTTTCTTCGCCGTTTGCTTGCCTTAGGCTTGCTCACCATTGGTTGGGGCTGCGTGAGTTCAGAAAAGTTTACCTACTTGCAAAAAAAAGAAGGCGGCCCGCCCGCCTTTGGCTCCGCCGAAACCTATCAGTTGCCCACCTACGAATACAAGATTAGGCCGGGCGACCTGCTGGCCATCCAAATCATCAGTGCGCAACCCTCCAAGTTTGCTACGGAAAAGGTGTTGCCCCCCGCCGAAAAATACGTGGTCAGCGATTCGGGCACCATTGCCCTGCCCGCCGTGGGGGTTATTCAACTGGCCGGGCTAAGCCCCAGGCAAGCCTCCGCCCAGGTGCAACGGCGGGTAAACGAGGTGTTCGATGAGGTGTTTGTGCAAGTGCGTTCCCTAGGTTTTACCATTACGGTGTTTGGCGAAGTAAAGCAACCCGGCACCTTGGTGGCAGAACGCGAGCAAGTAACCTTGTTCGAGGCCCTGGCCCAAAGCGGCGACCTCACCGACCTGGCCGACCGCGCGGCGGTGCGGCTCATCCGCAAGCAGGGCAACCAGGCCAACAGCGTGCAACTAGACCTCACCAACGACAAACTACTCGACTCGCCCTATTTTTACCTCGAGCCCGGCGATGTGGTGTACGTGCCGCCAATGGCCAAAGCCAAAAAGCGGGCCTTGGCCCGTCAGGATGCGGTGTTCTACCTCTCGTTAGTCAATGTGCTGGTAGCCCTAGGCAACGTGTTTATTTTTGCCCGGGCCACCCGCTGATAACCGCCCCAGAACATGGAACAGCCACAACTCCAAATAGATACAACGAGCCGGGGCGGCCCCAACTTAAACAAAGTGCTAAAGAAAATCTGGAGGTGGAAAATCCCAGTTTTACTGAGCATGGCCCTAGGATCTGCCGCTGCCTGGGTGGTAAACCGCTATACCGTGCCCACCTATGCCGTTTCGGCTTCACTGTTGGCCAAAAGTGATAAATCGCCGGGGGCGAACGAGATTTTGGGCGGCAACATTTTTGCCACCGAGAACCGCTACATCGCCGACGAAATCGCGATTATTAAATCATTGCCCCTGTTCCACAACGTACTGAGGCGAATGGACTCGCAGGTAAGCTACTACCAAGCTGGGCGTTTTAAAAACAGCGAACTATACCGGACTTCGCCCTTCGCGGTTTTACCGCTGGCCTGCCCCGATCCGCCCGGCATCAATTTTTACTTGTCCCCCATTGATGCGCAACATTTTAAATTAGGTAAAGAACGAGATTTGGAAGATGCCCAAACCTACCGTTGGGGCACCTCCGTTTTGCTGGGCGACTCTTGCCGTTGCCAAATTGACCGCAGGGAAGAAAGCCGGGCAGCCCAGCCGCTGCTCGTGCCTAAAAACCGGTTCTTTTTCCGCTTCAACAACTTGGATGCCCTTGCCCGATCCTACAGTAGCAGCATCACTATACCCGACCCCAAATTTTCCTACGTCCTTAAGATCAATACCAATTCGGCTACGCCAGCCAAGGACATCGAGTTCCTCAACTTTTTGATGGAAGAGTATATCAACGACAAACTAGCCCGTAAAAACCAGTCGGCGCAAAAAACCATCTCGTTTATCGACTCGCAACTAGGCCAGATCAACGACTCGCTCGTCCGGGTAGAAAACCGGTTAGAACGGTTTAAGAAAGACAATAAATTGGCCAGCGGCTATACTTCGCCCCAAGATGCCTTTAAAACCATCTCCACCTTAGACCAAGAAAAATCCCAGCTGCTGCTCAATGGCCGCTACATCGATTATGTAGAACGGTATCTTAAAGAATCGACCGAATATGACCGCCTGGTAACGCCCAATGCGGTAAACATGGAAAACGAAGTGCTAGGCCAGCTCATTGGCGAGTTGGTACAATTACAGATAGAAAAGAACACCTACCTGCGCAACGCCAAGGAGCGCAACCCTTTTTTGGGCGAGGTCAACGCCAAGATCGCCAACCTCAAGGCATCGCTGTTAGAAGTGGTGGCCACCTCTCGTTCAGCTAACCAAATCGCCTTGCAAAATCTGGAGGGCCGTTTGAAAACGGCCGAGCGCGGGGTAAACAACCTGCCCCGCAAAGAGCGGGAGTTTGTGGGCATTAACCGCTTGTACACCATCAACGAAAACATCTACTTGCAATTGCTGCAAAAAAGGTTGGAGGCCGACGTGTCCAAAGCCTCGGCCACTGTGGATAGCCGCATTGTCCAGCCTGCCTATGTAGTAAGTCAAATCAGCCCAGACAGGCAACGTAACTATTTGCTGGGCCTGGTGCTGGGGCTACTCGTCCCGATCGTGCTCATCTACGCGGGAGAGTTTTTCCGGGGCAGCATCGAGTCGGCTCAAGAACTGGAGCAGGCAAGTTCCATCCCCTTGCTGGGCACTATTTTGCATAACGAGGGTCGCAAGGGTGCCTCGACCTCCATCTTGGACCGCCCCAAATCGGCCATGGCCGAGACCTTCCGCTCGTTGCGCCCTAACCTGCAATTCTTATTAGGTAAACAGGCCCAGGGCAAGGTTGTGCTGGTTACCTCGTCGGTGCCGGGCGAGGGCAAGTCGTTTTGTTCGGCTAACCTGTCGCTGGTGTTGGCCCTGGCTAACCAACGGGTAGTGCACATGATGGCGGACCTGCGCCGCCCCAAACTATTCCTGACCTTGAGCCAGCCCGCCACCCGCTCTTTGCCCGGCCTGAGCAACTATTTGTGCGGCGAGGCCCAGCTGGCAGAACTGATCCAACCTTCGGTGGCCCCGATGTTAGACGTGGTTGCGGCCGGGCCTGTGCCACCCAACCCCTCGGAGCTATTGCTTAGCACCCGGCTGGACGAGTTGATTGCTCACCTACGCGCCCATTACGACTACGTTGTGATAGATACCCCACCTATGGGTTTAGTGAGCGATGCGGTGAATTTGCTCAAACATGCTGATGCCTGCCTGTACGTAGTGCGCTATAAATATACCCGGACTGAACTCCTCCAGGACATCGATAAAATGTACAAAAGCGGGCAAGTGCAAAACATCGGTTTTGTTTTTAATGACGTAACCCCCCAAGGCCAAGGGTATGGCTATCGCAAATATGGTTACGGATACGGGTATTACGACGATGCCCCCAACCAGGCTTGGTGGAAACACTGGTGGAAGCGTTCCCAAAAACAGAGTAACTAGCTAACCAATGGGCAACCATCCCGATACATTAGCCTGGTTTGCGGTGCACACCCATCCACGGGCCGAGAAAAAGGCTAGCCAACGGCTACAAGCCCAAGGCTTAGAAGTGTATTTGCCGCTCCACCGCACCTTGCGGCAGTGGAGCGACCGCAAAAAGTGGGTTGAAGCCCCGTTTATTCCCTCTTATCTCTTTGTTCACTCTTCGGCGGCGGCCCTGTTCCAAGTGCGGCTGATCCTGGGCGTAACCCACGTAGTGGCCTTTGAGGGCGTGCCAGCCCCCATCCCAGCGGCCCAAATCGACTGGCTCAAAAAAATGCTGCGGCAAGATTGCCCCTTGGAACTGAGCCAGGAGCAATTGACCCCCGGCGACCGGGTAGTGGTGGGCGCGGGGCCGCTCATTGGCCTGCCAGGCGAGCTAGTACAGCACCGGGGTAGCCAAAAAGTGGTGGTTAGATTAGAGCAGCTCGGCTGTTCGGTACTGGTTACCATTGATACCCATTTGCTGCAACGGGCGGTTTGATCTCAACTTTTTCTACTTTACAAAATTTGCCCGACCAAGTGCTCTTGGGTTGTGAGTGCGCCCGGCTTGGTCTAATTTCGCCTAGACATTTACCTTACCCTGGTCGTTCCGCTACCGTTTTTCGATATTCTTGCTGGGACTGACCGGGCTTTGCTTTAGGTAACCATTTCATTCTATTGTTCTTATCCAACACAAATAAGAAAATCCCAGCCGGTTTTCGTCCTTCCGCCAGTTCCATGCACTTGCCTTATCAACCCACCGAAAAGTGGAAATACGAGAATGGTTTTTACCTCACCAGCGAGGTAAGCCGCATCCCCAAACTGCTCGCTCATTACGAATTGTATAAAAAGATCGTGGACTTGCCCGGGCACATCATCGAGTTTGGGGTCTACAAAGGGGTTTCACTCGTGCAATGGCTCACCTTTCGGGAGATACTAGAAAGTCCTTTCTCCCGTAAAATCATTGGTTTTGACGCTTTTGGAAAATTCCCTGACCACACATTGGCTCTTCCGTCAGACCGGGCTTTTGTTAAATCTTTTGAAGCGGCCGGAGGCGACGGCCTGGCCAGGCCCGCCATTGAACACTATCTACGAGAGAAAAAATTTCAGAACTTTCAATTGGTGGAGGGCGATATTAACCAAACCTTGCCCGCTTTTTTAGCCCAAAACCCCCAGGCCAGATTCTCGCTAGTACATGTGGACGTGGATGTGTACGAACCGACGCAAACCATTTTAACGCAGTTGAGCCATTTGATTGTACGCGGAGGGTTACTCGTTTTTGACGACTACGGCACCGTGGCTGGTGAGACCAAAGCCATCGAGGATTTCAACCTGCAAGGCTTTGGCCCGCTGCGCAAACTGCCCATTAGCCACATTCCTTGTTTTATGGAAAAACTATAGCCCTCTTGGTCACCCTACTTATGGCAGGCTTAGTCGCTCTCATCCCGGCCCGAGGCCAGTCGAAACGTTTCCCGCGTAAAAATTTAGCCCTACTAGCGGGCCTACCGTTGATTGCCCACTCGATCCGTTATGCCCTGGCCGAGCCGCTAGTGGACCAAGTGCTGGTCTCGACCGACGACCCGGAGATTGCCACTGCGGCCCGCCAGTACGGGGCACAAGTGCTGGCTAGGCCCGCCACGCTAGCCCAAGACGATACCCCCACGGCCGAGGTAGTGGCTTTCCACGCCCGGCAATGGGCCGAGCAGGGTCATCTACCTGCTTGGCTGGCCCTGTTGCAGCCTACTAATCCCTTGCGGCCCGTTGGGCTAATCGGCCAGGCCTTGGCCACTTTAAGGGCCGCCAACCGGGAGTCGTTGGTTACCTTCTCGCCCCTGCACCGGAAATTTGGCCGGGTGGCTAACAAGCATTTTGTGCCAGAAAACTACCGTTTTGGCCAACGCTCGCAAGACTTGGAGCCACGGTACTTCGAGAATGGGCTGCTGTACCTCACAGCGGGTAGCTTGGCCTTGGCTGGCCAACTCTTCGGCCCCGACCCGTACCCTTACCTGGTGGGCGGGCCGGAGGGCGAAGTGGACATTGATACCCCCACCGACTTATGGTGGGCCGAATACCTGTACCAAAAACTTGCCGCCGATGCAAAACTTTGAAATCGCCCACCGGCCGGTAGGCCCCGGAGTCCCACCCCTGGTCATTGCCGAGATTGGCATCAACCACGAAGGGTCGCTGGTGGTGGCCAAACAAATGGTAGATGCCGCGGCCCGCGCGGGCGTGGAAGTGGTAAAACACCAAACCCACATCGTGGAAGATGAGATGAGCCCCGAGGCTAAGAAAGTAGTGCCAGGTAATGCTGACGTGTCGATTTACGAGATCATGCGCCGCTGCGCACTGAGCGAGGCCGAGGAATGGGAGCTTAAGCAATACGTAGAAGCCAAGGGCATGATTTTTATCAGTACCCCTTTTTCGCGAGCGGCCGCTCTCCGGCTCCGGGCGTTCGGGGTGCCCGCTTTCAAAATAGGCAGTGGCGAGTGCAACAACCTGCCCCTGGTAGATTTGATCGCCAGTTTTGGCAAACCTATGATCGTTTCCACGGGCATGAACTCGCTGGAAAGTGTGAAAAAAACCGTGGCCACCATCCGTAGGCACGGCACCCCTTTGGCCCTCATGCACACCACCAACTTGTACCCCACGCCGCCGCATTTGGTGCGGTTGGGTGCTATGCAAGCACTTATGGCGGCCTTCCCTGACGTGCCCGTGGGACTCTCGGACCACACTACTAGCAACCATGCTTGCCTGGCCGCCGTGGCCCTGGGGGCGGCCCTATTGGAGCGGCACTTTACTGACCATCTGGGCCGCCCCGGTCCCGACATCGTGTGTTCGATGGACGAACCCGCCGCCCGTGAGCTGATCGCGGGTAGTGGGCTGATTTACCAAATGCGCGGAGGCCAAAAACAAGCCGTCCCCGAAGAACAGGTAACCATCGATTTCGCCTTTGCCACGGTGGTTACCCTCAAACCAGTAGCCCAGGGCGAGCTTTTTAGCCTGGACAATTTATGGGTGAAACGACCGGGTACCGGGGCCATTTTAGCCGAACATTTCCAAACCATTTTGGGCAAAGCTGCCACCCGCGACCTGCCCGCCGACTACCATTTGGCTTGGCAAGACTTTGCCTGAACCGACCTGCCGCCGCGCATGAAAAAGCTCCTGTTCGTTTCCGGCACCCGGGCCGACTTTGGCAAGTTGAAGCCGTTGGTTCAAATCTGCCGCGAAAGCCCCACGCTGGACGTACATATTTTTGCCACTGGTATGCACCTGCACCATCAGTATGGCTACACGCTCAACGAGATCCACAAATCGGGCTTCGGGCAGGTCTTCCCTTATATCAATTACACCTCGGAGACTTCGATGGACCTCACCCTAGCCAAGACCATCGAGGGGCTGTCCTCGTTTGTAAAGGAAATGAGGCCCGACCTGCTAATTGTCCACGGTGACCGACCGGAAACCCTGGCCGGGGCCATTGTGGGGGCCTTGAACAACCTGCTGGTAGGCCATGTGGAAGGCGGCGAGGTGTCCGGCACTATCGACGAACTGATCCGCCACTCGGTGAGCAAGCTAAGCCACCTACACTTTGTGGCCAACCACCAGGCCCGGCAGCGGTTGGTGCAAATGGGCGAACGTTCCGATGCCATCCATGAAATCGGCTCCCCAGATGTCGACATCATGTTTTCCGACCAATTGCCCAGCCTATCCACCGTGCTGGATCATTATCAAATCCCGTTTGACCGGTTCGCGATCTTGTTGTTCCACCCCGTGACGACCGAGGTAGCACAACTGGCCCAACATGCCGATGCGCTGGTAACCACCTTGCTCGAGGCCGACGACAATTACGTAGTGGTGTACCCTAACAACGACCTGGGCAGTTCGCTCATTTTAAATGCCTACCAGCGGTTGGCCCACCACGCCCGGTTCAAAATTTTCCCTTCACTACGCTTCGAGTTCTTTTTGACGTTGCTCAAGCATTGCCAGTACTTGATCGGCAACAGTAGTGCTGGGATCAGGGAGGCCCCCTATTACGGTATCCCCAGCATTAACATCGGTACCCGACAAAACAACCGGGCCTTGGCCAGCAGCATCGTCCACGCCGATTATACCCCCAAGGCCATCGCCGAGGCCATCGACCAGGCAAAAAAACAGACTACCCGCCACATCCACCAAGGGTTTGGCAATGGCAACAGTGCTCAAAAGTTTATCCAGATCATGTTAAACGAGGGTACTTGGCAAACCCCCAAGCAAAAAACGTTTACCGAACTTTGATGGCGGTCTCTGCTTGCTCTATTGCCAGGCCAATGAGTGCGCACTGCTTATCCTCTTCGTTTTGCAACACACAGAACTCAAAACCAAAGCCCTCAGAGGGGTTTTATACAATTTCTTGGGCGTTCTTGGCAAAAGCCTTTCCGCCTTTATAGTCTCGATTTTCCTCTCCCGGCTGCTGACGCCCCAGGCTTTTGGGCTGGTGGGCATCGTTACCACCTTTATTGCCTTTGGCCAGGGCCTAGCTGACCTGGGCTTATCCAGCGGTCTTATAAAAGCTAAAGACCCTTCGCACGCGGCTTTATGCAGTGTCTTTTTCTTCAACTTGGGCGTGGGGGTACTGCTGGCCTTGGGGCTATTTGGGGCTGCTGGCCTTATTGCCCAATTTTACGACACCCCCCAGCTAGGCCCCTTGGTCAGGGCTTCAGCACCATTATTTGTGCTCAACTCACTCAACACAGTGCAACAGGCACAATTTTATGCCCGCCTTGAGGTGCGGCCCATCCAAACCAGCGCCTTGGCCAGTGTGGTGTTGTCTGGCGTGGGCGGGGTGGGGCTGGCCTGGCTAGGTTTCGAGGTGTGGAGCCTGGTGTTTAGTGCCTACTTAGCTAGCCTGGTTTCCATTGGCTTCATGTGGTACTATTCAAGCTGGCGGCCTTCGTTCACTTTCGCAGTGGCCGAACTTAGACCTTTGCTTCCTTTTGGGTTCCGGGTTTTTATTGTCAACTACTTAGATACCGTTTTTGCCAAATTGGATGTGTTTTTCATCGGTAAATTCTCCTCGGCGGCCACATTGGGTTATTATACTCGGGCTGCCTCATTCAACCAACTTGTCACCCGTTACACCTCGCAGGGCCTCAGTGGGATTTTTTTCCCGACCATCAATCACCTCAGGCACGACCCGGCCCAAGTAAAAGCTGTTTACATGAAAGCCGTGGACGTAATTTGCTTTTTGAGTTTTGGCTTGGCCGGAGGGCTTTACCTGGTAGCCGAGCCGCTGATCGTGTTCCTGTTTTCGGCCAAATGGCTGCCCTCGGTCGGGTTTTTCAAAATCATGGCCATCAGCAGTTATGTATTCCCCCTATCGCTGATTTTCAACGGCGTGCTTCTGGGCACAGGCCGCTCGGCCCTACAGCTGCGGCTGGATATTTTAAAAAAATCACTGTTATTGGCGGCCTTGCCCTTACTAGTGTTTCTCAACGTGGCAACTTACCTAGCTGCCTATGCCGGCTTGGCCATCGTGGGCGCGGGGCTAAGCCTGTATAAGATTGGGAAAATCATCCAGCTATCTTATTTTCAGCATTTTATTCTGGTACACAAATACGGGGTTTGCGCTGCCTTGGCTTTGGGGGCCACTTGGTTGGGGACCCACCGGGCAACCTGGGGGCACCCTTCGATTCAGGTGGCTGGGCTGGGCCTGATCTTCGTGCTACTGTATGGGGGCCTCAACTGGGCCTTTCGGTTTGCCGGCCTCCCCCTTGCTTGGCAGGTGGTGGGCCGTTGGTTGCCCTGGTTGGCCCGCGAAAAAGAACATGGCCGTTAAAAAAGTCATCTTTGTTTTGCCCGACGGCGTGGGCGTGCGCAACTACCTGCACACTCGGGTGCTGGACGAAGTGGCCGCGCGCGCGCAAATTTTGATTTGGAGCCCCTTGCCCCAAGCAGTATTTGACGGCATTGGCCAGGCCCGGAACCTCCCACTGGCCTACCAATCGATGCGGTTACCCCCGGAACCGCTCTTGGTGCGGCTGCTGCGGGAGGCATGCACTTTTGCCCGCCTACGTTACAACGCCCGCACGGCCAACAACCCCACTATTATGCTCAATTGGGATTACCACCCCGCCCGACTAGGCAAACGGGTTTTACTGGGCCTGGCCCAGTGGCTGGGTACCTGCGGGCTGCGGAGCTACCGCGCCATTTTGCGGTGCGAGCGGCTGGCCCAGTGGCTATGGCCAGCTACCAGCGTAGCCACATTCAAAAAGAAACTGGCCACCGCCCAAGCCACTAGTGTGTTTATCACTCACCAACGGGCCGTCGGTTTAGTTCCTCTGTGCCTGGCGGCCCAAGCCCTAGGCATCAAGGTGTACTCGGTGATTTTTTCATGGGATAACCTGCCCAAAGCCCGCCTAAACGTGCTTTGCGACGAGTACCTGGTCTGGTCCGACTACATGAAAGCCGAAATGGCACTGTACTACCCCCACGTCCCGCCTGAGCGTGTAAAGATAACTGGCACACCTCAGTTCGAGTTTTACCACGAGCCTGGGCGGGTGCAGCCTCGGGCCGTTTTTGCCCAGGCCCACGGCCTGGACCCGGCCGCTAAATGGATTTTGTATAGTGGGGGCGACGTGCGCACCTCGCCCCATGACCCGCAATATCTGGCCCACTTGGCCGCCGCCGTGCGGCTAAACCCAGCCTTGCGCATCATTTTGCGCAAAAGCCCCGCCGATGCCTCGGCCCGGTTTGCCCAGGTACTGGCCCGTTATGCCGACGTGGTTACGGCCATTGACCCCGAGTGGGACTTCAACGCCTCTGATTGGGCCGCCAACGTGCCCCGCGCCTCCGACTTAGACCTTCTGGCCAACCTGGTGGCCCATTGTGAACTGGCCGTGAACGTTGGCTCCACCATCGCCCACGACTTTGCCCAGCTCGATAAACCTTGTATCTACATCAACTATAACGCCGTGGCCGACCCAGCCTGGCGCATCGAAGACCTCAACGCTTTTCAACACTTTAGGAGCATGAACCAGCTAGATGCCGTGGTTTGGGTAAACCAAGCCGCCGACTGGCCAGCGGTGTTGGAACGGGCAATTGCCCAACCCTGGGTTTGCGCCAAAGACCGGGTCAGGTGGCTGCAAGTGGTAAACCAGGCCGGGCCATCCAGTCAAATTATTGCCCAAACCATTACCCAATAAGCAAATTCATGGTTGATGAGTGGGCGAATAAAAACGAAAACAAGCAACTATTGTTTAGAAAATAAAATTCTCTAAATATCCAACTTTTCGTTTGATGCATATCGTATTTTTGACCCACGAATACCCACGGTCAGGTTTGGCTCACGGAGGCGTGGGCGCAATGGTGAAAATCTTAGGACAAGCCCTAGTCAAAAACGGCGTGCGAGTGAGCGTAGTGGGCACCAACTACCCTGGCCGGGGGTATGAGTTCTTCGAGGATGGGGGCATCCGCGTGTATTTGCCCCCTTATCGGCCGTACCGCCCTTTTACGTGGTGGGCCAATTTTAGGGGCATCAACCAAGAGCTGAGCAAGCTGCACCGGCAAAACCCTATTTCAATCGTGGAAGCCAGCGAGATGGGGCTGGCCTTCATTCAAAAGTTCCGTCGCATAAAATATATCATCCGTCTGCACGGCGGGCACCACTTTTTTGCCCAAAGCGAACACCGGAAAGTAAATTGGTGGAAGGGCTGGCAAGAAAAGCGCTCGTTTGCCCAGGCCGACGGTGCCGTGGCCGTGAGTGAGTTCGTTTATGACCATACTGCCCAATACCTTGACCTGGGCAGGTTTACCCGCCGGGTGGTTGCTAACCCGGTTGACCCCAGCCGCTTTTACCAGGCAAACCCGGCCAAGGCGGTAAGGGGGCGAATTCTGTTCGTGGGCACGGTTTGTGAGAAAAAAGGGGTCCGCCAATTGCTATTGGCCCTGCCCAAAATCAAGGCCGAGGTACCAGAGGCCCATTTACATATTGTAGGCCCCAGTCAAGTTTTACCCGACGGGCAATTATACGCTGACTATTTAAAGCGATTTGTCGATCCGGCGGTTGCGGATGCCGTGCGGTTTTGGGGCAGGCAACCTAACCAATCGGTGCCCGGGTTAATCGAACAGAGCCAGGTTTGCGTGTACCCCTCGCACATGGAAGCGTTACCCATGGCTTGGCTTGAGGTGCTGTGCATGGGCAAACCGCTGATTGGCAGCCGGATAGGTCCCGGTCCCGAGGTAATTACCGACGAGCAGACGGGTCTGCTGTGCGACCCCCACGACCCTGACGACATTGCCCGAAAAACCATTCGCTTGCTGCAAAACCCCACCTTGGGCTTTGCGTTGGGCGCGGGGGGGCGGGCGGAAGCTTTGGCCCGGTTCGACGTAAAAAACCTGGTGCACGAAAACCTGCGGCATTACCAGGAGATACTGGGGTAATCAATTGGGCGCTCGCCCCATGAACAAGCCCCAATCTTTGCCTAGGTTACGCTAATTTTCGTTTATCCTCTTTAAATGCCTAGTAGTGTTACACTGGACTTTTTATGTCGTAAAGGCTTCATAAAATTCTGATTTACATTAGACCTCTTGCACATTAGATTTCGGACTGAGTACGAGTAATTTCAAAGGGTTCTATGCAATGTGCAAGAGGTCTATTGATTTAAAACCTTTTTAGGCTTGGTTCGCAATTTTATCCACGCCCTAATACTTGCCCTCGTTTTCATGCGATTTTTGATTGTTACCCACGTAGAACATACCCAAAAAGGGGCTCATTACTATGCTTACGGGCCCTACGTTTGGGAAATGAACCTGTGGGCCAAGTACTGCCGCCAACTGATTATTGTGGCCCCGTTGGCCAAAAGTGAGGCGGTTGACCCAATCGCGGGGGCCTACCGGCACATCGACATCCGGTTTCTCCCCGTGCCTATTTTTGATACTACCACTTGGTGGCAAGCATTGCGCACACTAGTGCTGCTGCCCTGGGTGGCTTTCCAAATTATCCGAGGTATGGCCCTGGCCGACCACCTCCATTTACGCTGCCCAGGCAACCTGGGCTTACTGGGTTGCTGTCTCCAATTTTTTTTCCCAAGCAAACCCAAAACGGTAAAATACGCGGGCAATTGGGGCAACTACCCTGGCGAACCCCGCACTTACCAATGGCAGAAAAAACTGATGAGCAACCCATGCTGGGCACGCCATACCAAGGTGCTGGTGTATGGCCGCTGGCCTGCCCAAAGCCCCAACATAATTCCCTTTTTTACAGCTAGTTATCATCAAACCGAAACGCCCTTAGCTGTAGGTAAGCCCTTATCTGGCCCTTTGCAACTGGTTTTTGTGGGAACCTTAACGCCCGGCAAACGCCCAGACCTAGCCATCGAGGTAACCGCCCGACTACTTAAACGAGGGCAACCGGCGCAGCTTACACTCCTGGGCGACGGCCCCGAGCGAAATCGTCTAGCGCGGCTAATTGATCAACTAGGGCTTGGCGACCGAATAAAGCTCCTTGGTAATGTGGACAAACCCACCCTAGCAACCCATTACCAACAGGCTCACTTCCTGGTTTTTTTGTCCAAATCGGAGGGGTGGCCCAAGGTAGTAGCCGAGGCGATGTGGTGGGGCTGCGTGCCGGTTACCACTCCGGTGTCGTGCGTGCCCTGGATGCTGGGTAGCGGCCAGCGGGGGCTGCTGGCCAACCCCAACGCCGACGAAGTGGCCGAGCAAATTGCTCAACTACTTGCCCAGCCCGCAGGTTACCTGGCCATGCAACAACATGCCGCAGCCTGGGCGCACCAATACACTTTGGAGCGTTTTGAACAAGAAATTGCCCAGTTACTGCGCTGATCTTGAAAGTCGATGAGCATGTACCAACAGGGCACCTACTTTACTGATCCGCGCCGCCATGCAGAGGACGGCCGTTTCAAAGCCCTAGACATTGGAGCTTTAGTGCTCCCTTTTTTACGACAAAACGGCCTATCCGAACTTTCTTTGATCGATGTTGGGTGCGGCAGCGGGACGTTCATCATCGAGCTTTGCGGGCTTTTGGCCAAGGCGGGGGTAAGGGTTAGTTCGGCCAAAGGCTACGATATTTCACCACACGTAGCCCAGTTGCGGGCCGATAACATCGTTTTCGTCCATCAGGATTTTTTACTCACTCACGACCGGGCCGACCTGATTTTAATGACCGACGTATTTGAGCACGTAACCGACCCGCTCGCCTTTATTGGCAAAGTAGGCCAACGTTGTCGCTACTTGGCCTTCCATATTCCGTTGGAGGATTGCCTAGTGGTTAACCTCCGGGGGCTGCAAACGGCAAAGATCGTCAACCCTGGCCATTTGATTTTCTTGAACCTTAATACCGCCCTCAATCTAATCGCATTGGCAGGCTTGCAAACGCTTACTTTCGCTTTTGCCGAGCATTCGCGGTTGGCCCCATCAAACCAAAAAACTTGGTTACAACGCCTTGCTTTCCCCTTTAAATGGGTGTTGGCAAAGCTAAACCCCTATTTGTACAGTAAAATTTTTGGCGGCAGCTTGGTGCTGTTGGCCAAAGGCAATCTGGTAGAGAATGACAGACCATAAGCCTCGGGTGATGCACCTGGTGGATACTTTGGAGCCTGGCGGAACCGAAAAAATGGGGGTGAATATTTGCAACTGGCTAGCAGCCCGAGATATTGACACGCTGCTGGTGGCCACCCGCGCAGGCGGTCCTTTGCAGGCAGGATTGAAACCCGAGGTGAGGTTCCAAATACTGGGGAAAAAGAGCTTTGGGGATGGGCGGGCTTTTTACCGCCTCGTTACCCTGGCGCTCTCCTTCCGACCGACGGTGATCCACGCCCACCACAACTCGCTGGCCTGGGCTGTGTTGTTAAAAACTTGCTTGCCTTGGCTGCGCCTGGTTTGGCACGACCACGGCGGTAACTCCGACTTTCTGGCCCAGAGGAACCGCTCCTTGATGTGGGTGGCTGGTTGGTGGATCAATCACGTGGTGGCGGTTAATGAAAAATTAGCCCAATGGGCCGTGGCAAAAATGGGGCTGCCACCTCATCGGGTGAGCTATGTGCCTAATTTCGTCGACTACAACGAGCCATTATCACCAAGCGAGAGCCAAGACGATCAGGTTAAACCCCGCCAAACCAGTCCCGTTATTATCTGTACAGCCAGTTTGCGAGCCGTCAAGGACCACCCTAACCTAATCGAGGCCTGCAAAACGCTGCACGGGCAGGGGCAGGACTTCGTCGTTTGGCTAGTGGGTACCGACCACGCCGATGCGTACAGTGCCCAGGTAAAGAACTTGATCGCCAATTACGGCCTGGGCCAGCAAATCCAGGTTTGGGGCCAACGCACCGACGTGGCCGCCCTGCTCCGCCAAGCCGATATCGGGGTGTTGGCCTCGGTAACCGAAGGGTTGCCAGTGGCACTACTCGAGTATGGCGCGGCGGGCCTGCCAGTAGTATGCACTAACGTGGGCCAGTGCGCCGAGGTGCTGGGGCATGGCCAGTACGGCCAGGTGGTGCCACCCAAAGACCCGGCTGCCCTGGCCATGGCCCTGGCCAGCTACTTAACTAACCCAGCCCAGGCCCAGCAAACTGGCCGGGCTTTCCAGCAGCGCGTGGCCACCCATTACAGTGCCCATAACTTTATGCGGCGATACCTCTCTATTTTACAAACCCTCGTGGCATGATTGAGGAGATTGGCAACCCCCAACGGGCCGGGTGGTGGGTAGGCTTGCACGGCCTACTGGGCATCGCCTCGGCCTTTTCGCCCATCCCCATCATCATTTGGTTTTATTTGGTGGCGATCCTGTGCGTTCCCTTGCTGCTTACCGACCACAAACGAGTAGTTACGCTGTTGCTGCTCATCGTTTACTTGTCGTCGTTTGAGCTTTTATGTCGCCTGGCAGATACCTCGCCCTACATTCCTTACGAACTGGGCAAATACCTCACTGGCCTGCTGTTGCTCACGGGCATCGTGGCGGGTGCGCGGCGGGGAGTGCTCGGGTGGTGGATGTTGGGACTGGCCATTCCTGGTTTTTTGATCGATCAAAGCGGCTTAGTTACCGCTAATAATCTTATTTTCAATGGCTTGGGCTGTCTCAATGTTGCTCTGGCCATTGTTTTTTTTGGCAGCCTGCGGCTTTCGGCGGGGCTGTTGCAACAGGTGCTCCGGGTGCTCCTGCTGGCCATTTTTGCGGCCCTTTGTTGCAGCATCATCAAAAACCCCCAACTTGACGAAGTAGAGTTTGAATTAAGCTCGAGTGCCGCCATTGGAGGGGGGCTGGCCGCCAACCAGGTTTCTACCGCCTTGGGCCTAGGGATGTTCTTGGCGTTTTTGTTCTTGATCAACCATTGGAAATGGACCGGCAGCCGCTGGGGCGATGCCCTGGCCGCAGCTTTGTTCGCCGTGCAGGGCTTGTTGACTTTTTCGCGCGGGGGCATGATCGGCGGGGCCTTGGCCATTTTGGTGGTGGGCGGCCACCGTTTGTTTTCCAGCCGGGGCGGGTTGGTGCAAGGGGCGGCGGCCAGGTTCTACGTTATAATAGGGGCGGTGGCCGTGGCGGCGGTATTCCTGTACGCTAACTCGCTCACCGGCGGCCAGTTATGGCTCCGTTACCAGGGTGAAAATTCGCGCACGATTAGCGGGCGCGACGAAAAGAACTTGACCATCATCACTTCGGGCCGGATCGATATTTTTGAAGGCGATTTGGCCATTTGGGCCCAACACCCCGTAATGGGCTGCGGGGTAGGTGCCTCGCCGCCCCTACGCGAAGGCGTGGCCAATGGGTTATTGGCCCACGTAGAAGCCAGCCGCTTACTGGCCGAACACGGTTTATTTGGCTTGGCGTACTTGGCTTTGCTGGCGGTGGCGGGCTTCCGTATCCTCATCAAAAAACAAGACCCTGCCACCCAAATGCTGCTACTCACCTTTTACGGGCTAGCCATTTACACCACTTTCCACGCCGCCATGCGCACCTTTGTTTCGCCCTTGCTCATTGGGTTAAGCTATGTTACGATCCTACCGTCCGGCAAAAATTCTCCGCCCTAGATCAGCAAGTTTTACCCAATCAACCGTAAAGCCCCCCTCCGCCTTGCAAACCTGGGTCTGAAAATTTCGCTTTTGGCAGAAACAAAATACTTATCATACGTTGCTTAAATATTCAAAATCAATTGTTCAGCGAGAAGTGAAAAACCATGAGACTCCTCTACTTGGGCGATAAACTCTCCAAGCATACCCGCACCAAAGGAGTGATCGAAAACCTGGCCCCATTGCTGGCCGAGTTTTGCGAGATCAAAACCGCCTCAGACAAAAAAGCACCTATGGTGAGGGCTTTAGACTTTATCGGCCATTTTTTCTGGTACGGGTTGCGGTCCGACCGGATCATGATCGACACCTACTCTACCCGCGCCTTTTACTATGCGTTTTTTATGGGTTTGCTTTGCTGGTTTTTCGGTAAGCCTTACTTTCTTTTCTTGCATGGAGGCAACTTGCCCGCCCGGTACGCGCGCAACCCACGCCTGGTCCATTTCCTCTTTGCCCGCGCCCGGGCTTTGGTGGCTCCCTCGGCTTACCTTTGCCAGTTTTTCCAAGCCCAGGGATACGGTATCACACTCATCCCCAATCATTTGGCTTTGAACGAGTACCCTTTTAAACAGCGGGCAGAAATTTATCCTAAACTTTTAAATATTAGAGGGTTGGGCAAGCCGTACAACCCTTTAATGACCCTCAAGGCCGTGGCCTTACTCAAGCCCAAAGTGCCAGGTTTGCAACTGGGCCTAGTGGGCGAACCATCGGAGCACTACTACCCCGAAGTGATGGCGTTTATTGCCCAGCACCATTTGGCCGATACCGTGCGCCTGCTGAGGCGAATGCCCCAAAAAGACTGGATCGAGCTGGCTCATACGTTTGATATCATGGTATCTACCCCCGACATAGACAACACCCCGGTAAGCCTGTTGGAAGGCTTAGCCCTGGGTATGTGTGTGGTGAGCACCCGAGTGGGCGGAGTGCCCTATCTGGTAACCGACCGCGAGACGGTCCTTGTAGAAAGCAATGACCACGAGCAACTGGCCCGGCAAATTGAGCAGTTGCTCCAGGATCCGGCGCGGTGCCGGGCCTTATCGTGCAATGG
This sequence comes from Bernardetiaceae bacterium, assembly GCA_025454895.1. Lineage (GTDB taxonomy): Bacteria > Bacteroidota > Bacteroidia > Cytophagales > Thermoflexibacteraceae > JALONO01. The sequence goes on from JALONO010000003.1 coordinate 19,283, forward strand.
GCGGCAAAAAGCCGAACAGTTTACCTGGGCTAACATTAAACCCGGGTGGGTCAAATTGTTAACTAGCTAACTCCCGGTGCTCGCCTTTCTGCAACAAATGTATCCCCGTTTGCCAGTTTGGCTCCAAAACGTGGGCATTAGCGCATTTGGCTACCATTGGTACCGGCGCCGTTTTGGGGGCGTGTTTGCCCAAGAGTTAAGAGCCTGCCTAGACCGTGAAGCCTATTCGGCCCAGCAATGGTCCCATTACCAAACCGAACGCTTGCAACGCTTGCTATTGCATGCCCAAGCCACCGTGCCTTATTATCAGCAGTTGTTCAAAACCCTGGGGCTTGGCCCGGCAGAATTAAAAAACTTTACCCTCGAGCAACTGCCGCGCCTGCCGTTGCTGGACAAAGCGACCTTCCGGCAGCAGGGCACCTCATCTCTGCTCTCCTGCCAACTAGAGCCAAACGGGGAGTACTACAACAGCAGCGGCAGCACGGGCACGCCCACCCGTACCCGCTACTCGTTGCGGATGCACCAACAATATTTTGCCATTTTCGAGGCCCGGATCAATTACTGGGCGGGCATCGACTACCAGACCCCGCGTGGGGTGATCGGCGGCCGCCGCATTGTGCCCGACGGGCCCGGCCGCCCGCCTTATTACCGTTACAATTGGGTAGAAAAGCAGACTTATTTTTCAGCTTATCACATTGGCCCTGGCACTGTCAAAAACTATTTGGAAGGCTTGCGCAAACACAGAGCCCAATACCTAACCGGCTACGCGAGCGGCAATTACTTCCTGGCCCGGTTGATAGAAGAAGCGGGCCTAGCGGCCCCCCAGCTGCAAGCCGTGCTCACTTCTAGCGAAATGCTAACCCCGGATATGCGGGCCACGTTTGGCCGGGTTTACGGCTGTAAAACTTACGACTCGTACAACGGCGTAGAGGTTTGCAACTTAATTTCCGAGTGCGAGCACGGCAAGCTCCACGTGGTGCCCGAGGTAGGCATTGTGGAAGTGCTGGACGCCCGAGGTCGGCCCTGCCCCCCGGGCCAGCCAGGCGAAGTAGTGTCCACTGGGCTGCTTAATTTCGACCAGCCGCTCATCCGCTACCGCATGGGCGACTTGATAACCCTTAGCCCCAACCAAACCTGTGCCTGCGGGCGGGCCATGCCCGTGGTGGAAGAAATAGTAGGGCGGCTCGAGGACACCATCATCGGCCCGGACGGCCGGGAAATGGTCCGTTTCCACGGGGTTTTCATTGGCGTACCCGGCTTGGTGGAAGCCCAAATTGTGCAGCACACCCTAACGGACATTGAAGTGAACCTGGTCGGGTCTGCCCATTACCAGTCTGAAAACAATCGATTAATCACCAACCGAATAATATCACAACTAGGCCCGGTAAAAGTACATATCAACTTGGTGCCCAGCATCCCCCGCACTCACAACGGCAAGTTTAAAGCCGTAATCTCCCACGTGAAACGACCAATTCCGGCATGACGTCCATTGTAATCATCGACTATGGCATGGGCAATTTGGGGTCTATCCAAAACATGCTCAAAAAAATTGGACAACCGGCTGTCATTGCCTCTGAGCCTACGGTCGTAAGCCAAGCGGCTAAGCTCATTTTACCCGGCGTGGGCGCGTTTGACCACGCCATGGCTAACCTAGCCCAGCGGGGGCTGACCGAGGTTATTCAACAAAGGGTCGCGAAAGGCAGGCCCCTACTGGGCATTTGCCTGGGCATGCAACTGCTGGCCCACCGTAGCGACGAAGGCACGCTGCCCGGCCTAGGTTTAGTGCCTGGGCAGGTGGTGAAGTTTAGCGTACCTGCGCCCCTTAAAATCCCCCATATGGGTTGGAATGTGGTGCAGTACCAAGCCAACAGCCCCCTTTTCCGAGGTTTTGCCAACTGGGACGAGGCGCGGTTTTACTTTGTCCATTCCTACTATTACCAATGCCACGACCCCGGCCACGTGGCCGCCACCACCTGGTACGGTACTCATTTCGCCTCCGCTGTGCAAAATGGACTAGTGTTTGGCACCCAGTTTCATCCAGAAAAAAGCCACAAATTTGGCCTTCTGTTGTTGCGCAACTTTGCTCAATTATAAACCTGTGCTCAAAACCCGCGTAATCCCCGTATTGCTGCTGCGCAACGGCGGTTTGGTAAAAACCGTGAAATTTGACCGCGCCAACTACCTGGGCGATCCCCTCAATGCCGTTAAAATTTTCAACGACAAGGAAGTGGACGAACTCGTGGTGCTCGACATCGATGCCAGTAAACGCGGCCACCGCCCTAATTTCGAACTGGTTAAACAACTGGCCTCCGAGTGCTTTATGCCCCTGGGCTACGGGGGAGGCATCAAATCGGTAGAAGATATTGGGCGGCTATTTACCATCGGGGTGGAAAAAGTGGTGATCAATTCGGCCGGTCTGTGCAACCTAGATTTGGTTGCCAACGCCGCCCAAGTATTTGGTAATCAAAGCATTGTGCTTAGCGTGGATGTTAAAAAAAACCTATGGGGCAATTTCACGGTGTATTCCCACGCCAAAGTACCACCGCCTCCGGTTGGTTTGTTGACCTTTTTGCAACAAGCCAGCCAAGCCGGGGCCGGGGAGATTTTGCTCAACGCCGTGGACCGCGACGGCACCATGACCGGCTACGACCTAACGCTGATACAACAAGTAGCCCAGGCGGTGCCCGTGCCCGTAGTGGCTTGCGGGGGGGCGGGCCAGCTCGCCCATTTGCGCCAAGCTGCCGATGCGGGCGCGTCGGGCGTGGCGGCTGGTAGTTTATTTGTGTACCACGGGCCTCACCGGGCCGTGCTCATTAACTACCCCGCCCCCTCGGTACTTCAAAGTTTGTTGGGTTGAACGTTATTGGTCAACGCCCGCTTTTTCAGGGCTAGTCTTTTTGATAATCCTAGAATAACTTACTGATTGTATAACTCTTTTACACCTGATTATCAATTATTTACAGCACAAAAAACCCGCAATTCCTATTTTATTTTGGTATTATTTTGCTTCTAAACAATTTTCACCTGGGTTAAAAAAGAAGAAAATCGGCTTAAACTTCTTCATCAATCCGTTTTTTAAAAACCACCTGACCACATTCCGCAAACATGTCTGCCACCACCAGAGCCTATCAAATCTGTACCAAAACCGTGATGGACACCGTGGGCGATCCCGATATTGTTTTTGACCCGGCCGGGGTTTGCCACTACTACCACGAGTTCTCGGCCAAGTTGAGGATCAGGGTGCCGCCCGCGCCGGAAAACCAACGGCAACTGGATCAACTGGTGGCCCAGATCAAAGCCTCGGGCCAGGGTAAGGCCTACGACTGCATAATCGGCATCAGTGGCGGGGTGGACAGCACTTATACCGCCTGGTTGGTAAAGCAAATGGGGCTGCGGCCCCTGGCTGTCCACGTCGACAACGGCTGGAATTCTGAACTGGCCGTAAAAAACATCGAGAACATCCTGAACAAGCTGGGCATCGACCTTTACACTGAGGTGCTGGACTGGGCCATGTTCAAAGATCTGCAATTATCGTTTTTGAAAGCCTCCACGCCGGATGGCGAAATTCCCACCGACCACGCCATTGTGGCCGTCTTGTATAAAATGGCGGCCAAGTTCGGCCTCAAGTACATCGTGAGTGGCATGAATTTCCGCAACGAAGGCCTGTTGCCCCCCTCTTGGGCCAGAGGCTATTTAGACTGGCGGTACATCCGCTCCGTCCACCAGCGTTTTGGGTCGGCCTCTTTGGCTTCGTTCCCTCACCTTTCGGTGGGGCGGTTCCTGTATTACAATTTAGCGAAGGGCATTCGCAGCGTCTCGTTGATCAACTATATCGACTTTAATAAAAGCGAGGCGATGGCCCTGATCCAACGGGAGTTAGGTTGGCAGTACTACGGCGGCAAACACTATGAGTCGATTTATACCCGGTTTTACCAATCGTACATATTGCCCCAAAAATTCAATATCGACAAACGAAAGGCCCACTTGACCTGCCTGATCATCGCCACGGGCGAGATAACCCGCGACCAGGCCCTGGCCCAATTGCAACAGCCCCCCGCCGACCCCGACCTAGTGGCCCAAGACAAAGAGTACGTGATCAAGAAATTGGGCATCGACGAGGCCGCGTTTGAAGCTCTGCTGCAACTCCCGGTCAAAAGCATTTTAGACTACCCCAATTTGCATTGGTTGGAGAAAAAATTTCGGCAGTGGCTCCACCGGCTGCGCAAAATGGGCCTGTTACCTAATTGACCTCCCCGCCTTTGGAAGAACGCAAAACCATTTGGGTGATCAACCAATTTGCCGGCACGCCCACCTCGGGCTGGGGCGAGCGGCATTATTACTTGGCCCAGGCCTGGCTCGCGGCGGGTTACCGGGTGAGCATCATTTCTGGCTCGTACAACCACCTGTTTAGCCAACTGCCCGCCGCCCCCCGCACCTATAATTTGGAACCGACCGACGGCCGTCTTTTTTGTTGGGTAAAAACGCCCCGTTACCGCGGCCAAAGCCCCTTGCGGTTCTGGAGCATGTGGGTATTTGCCTGGCGGGTGCTGTTTGTGCCCGTTGAGGCCCTGGGCCGGCCAGATCACATCATCATTTCCTCGATGCCGATTTTTCCGGTGCTTTCGGCCTTTTTGCTGAAAAAGCGGTGGAAGGCGAAGCACCTTTTTTTTGAGATCCGGGACTTGTGGCCCCTCACGCTCATGCACTTGGGCGGATTTTCGCGGTGGCACCCCGTGGTAATGGTACTGGCCTGGTTCGAGCGGTTTGGCTACCGCCGGGCCGACAAGGTGGTGTCGCTACTACCCAACGCCCATCACCACATTAACGCCATCACTGGCAACCCGGCCAAGTTTGCTTACATCCCTAACGGGCTAAGCACCAACTTGCTGGCCGACGAGCCGTTGGATCCCGACGTGCTGGCCGTAATCCCTCAAAATAAATTTGTGGTGGGCTACACCGGCACTTTTGGCCTGGCCAATGCCCTGGAGTATTTGGCAGAAGCGGCCGCTTTGCTCCAGCAACACCCGCAAATTTGTTTTGTCCTGGTCGGCGACGGCTATTTAAAAGATCAACTGGCGGCCCAGGCCCAAACCCTCAACAACTTGGTATTGGTGAGAAAAATCCGCAAAAACCAAGTGCAAGCCATGTTGCGGCATTTCGATGTCTGCTTTGTGGGCCGCAACGGCTCACCTTTGTTCGACCACGGGGTCTCGGCCAACAAATATTTTGATTACATGCTGGCCGGTAAACCCATATTGGCGGCCAACAACCTGATTAAAGACCCGGTGGAGCTTTCTGGCGGAGGAGTCATTGTTGCCCCCGATTCGGCCGAGGCCATTGCCCAGGGGGTGCTCTCGTTGTACCAGATGCCCGCCCCGGCCCGGATAGCTCTCGGGCAAAAGGGGCGCGAATATGTAACCAAATATCACGACATGAACTATTTATCTTCGCTATACCTAAACCTATTCCAACAGCCCTAACGGCGGTTCACTCATGGAAACCCCACCCTATTTTGCCCATCCCACGGCCGTGATCGACGACGGGTGTGAAATTGGCGAAGGCACCAAAATTTGGCACTTTGCCCACCTGATGACCGGCTGCCACTTGGGCCGCCACTGTAACATTGGCCAAAACGTGGTGATCTCGCCCGGGGTAACGTTAGGCAACAACGTGAAGGTGCAAAACAACGTATCGATTTACACTGGGGTTACTTGCGACGACGACGTGTTCCTCGGCCCTTCGTGCGTGTTTACCAATGTGAGCAACCCACGCAGTGCCGTAGCGCGCCGCCACCAGTACGAGCGCACGCACTTGGGGCAAGGGGCCACCATCGGGGCCAACGCCACCATTGTATGCGGGCACCAAATTGGCCGGTTTGCCTTTGTGGGGGCCGGGGCCGTGGTTACCCGCTCGGTACCCGCCTATGCCCTGGTGGTGGGCAACCCGGCCCGCCAAACTGGCTGGATGAGCGAGTACGGCCACAAGCTTAAATTCGATACCAGCGGCCAGGCCGTTTGCCCGGAGAGCGGGCAGGTTTATCTGCTTGAAAATCAAATAGTAACCCGCCTGCCATGAGAAAAATCGCCATGGTGGACCTGGCCGCCCAGTATGCCCAGCTCAAACCTGAAATAGACCAAGCCCTGGGCCAAGTGCTGGCCAGTGCCCAGTTTATCAAAGGCCCTGAGGTGGCGGCTTTTGAGCAAGAATTGGCCGCTTGGTGCAGGGTCGGGCACGTGATCACTTGCGCCAACGGAACCGATGCCCTGCAAATTGCCTTCATGGCCCTCGGTCTTCGGCCCGGCGATGAGGTGATCGTGCCTGCCTTTTGCTATGTGGCCCCCGCCGAAGCCGCCGCCTTGCTGGGCCTCAAACCCGTGTGGGCCGATGTGCTGCCCGACACTTTTGCCCTAGACCCCGCCCAGGTGGAACGGGCCATTACACCTCGTACACGGGCCATTGTACCCGTGCACCTGTTTGGCCAGGGCGCACCTATGGAGCCTCTTCTACAATTAGCCCAGCAACATCAATTATGGGTAGTGGAAGACAACGCCCAGGCCATTGGTGCCACCCTTCGTTTGGGCAATGGCCACCAAGCCGCCGCTGGCACTTTGGGCCATTTGGGTATCACTTCGTTTTTCCCTTCCAAAAACTTGGGTTGCTACGGCGACGGCGGGGCCGTTTTCACCAACCACAGCGACCTGGCGCAAAAAGTCCGCCTAATTGCCAACCACGGCCAGGCCAAACAATACGAACATACGCTGGTAGGCGTAAATTCCCGACTAGACGCCCTCCAAGCCGCCGTTTTGCGCGTAAAACTGCGCCACCTCAACTATTTCATCGAACAGCGGCAACAAGCCGCTGCCTACTACGACACCCACTTAGGCCCTTGTGCCCAGCTCCAAGTGCCAGCCCGAGCACCCTACAGCACCCACGTTTTCCACCAGTACACCTTACTGCTTAGGCACGCCCCCCGCAATGAGTTGAAGGACTTTTTGGCCAACCGGCAAGTGCCCAGTATGGTGTACTACCCACACCCATTGCATCTACAGCCAGCCTATCGGCAGGTTCAGGGCCAGGCCCAAAATTTCCCCGTGGCCGAACGTTTGTGCCAACAGGCACTCTCTTTGCCCATGCACCCCAACCTTGACCCTGAGCAACGGACCTACGTTGTCCAACAAATACTTGAATTTTTAGATGCCTATTAACCTCACCACCATTTTGGGGGCCAGGCCCCAATTTATCAAAGCGGCGGCCCTCTCTCGCCAGATCGCCCGCCGCTCCACTATCCGCGAGGTGATTGTGCATACCGGGCAACACTACGACGCCAACATGTCTGATGTTTTCTTCCGGGAGATGGGCATCCCGGCCCCGGCCCATTTCTTGGGCATCAACGGACTAGGGCACGGGGCAATGACCGGTCAGATGCTGGAGCAAATCGAAAAAGTGCTAATGGCCCAAAAGCCCGACTATGTGCTCGTGTACGGCGACACCAACTCCACCTTGGCTGGGGCTTTAGCCGCCAAAAAACTGCACCTTAAAGTTATCCATGTGGAAGCCGGGCTGCGCAGCTTCAACCTCAAAATGCCCGAAGAGGTGAACCGTATCTTGACCGACCGGATCAGCGACATCCTGTTTTGCCCTACCCAAACCGCCGTGCAACAGTTGATGGCCGAGGGATTTGCCAACTTTGGCTGCCAGGTGGTCAACGCTGGCGATATCATGTACGATTCCGCCCTTTATTACCGCCAGCAGGCCCTGCTCAGCCCCAGCCGGTTGCCTTTGCCCGCGGCCCCGTTTGCGCTGTGCACCATCCACCGGGCCGAAAATACCGACCAGCCTGAACAACTGACTTCCATTTTTAGTGCGTTGCACCAACTAGCACAGCACATGACGGTAGTAATGCCCTTGCACCCCCGCACGCGCAAGCTAATGGCCCAGCACGGCGTTGATGCTGGCCCGCTCCATCTTTTGGAGCCGGTGGGCTACTTAGACATGCTGCGGCTACTGGACCAGTGCGACCTGGTACTCACCGATAGTGGCGGGCTACAAAAAGAGGCGTTCTTTTTCAACAAATTTTGCCTCACCTTGCGCCAGCAAACCGAATGGGTAGAACTGGTAGAGAACAACTACAACTTTGTAGTGGGCACTAACCCCCACCAAATTCTCGACTCGGCTCTTGCTTGCTGGGCCAAGCCCTTCCCACCCGCCAAACCCTTTTATGGGCACGGAAACACGGCGGCGTTTATCTGCGATTTTATCGAGCAGTACCACCAAAATCAGTTAGGCACCGGGCATCGTTAACCAGGAATTACCCAAACTTTGACTTCGCTTTCCAATAACAACAGTTGCAGAGCTAATGCTCAACTAAATGAGGATTAGGCATTACAAAAACCAAATTCAGATTGAGTATTAATGGTTACATAAATAACTGATAATCAAACAGAAAATTGATTTAACCATACTATCATGGTGTCATTTTTCCGCAAGCCCGACTTCGCAATACTTTCCTTCTGTTAATTACCTGAGATGAAAAAATTCGCCCTCATCGGGGCTGCAGGCTTTGTGGCCCCCCGCCACATGAAGGCCATCCTGGACACCGGCAACCAACTAGTTGCCGCTCTGGATCGGGCCGATAGTGTAGGCATTATCGATAGTTATTTCCCCCAGGCTGATTTTTTTACTGAGTTTGAACGGTTCGACCGTCATTTGGACAAGTTACGCCGTCAAGGCACCCCGGTACACTATGTGAGCATTTGCTCACCCAACTACCTGCACGACTCCCACATTCGGTTCGGGCTGCGCCAGGGTGCACATGTGATCTGCGAAAAACCATTGGTGCTCAACCCTTGGAATTTGGAAGCCCTCCAAAGCATAGAGGCCGAGTCGGGCCACCACATTTACTCCATTTTACAACTGCGGTTGCACCCAGTTATCCAAGCCCTGCGGCAGCGGGTACTAGCCAGCCCCCTCGGTCAGGTATTTGACCTAGACCTGACCTACATTGCCTCGCGGGGCAATTGGTACTATACTTCCTGGAAGGGCGACCTGAGCAAATCAGGCGGCATTGCCACTAATATCGGAATCCACTTTTTTGACATGCTCACCTGGGTGTACGGTCAGCCCGTACAAAACTTGGTACATCTGCACACCCACGACCGGGCCGCTGGTTATTTAGAGCTGGAAAAAGCCCGAGTGCGGTGGTTCCTCAGCATCAACCCAGCCACTTTGCCCCCCGCCGTGGCGGCCACGGGCCAGCGCACCTTCCGCTCGCTCACTATCAGTGGCGAAGAATTAGAGTTTAGCGAGGGCTTTACCGACCTGCACACCCGCAGCTACGAAGAAATTTTAGCCGGTAACGGCTTTGGGTTAGCTCAGGCCCGCGCAGCCATCCAGATCGTGCAGCAGATCCGCCAAGCCACGCCCATGGGTCTGGTGGGCGAGTACCACCCATTTGCGGCCAAGCCCTTGAGCCAACACCCATTCTTGCTTTAATGCCTCCCCTTTTACTCACTGGTGCCTCAGGATTTTTGGGGCGTTACTTGTTGGCCCATTTAGCAGCCCAAGGCCCCGTGCACACCGTGGGAAGGCAACTCCCGCCCGGCTCGCCGGGCCATACTTTTGCTGACCTTGCTCAAACCGCACCCATTTTGCCCGGTTACTTCAACTGGGTGGTGCACAATGCGGGCAAGGCCCACTCGGTGCCCCGCACCCAGGCCGAAAGAGCGGCCTTTTTCCAAACCAACCGGTTAGGTACCGCTCATTTGCTCAAAGCCTTGGAGGCCGTTGGCCCGCCCCAGGCATTTGTGCTCATTAGCTCGGTGGCGGTTTACGGGCTTAGCCACGGCGAAAACCTGCCTGAGACCTCCGTTTTGGCGGCCACCGACCCTTATGGCCGCAGTAAAATCGAAGCCGAGCAGTTGGTCCAAGCCTGGTGCGGCCGACACGGAGTCCGGCTAACCATTTTGCGACTTCCGTTAGTTGCGGGCCTAAACCCGCCCGGCAACCTGGGGGCCATGGTTGCCCAGCTGGCCCGGGGCCGTTATCTAGGCATTGGCCCGGGTAATGCCCGCAAAAGCCTGGTGCTGGCCCAAGATGTGGCGGCCATTGTGCCCCGAGCCGCCCAAATAGGTGGGATTTACCACCTCACCGATGGCTGCCATCCCACTTTTAAGGAACTGGAAACTACCATCGCTGAACAACTGGGTCAACCCTTGCCCCGGCGGCTGCCCATCTGGCTGGCACTTATGGTAGCCCACGTAGGCGACCCGATCAATTTCTTGGCTAAGAGGCGGCTGTTCCCGCTCGATAACCAAACTTTAGCCAAAATAACTAACTCGCTTACATTTGATGACCAAGCCGCCCGCCTCCGGCTAGGTTGGCAACCCACCTCGGTGTTGGCTGCTACTAACCTTTGGCTAGGCGGGCTAACCAAAGGAGTAAGTTCGGTTGGTTAAACCAGCCCATAGGTACCGTTTGCTAACTGGGAAAAATACCATCTAACCAGAGAGAGTGCAGAGCCACCTTGGAGCATTATTAAACTTAAATTACATACCAACCGTGAATACCTCCTCTTTTAAATAATTTATATTCAAGCAATAGTATTTAACACAAATTGTTGGTTTTTCTATTTAAATCTTCCTCTTGCCCTGCCTTTAAGTCTCTTCGCCTACCACATGTCCGAGATTAGGATATTTTTCACCTACTTTTTGCTCGCCGCTTTGTTGTTTGGGCTAGCGGAGACCTACCTCAAACTGGCGTCGCGGTTGGGCATTGCGGACACGCCGAACCTCCGTAGTTCGCACCTGCGGCCCACTATCCGGGGCGGGGGTGTGGTGTTTGTGGTGGGTATGATGCTTTTTTTGTTACTAAACTTAGGCAGTTTAGCTTGGTTTACGGCCAGCTTGGCCATCGGGGCCACCGTGGGTTTTCTGGACGACCTCGGCGGGCTACCCAAGCGCATCCGGATCACAGGTTATTTTATCGCCTCGGCCCTTCTGTTGTACCAGGTGGGCATACCCCTTACTTGGTACTTATGGCTGCCCTTGCTGGTTTTAGTGGCAGGCATTGTCAACGCCGTCAACTTTATGGACGGGATCAATGGGATCACAGGATTGTACGGTCTGGTGGCGTTCGTTACGCTATGGTGGCTACACCGAGCGGAGGGCGGTTTGCTCCCAGATGCTTACTTTTTAGTAGCCCTGGTTGGCTTGGCTGTGTTTGGGTTTTACAATTTCCGCCCCCGGGCCAGGTGCTTTGCTGGCGATGTGGGCAGCATTGGCCTAGCCCTCATGATTTTATTACCCTTGATAATGTTAGTGATAACCCGCCAAAGCCTCGCCTACCTGCTTCTACTCTCCCTTTACGGGGTTGATACCATCCTTACCATCGTTTTTAGGTTGGCTAACCGGGAAAACATTTTTCAGGCGCACCGTCGCCACCTCTTCCAATTGCTAGCCAATGAGGGTAAAATATCCCACCTTAAGGTGGCTTTTGGCTACGCGCTCGCCCAAACTTTCGTTAACGTTCTTGTAATAGGTCAACACATTGCCCAACTGAGCTTGGCTGGGCAAATAGCCTGGATAACAGCTATTTTATCAGGAGCGAGCCTTGCCTTTCTCGTGTTGAGGCGGCGCGTTTTACGTCGGCAACGCCAGTCTGTCGCTTCCTAACCTTTACCCAGAGGAGTGCCCTAGTCAAACAACTATCCCATATGGCATCGTTTGCATCAAATTAAAATAATCGTCTGCTTTTGCCCTCTGACTATTTTTTTCTTTTAAGATTTTATCTCCCTCCAAATTTCTTATTTTTGGCTACGTTTTAGTAAAGAGAATAAGCACCATCGGAGAAAACCGCTGCTTCCTCCGGCAAGGTATGTACCCAGGCTAGGTACTGGCTCTTCCCACCCTTTTTAATCACAGACGCATCCCTTTACTTGGCATGTCAAAGCACTTCAGCTCTAGCCACCAACCATGGACAATGCACTTACCCAACCCTTTGACTAGTCAAGCTACCCTTAACAAACTTTACATTGCGGGTGTCGACCTTGGTTTATCGGCGATCGCTTTTGTTGGCGCGGTACTGCTCCGGTTTAACCTAGAGGTTCCCAGCCACATTATCGCTAAATTGCCCATTACTGTATTAGGGGTAGTGGGTGCCCGCTTGCTGGCTTTTTACGTGTTTAAAACCTACTCAGGTATTATCCGCTACGCAGGCCTATACGATGTGTCACGCATTTTTGCCGCTGTGAGTATTAGTCACTGTTTACTGCTGGCCATCCATTGGTCAGGTTGGTGGCCTGGTTTTTACTACGCTTACTCTATTGCGGTCATCGATGTTGCGCTGGCTATTTTGCTATTGCTGGCCTATCGTTTTTGCCTAGTCTTTTTTTTCCGATACGTCAAACGGTCACTCCAAAGCTCGCAGCCCGTCCAGAATGTGATCGTTTATGGAGCTGATGACTTAGGCCTAAGTACTAAGCGGGCCTTAGAAAATGACCAAATGGCCAGTTACCGAGTAGTGGGTTTTTACGACCAGGCCAAAAATCTCGCCGAAAAAATACTGGATGGGGCCTGGGTTATAGGCAAACCATCGCAACTGAGCCAGGCCATTAAACGGCTAGGGGTACAAAAAATTATCTTCACCAGTCCTAATTTCAACACTGAACAGTCGCAAGCCCTAGTGGACTTATGCCTAGGCCTTGGGGTAGGCGTACTCAAAGTGCCCCCAGTGAACCAGTGGGTCAACGGCCAGTTCCGGGCCAGACAACTCCAGCAAATCAACATCGAGGAGCTTCTGGAGCGCGACCCCATTGTGCTCGATCCCCAACACATAGTGGCAAACGTGGCTAACAAGGTAGTGCTAGTAACCGGAGCTGCCGGCTCCATTGGCCGAGAGTTAGCCCGCCAATTAGCCCTCCTCAAACCTAGCCAGCTTATTTTGCTTGATAAAGCAGAGTCGCCTTTGCACGAGCTTCAGTTATTGATGCACGAAGAACTACACCAGCCCCAGGTAATAACCGTTTTGGCCAATATCACCCAGCCGGCCAGTTTGGAGGCTGTTTTCACCACTTTCCGGCCTCAGTTGGTTTACCACGCTGCTGCCTATAAACACGTGCCCATGTTGGAGGACTACCCCGCCGAAGCGGTAAGTAATAACGTACTAGGCACCAAAGTGGTTGCTGACCTGGCTGTCAAATACGGAACTGATTGTTTCGTGTTGGTCTCGACCGATAAGGCCGTGAACCCCACCAATGTGATGGGAGCCTCTAAGCGAATTGCCGAAATTTATGTCCAGGCTCTTAACCGGCAAGTACCAAATCAACGAACCCGCTTCATCGTTACCCGGTTCGGCAACGTACTGGGGTCAGATGGTTCAGTGATCCCGAGGTTTAAAAAACAGATCGAGGCGGGAGGGCCCATAACGGTTACCTCGCCCCAAGTTACCCGTTACTTCATGACCATACCGGAGGCTTGCCAACTCATTTTGGAAGCCAGCACGATGGGCAAATCGGGCGAAATTTTTATTTTCGATATGGGTAAATCTGTCAAAATTGTTGACCTAGCCCATAAAATGATCCGTTTAGCTGGCTTTGAGCCTGATAAAGACATCGCCTTGATTTTTACCGGCTTGCGGCCCGGCGAAAAAATCGAGGAAGAACTTTTGGCCAAGTCGGAAAACATGATCCCGACCCATAATAAAAAAATCATGATCGGGAAAGATGCCCACAGCTATACTTTGGCCCAAATCACAGCACACATTCAAGAACTTTCCTCTTGCTTGCCTCAACACGACGACCTGGCCCTAGTCCGACTCATGAAACACATTGTGCCTGAGTTTGTGAGCAACAACTCCCGCTTCCAAGTGCTGGATAGCCAAAGTTTAGCCGTCTGAACTTAGTAACGGCTCTCCCTCATACCCCAAAAATCTTGGCCGTGTATGCCCCGGGGCTTTTCAGTTCCTTGTTCAACTTGCGCAGTTTTATCTCATACAACTTTTTGTTGATCTCTGGCAGGCTGTATTGTAGCAGCACGGCCTTGGCTTGGTCCTTGCGCAGGCCAAACTCCACCACCAGCCGCTCAAACACCTGGGCCTGTTGCTCAGTCCAGGTTTCTTCCTCGCGCGGGGCCTGGTAATACACCGTGAACACAATTTGGGCCACCTTGCGGCCTTCCTTGCTGGTTTGGTAGCTAAACCGCAGGTCGGCCTTCTCATTGATCTCCCGCTCGGCCGGGGCCAACACCTTGTTCTCGAAATGGGTCCACTTGGGGTAAATATCCTTGCCCGTGGCGGGATCTATCAAGCCCAGCCGCTCCTTCAATTCATCTACCGACACCTGGAAACTTTTGTTGTTCATATGCTTGTACATCGACAGCATCTCGTAAATCCGTTTGGCATACTTGCTGTTGAGCGTCAGGGCCGTGTAAAGTTGGAACGTGGTGAATTTCTCTTTCACCTCCATGTACAACGGACGGATTTTCTGCGAAAGCTCGATCTCGATCATGCCCTTGCCCTTTAAATACTGGGCCGAGGCCACAAACGACACCTGGAGAAAATCGCCGTTGGGCATGGTGGTGCGGATGAGGCGGGTGATCAGCTTCTCCGTGGCCTTTTGCAAGTCGTTGTAACGGATCTCTTCCCCAGTGGCCCGCATGAGTTCCTTGGCCGGGATGCGGTAGAGCGTGCCCACCGGGTCTTCTTTCTTGATCTGCGACATGACTAAATACAAGATGTTTTTCTCCAGGGCCGTCATTTCATATTTGGCCGTGGTGAGCGCATTATCTTGCCTAATGGTAATGGTGTTATCAGTTTCTTTCATAGTTAGATAGAGCCAAGCATAACGGAGTTTTGGACAACTTTCTGGTTTTCTTGCTTTTGGGGGAAGGCAAATAAACACAAAAGTTGCCGAAAAAAGTTGCCGGGCAACTTTAAAAGTGGCTTTTCGCCGAGCAAAAGGCAACAAAGGCGGCTTTTCGGCCGAGTAAAAGGCAACTTTACTTTCCACTATTGCCGAGTAAAAGACAACTTTATAGCACAGCAAACAGATAAAAAGGCAACTTTTAACGAGTTAAAGGTAACTTTTGTTGATCTAACTAATTAATATTCAATGTTTTACAACCTTCTAAATAGAAGATGAAAAGAAACTTGTTCACAATTTCTTGATGTGATTTTATTTTTCTTTTCACTTTCCCTTATTGTCCCAATCTTTTATAAACCAAAAGGGGAACAAACCAAAGTTGCCAAAAACTCCGCACCAAAAAAGGGCCAAGTAGCAGGCTTTTAAGTTGCCGAAAACTCCGTTTAGGAGCAAGAAGGAAGACATCCCTTGCCAAGGTTGCCAAAAATTCCGTTGTTTGCCCCGTGCCCTTCCGGCTTGGGATCAAAGGTTGCCAAAAACTCCGCAGCGAGGAAAAACAACTTTGGCCAATTCTTTAACGGAGTTTTTGGCAACTTTTCTACTTCTCGGTTAAGCCCTTTTCTTTCAATCTTTTGATAATGAACTCGTTACTCTATCGTATTTACCCCGAAAACCCCTAGTTTGTGGAGCAAAGTACGAAGCTAATGTTATGGGGGAGGTCTTACGAAGCCCGAAAGTTGCCAAAAACTCCGCCCGGGTTGTTTCCATTAATAAAGTTTACTTTTTCTCCGCCAAATCATTTGCCTTTTATTACCAAGGTTATAGGAAGGCAATTGCGGAGATTTTGGCAACTTTTCTGTAGGTTAACGAGCAATAAAGAATCGGAAAAACCCTAAAGGAACCAGATCAACTGAAAACCAGGAAAGTTGCCTTTTTCTCCGCCTTTTTGGTTTGGTGAATTTCTATTTTGGGAATTTTTTGGCGATTGTCATAAACCCTCTAGTTAGGGGGTTTTAGAAGTGGAGGTTCCGTTATTTGCTTAAAGTAAACAGAAAAGGCCCCAATCTGACCTTTTTGTTGGCCACTAGATTTACCAAGCATTGACTTTGGACGATCCGTTTGCCAATTTTGCAAAAAAAGCGAAGCCATTGAGTACTTTGAAAACAAATGAAACCGTTAACCCAAAGCCTGTGATGCTAGTCGTGGACGACGATGCTTCCATTCGGCTTTTATTGGGCAAGATATTATCTCCCAAGTTCCAGGTCGTGGCATTAACCGATGCCGTGGGCGCATTCTCCTGGATGAGCGAGGGCAACATGCCCGACCTGGTGATCTGCGACCTCAACATGCCCGACTTTAACGGGATGGAGTTTTTGGCCAACATGAAAAAGAGCGGCCTTTACCGCGAGGTGCCGGTGATCATGCTGTCTAGCTTTAGCCAAGAAGAAGCCGCGGCCAAGTGCCTCGAGCAAGGGGCTTTCGCTTATTTTGAAAAGCCGTTTGACCCCATTGCGGTACGGGAAACCGTAGAGAAGATATTCGCCTAATCCAACCACGAACCAACCCACGATGAGAGATTTGAATAACAAAGTATAACCAGAGAAATTCTCCAAATCACTGGCATTTGCCATTGGCTAACAAAAAAACCTGGCCGCATTTTGTTAAGTAACCATTAACAGGCCGCCGTTTTTCTTGCACTATTTTTATTTAAAACAAAATATGCCCGTCATTGTTTTTCCTTTGGGAAAGGAAGACCAGGGAAAAGTGCGGAATAGAAACCTAAATTATTTAATAAATACCATACTAAACAGCAAAAGCTATCGTTTAGCTTAAAATATTACGTAAGCATATTTTACCAGGATTTTAGCTTTTTTGATGGTAAATTCATTTAACTTTGCTGAGAAAGCGAGATACAAAAAGGAACAATTTTTGTTCTGCTTTAAAAGAGGTTTGCTTAGAAAAGTTCAATTTTCGGTTAACATAGTAAATCACTCGATGAACGTACCCTTTCCAAAGGCAAATCGGGGTAAGCCAAAGAGTAAAGCACGATCAAAAGCCTGATTGGGGGCTGAAAATGAAAACACACTTATTGTTTCCCTACTCTCACTAATTCCCAATCCCCTTTTACAACTTGGCTGGGCTTAAATCCCTGATCCATGTTACTGGTTCAAAGCAACAATTTTTATGAGCGTAGTTTTTACTAGCCATTTAGCCGAGGTCGATCGCATGATCGCCGATGCATCGTTCACTAAACAACAAACTGGTTTGCAGAGCTTACTATACATTGGTGAGAACTCCATCCACATTTGCGCAACCATGGTGGGGCACGGCTATACCGGGCTTACTTTCAAATCGTTGCGCAAGGCGGCCGAGTGGTTGCACCACCGGGCCGAAGAGCACCAGCCGCTGCCCCAGGCCGTTATTTGCGACGACTATTTTGGGGCCCCCGGCCTCAAAAAGTTTATCGCCGAACTGCGGGAAAACAAAGCCCTGAAAAACCTGCCCGTTGTGTTGCTCACCGAGAAACTCGATAAAGTTTCGCGCTGCAAAGCCGTGCTGGCCGCCGCCGACGATGTGCACGACTATCAACTTAAGGCCGAAGACCTGGCGTTCCGGATCGTATCGCTGCGCAAGGCCAAAGCCCTGGCCGACAAACGGAAAGTAGCCGAGGGCATGGACCCGGCCAACGACCGCGTGCCCCTAAGCCCACAGCCCGCCGACTGGTTGGTGCGGGCCAGCAGCGTGGCCAAGCGGCTGATTGACATTGCCGCTGCCTCCGTGGGCCTGGTGTTGTTATCGCCTTTGCTGTTGATCGTGGCCGTTTTGATCAAGCTCGACTCCAAAGGCCCGGTATTCTACATATCCAAGCGGGTGGGGCGCAACTACCGGGTGTTCGACTTTTACAAGTTCCGTTCCATGCGCACCGATGCCGACAAAATGGTGGGCCAACTGGCCCACCTCAACCAATACGAAGGGCCTAAAGACGGCAACAAAAAAGCGGCAGGCTTCGTCAAAATCGCCAACGACCCCCGGGTTACTGAACTGGGCCGGTTCTTGCGCAACACCAGCATCGACGAGTTGCCCCAGTTGTTCAACATCCTCAAAGGCGATATGTCGTTGGTGGGCAACCGCCCGCTGCCGGTTTACGAAGCCAAAACCCTCACCCAAGATCAGTGGGCCATGCGGTTTTTGGCCCCGGCGGGCCTCACGGGCCTCTGGCAGGTGAGCAAGCGCGGCAAAGGCGGCGATATGTCGGTAGAAGAACGGATGCAATTGGACATCCAGTATGCCCGCGAGCACAATATCGTGAAGGACATCGAGCTGATCTTGCGGACCTTCCCCGCCCTGGTGCAGAAAGAAAACGTTTAACAAACTACGCCCAACCAAAATTAACTTGTGCTTGATTTTGAATAAGTTAATTTTGTGGACAATTGGCTAATGCCGTTTGCGCAGCAACCAAAGCGCAAATTTTTTTATTGGGCTTCTTAACAAGGTGCTGACGACAAGGCCCTCGCCCCAATTTCAGTATCAACCTTAAGTGGCAGACGATTTAGAAAAACACCAGGAAAATTAAGCATGTGCGGAATAGCCGGATTTTGCGATTTTAGACAAAACTCGACGCGGGAACTGCTCGTGCGGATGACCGACTCGCT
>JALONO010000109.1 GCA_025454895.1 Bernardetiaceae bacterium
TGATTTTCACGTCGCCGTCCACGATGAGGCTATCGAACCGGATGTATGTGCCGCGCTCCACCCGCAGGCTGGCCGCCACTTGGCCAGTGCTGAGTTGCAGCGAGTCGAGCTGGACGGCGGCAAAGGGGTAGCCGTTGTTTTCGTAAAACGCCACGATTTGCCGGGCCAGCCGGGCGTACTGGGCGTAACGCAGCGGTCGCCCCCGGAAATGCCGCTCGCGGAAACCCAGGCGGTTGGCCAGGGCCGGGTCTAGGTTGCCGGGGCGCAAGGCCAACCAGTTAAAAACCGGCCCGGCGGCGAGCCAGGCGGTACAAACCACGGGCGTGGTCAAGGCCCGGCCCAGCGAATCGCCCCGGGCTAGGCTGTCGGGCAGGCGGCGGGCGGGCGGCCCCGGGGCGGCCAACCGGACAAACCGGAGGCTATCGGTGCGGGCCAGCAGGTAGCCTGCCTGGTGCCAGTGGCCCAGCAACTCAGCAACTTGCGCAGGTGGCCCACGAGTTCCAGGCTATCGTTGAACGCGGCGGGCGAGGCGGGCAACGGCGGGGCCTGGGCGGGGAGCCGCAGTTCCAGCCGCCAGCGGGGCTGGGCGGTGGCCGCCAACCCTAGCAGGGCCAGGCCCGCGCCCAGGGCGCCGCGTATCCACCATAGCCGCCAGCGGTTCATGGGGCAAAGGTGGCCCGTTTTTTTGAGCTTGCGCCAGGGCGGGTTGGTACGAAGACGCTCGCCCGGCCCCGCCCGGCGCCTGGCGGGCAGGGTAGGGGCCCCTGGTGCGGGCGGGTGGGCGGGGGCGCGCGGCCTGGCGTAGCCGGACGGGTGTGCCCGCCCACCCGCCCGCACGGGAGCGTTAGCGTACCGCAGAAGGTGCCGCACCGCGCTCCCCATGCAACGCGGCTAGCCCCGGCGCCAAAAAACAATCGGAAAAATCGCTTTTAACCTTGAAGCCGTATTTTTTGGTTAAAATCGGGTGTTTTTTTGCCTTTGATTGCTCAAATCGTTCTCCATTTTCTTTTTTATGCTGCTGCCCAAACGCCTTCAACAATGCTCGGTCATTGGCCTGGTAAGCCCGGCCGGGGCCATGTACGAAGCCGAAAGTTTTGACCTAGCCACCGAAAACCTCGAGGCCCTGGGGCTGGTGGTAAAGCCCGGGCAGCACCTGCGGGCGCGCCACGGCTACCTGGCCGGCACCGACGAGCAGCGGGCCGCCGACCTGCACGCGATGTTCGCCGACCCCTCGGTGGATGCCATCATTGCCATGCGCGGGGGGTTTGGCACCGCCCGGCTGCTGCCGCTGCTCGACTACGACCTGATTGCCCGCAACCCCAAAATCTTGATCGGGTTTAGTGACATTACGGCCCTGCTGCTGGCCATTTACCACCGCACGGGGTTGGTTACATTCCACGGACCGGTGGCCAGCGGCGGGTTCAACAGTTTCACCTTCGGTTATTTTGCCAAGGTGCTGTTCAATGCGGAAATGCCCTTGCTGGAAAACCCCAACCAACTGGGCGACCACCTGGTGCGCACGGCCGACCGGGTGCGCACCATTTGCCCCGGCAAAGCCAAGGGCGTGCTGGCCGGGGGCAACCTCACGGTTATTTGCTCCATCATCGGCAGCGGCTACCTGCCCGACTGGCAGGGTAAAATCTTGTTTATAGAAGACGTGAACGAGGACATCTATAAAATAGACCGGATGATGACCCAACTGAGCCTGGCCGGGGTACTGAAAAAACTGGCCGGGGTGGCGGTGGGCAAATTTACCGGGGCCAACCCGGCCCAGAGCTACGGCAGCCTCACGCTGGAGGAGGTGCTGAGCCACCACCTGTGCGGCCTGGGCATCCCCGTATTTACCGGGGCCATGATCGGCCACATCAGTTCTAAATTTACCGTGCCCATTGGCGTAGAGGCCGAAATTGATGCCGACGCGGGCACGCTGCGGTTGTTGCAACCGGCGGTGTTGTAGCGAGTCGAGTTACTCCCATTCAATAGTAGCGGGCGGCTTGGAACTGATGTCGTACACCACCCGGTTCACGCCCTTTACCTGGTTGATGATCTGGTTCGATACGTCGGCCAAAAAATCGTAGGGCAGGCGGCTCCAGTCGGCCGTCATGCCGTCCACGCTGTTCACGGCGCGCAGGGCCACCACGTTTTCGTAGGTGCGCTCGTCGCCCATTACCCCCACACTCTGCACGGGCAGCAAAATGGCGGCGGCTTGCCACACCTCGTTGTACAACCCCCTGGTTTTAAGGCCATTGATAAAGATATGATCCACTTCTTGCAGCACCCGTACCTTCTCGGCCGTGATGTCGCCGATGATGCGGATGGCCAGGCCGGGGCCGGGGAAGGGGTGGCGGCCCAGCAGCCGCTCGTCCATGCCCAGGGCGCGGCCTACTGCCCGTACCTCATCTTTAAACAGCAGGCGCAGCGGTTCCACTACTTTTAGTTTCATGCGCTCGGGCAGGCCGCCCACGTTGTGGTGGCTTTTAATGGTTACCGACGGGCCTTTGACCGAGACCGACTCGATCACGTCCGGATAAATGGTGCCTTGGCCCAGCCATTTCACCTCGCTGATCTGGTGGGCCTCGTGGTCAAACACCTCGATAAAAGTGCGGCCGATGGCCTTGCGCTTATCTTCGGGCTGGTGCAGCCCGTGCAGGGCGGCGTAGAACTGGGCCTTGGCATCTACGCCCTTCACATTTAGCCCTTGGTGTTGGTACGAGGCCAACACTTCCTCAAACTCGTGCTTGCGCAGCAGGCCGTTGTCCACAAAAATGCAATGCAGGTTGGCCCCAATGGCCCGGTGCAGCAGTTGGGCCGCCACCGAGCTGTCCACCCCGCCCGACAGGCCCAGCACCACCTTGTCGTTCCCCAGCTTTTGCTGGAGTTCGGCCACGGTGCTGTCGATAAACGAGGCCGGGGTCCAGTTTTGTTGGCAACCACAAATGTCCACCACGAAATTGCGGAGCAGGGTTTTGCCCTCCAGCGAGTGGGTTACCTCCGGGTGGAACTGGATGCCGAACACCGGGGCCTGCCGGTGGCGGAAGGCCGCCACTTTTACGGTGTCGGTGCTGGCCGTGATGTCAAAGTCAGGGCCAAGGTGGGCAATGGTATCACCGTGGCTCATCCACACCTGGCTGTGAGCCGACACGTGCCGGAACAGCCCATCTTCGGCACTCACAAAACCCAGGTTGGCCCGCCCGTACTCGCGGATGCGCGAGGGCAGCACTTCGCCGCCGGTTTTTTGGGCGATCAACTGGGCTCCGTAGCACACGCCCAGCACGGGCGTGCCCGTGGGGTTAAACACCAGGTCCATCGGTACCTCGGGGGCCTCGGCCTCACGCACCGAACTGGGGCTGCCCGACAAAATGATGCCCCGCACGCTGGCATCCGGGGCCGGGAAATGGTTGAACGGATGGATCTCGCAGTACACGTTCAGTTCACGCACGCGGCGGGCGATGAGCTGGGTGTATTGGGAACCGAAATCGAGGATGAGCAACTTTTCCATAAACGGCGGCGCGCAGGCGAGAGTTTAATTTTCTGTTAATCAGAAAGTTACGAAAATCGCGTTAAAAAGAAGCCCAAAGAACCGCAAAAGCCTGCAAACCCGGCGGTTTGCTTAAAAAATTTTCCCCGCGCCTTCACCTGCCCAGCGGTTTGCCCGCAATCGAAACGGGCAAATTTTCAGGCAAACGACCCGGCCCAGTGGTTGAGTGGCCGGGCGTAACCCGACCCAGCCTTTTTTCTTACCCCTGTTGGGTTACGGCATTCTCCCCTACCCTGGCCAGGTGGTAAAAAAACCGGTTTCAATCCATTGCCCACCCGACCACCCAATGGCTCCACTTTTTGCCAAAATAGCAGCAAACTGATTTATTTTTTACCAACTTGGCCATTTTTTGAGGCACCTTTGCCAAACAAACTGCTGAAACAATTAATTTAGCCTCTGAATTGAACCTAGTAAATATCCGTCCCGCATTTTACTCTTCCTCGTCCTTCCCTGTTACTCCCATTGGTTTAGGCCAAAATGTCAAGCGTTACTCGTCAATGACCGCTATTTACCAGGTTCCCCGTTTGTTTGCCGGAAGTTGTGCCGCCCTGAGCACCGTGGCCGTTACGGTGGCCACCCGGGCCAATGCGCTGCCCCAAATTACCGCCGAACTGGGCCTCACCAACGAACAGATGGGCAGTATCGCGGGCACGGCCTTTTGGGGCTTTGCCCTAGGCTTGCTGGCCGGCCCCTTCTGCGACTGGCTGGGGATGGGTCGCATTCTCCGGGCCGGGTTTATCATGCACGTTACGGGCCTGACCCTAAGCCTGTTTGCCCAAACTTACAGTAGTCTTTATTTGGGCACTTTGGCCATCGGGCTGGGCAACGGGCTGCTGGCCAGCGTTTGTAACCCCTTGGTAGCCAACCTATTCAAGCAAAACCGGGCCAAGCATATTAACCGTTTCCACGCTTGGTACCCCATTGCCAGCGCGGTTAGCGGGCTACTACTGTTGGCGGTGGCGGGCTGGCAACTCAACTGGCGGGCCCAACTCGCCCTCATGCTGGTGCCCATGCTGGCGTACGCCACCCTGTTTTGGGGGCAGACTTTCCCGCCCACCGAGCGCAAGCAGATGGGCGTGAGCGCGCGCGGGATGCTCCAAGCCTGCCTCAACCCGTTTTTCCTACTGCTCTTATTTTGCATCGCCCTGGCCAACCCCACCGAGGTGGCCACTACCCAGTGGCTGCGCACGCTGCTGGCCCACACCGGGCTGCCGGGCGGGCTGCTGTTGTTTTTGCTCTTCCTGGGCATGGGGCTAGGCCGCTATTTCGCGGCGGGCCTGGTGCGGAGATTGGGCACGCTGGGTTTGCTGGCCGGGGCCGCGCTGGTGGCCCTGGGCAGTTTAGAGTGGCTATACTTGACCCAAGGCATGGCGGCGGGCCTGGCCATTGTGGTATTTGGTTACGGCGTGGGCTTCCTCATCCCCACCACTTACGCGGTGCTGGCCGAGCAAATGCCCCAGGCAGGCTCGCTGGGCACGTCGTTGCTGGCGGCCGTGGGCATGACGGGCACCTCCCAGGCCGTGCGCCTGCTGGGGGCCGCCCACGACGAGCGGCTGGCCCACCTAGGCCCCCAGGCCAGCGAGGCCCTGCGGTTGGCCGCCGGGGCCGTGGGGCTACAACAACTGGCCTTGCTGCCCACGGTGTTGCTGGTAATGTACGCCGGGCTTTGGTTATGGCAACGCCGCCGCCCAGCGCACCTGGCGGTGGCTACGGCGGGTAAGTAGCGGCAACAGGGAACTTACGCTATCGCACAAATATCTCACAATCAATATTTTAACGCAAAAGGCTTGCCTTGGTCTCAATTCCGTCTAATTGACATTCTCTCAAGGACCCTCACACCTGGCCTCCCCGGCCCCACCTACCCAAAACCGGGGCTAGTAAAACCCAACTTCGGATTGTAATTTTGTTTGGCGACCCTTCGTTTGGGATTTGCCTCCATGCCGATCTGCCGGGGAATTTGCCCACGAGATTGAGCTATGCCTTTAACTGATTAACACCAGCCGGTTTTTGGCCTACGCTGGATATGACAATGGAAACCATCATCCACTTTTTTACTAACATCCCCAGTAGCTACCGCAGTGGCCTACTGGTCGGGGGGCTGGTGTTGTGTTGGGGGTTGGAGGGCTTGCTCCCGCTGCGGGCCTTGGCCTACCGCAAATGGCGGCACGCCGGGCTTAACCTGTTTTTCACCCTCACCACCATTTTGGTCAATCTAGCCTTTGCTGGCCTCATTTTGGCGGCCAGCCAATGGGCGGTGGCCCAACGTTGGGGCTTATTGCCCTGGTTAGCCGATAGTTGGGCGGCACCCGTTTGGTTGGGGGCTTTGGTGGGCCTGCTCGGCCTGGATTTAATGGGGGCTTACCTGGCCCACTGGGTGCAGCATCAGGTAAAATGGCTGTGGCAGTTTCACCTCATCCACCACACCGACCCCTACGTGGATGCTACTACCGCCAACCGCCACCACCCAGGCGAGAGCGTACTGCGGGCGGGGTTTACCGGGTTGGCCGTGCTGGTGCTGGGCGCGCCCATGTGGCTGGTGATGTTTTACCAGAGCCTGTCGGTGCTGGCCTCGCAGTTCAACCACGCCAACATTGGCCTGCCCGCTTGGCTGGACCGGGGCCTAGGTTGGGTCATCGTGTCCCCAAACATGCACAAGGTACACCACCACCTAGCCCAACCCCTTACCGATACCAACTATGGCAACATATTTTCGGTGTGGGACCGGCTGTTTGGCACCTTTGCCACCACCAGCCCGGAGCAAATCAGCTACGGGGTTGACACCCACCCCGCGCCCGAGGAAACCACCCACCTAGGTAGGCTGCTGCGCCTCCCCTTTGCGCCGTATCGCCCTCCCAAGGGGAGAAAATAGCTGATTTCGCTTTAAATTTGCCCCCTACTCAGGATTTATCGCATCTTTTTGCTAAACAGACCATGTTTAATATCGGAGACCGAGTGGTGTGCGTCAACGGCGATTTCTCGATGTACCCGAACATTTACGACCTGTACCGCCAATTACCCCGGCGCGACGAGGTGTACACCGTGCGCGAGCGGCAGTTTTTGCAGGGCACGGGTTACCGTTTACTTCTGGAAGAAATTGAGAACCCGCCCGTTTACATCGACATGGTAAAAGGCATGGTGGAGCCTGGGTTCGATGCCCGGCGGTTTGCCCTGCTCAACAACCCGCAGCAAGTCCACGCGGGCCAGGCCGTAGAGGAGTTGGAGGAGGCTCTGGTGTAGCCCATTCACAAAACCATCGGTTTAGGTTGGCTTACGCTGATGAATTCAGGGTAAGTCAATTTTTTTATTTCTAAGTTATTGAAACTGGTTCAGGTTTTTTCTCGTAAAATATGACGAGACTGAGGGTTATTTTTTCTTTCTTTTTCATCCATTAATTCCTTCAAAAAAAACATGAAAAAACTCTATCTATCTTTTTGGGCCTTTTGGCTCATGGCCCCCCTTTTCGCGCAAACCCGGACGGTGAGCGGCCAAGTTACCTCCCACGACGACGGATCGGCCCTACCAGGGGTAAGTGTGGTCATTAAAGGCACTACCACCGGAACCATTACCGATGTAAAAGGACAATACACCATCCAGGTGCGTAACGAAAACGAAGTATTGGTGTTTAGTTATGTCGGCTTTATTACCCAAGAAATCAAGGTAAAAGACCGCCAAACCATTGATGTGGTGCTCAAAACCGACGGGAGATTATTGGAAGAAGTGGTAGTGGTCGGCTATGGAACGGTTACTCAACAGGGTATTATGGGTTCGGTATCAATCCCAGCCAAGGGCAAAAAACACCGAGGCGCGAAACCTCCTGGCCCCACCCTCAGCCACCGGCCCAGCGGCGAAGGCTACACCAAGTTGGGCGAAAACCCTTTCCAGTCCACCAAGCGCGAACCGCTCTCCACTTTCTCGATTGATGTGGACGCGGCTTCTTACGCCAACCTGCGCCGGATGATCAACAATGGTCAACAGCCCCCGACCGACGCGGTGCGGATTGAGGAGATGATCAACTATTTTGGCTATGATTACCCCCAACCGACCGACGGGCATCCGTTTTCCATCACCACCGAGGCGGCCCCTTGCCCCTGGAACCCCCAGAACCAATTGGTGCTCATTGGTTTGCAGGGCAAGAAAATCGCCACCGAAAACCTGCCCCCGAACAATTTGGTGTTTTTGATCGATGTATCAGGCTCGATGAGCGACGAGCATAAATTGCCGTTGCTCAAGTCGGCCTTTAAACTGCTAGTGAAGCAGTTGCGCGAACAAGACCGGGTAGCCATTGTGGTGTATGCGGGCGCGGCGGGCGTGGTGTTGCCATCCACGGCGGGCAGCGAGAAAACCACCATTTTAACGGCCCTCGACCGGTTGGAAGCGGGCGGCTCCACGGCAGGCGGGCAGGGCATAGAGCTGGCCTACCGCCTGGCGGCCGACCACTTTTTGCCCAACGGCAACAACCGGATCATCCTGGCCACCGACGGCGATTTTAACGTAGGCCCCAGCAACCGCGACCAGTTGGAAGACCTGATCGTGGCCAAGCGGGAAACCGGCATCTACATCACCTGCCTGGGCTTTGGCATGGGCAACTTGCAAGATGGCAACCTGGAAACCCTGGCTAACAAGGGGAACGGCAATTATGCTTACATCGACAATTTGCAAGAAGCCAACAAGGTGTTTGTAAAAGAGATGGGCGGCACGCTGCTCACCATTGCCAAGGATGTAAAAATCCAGGTCGAGTTCAACCCCGCCCAAGTGCGGGCCTACCGGCTCATCGGTTACGAAAACCGCTTACTCAACGAGGAGGACTTCAAAAACGACAAAAAAGATGCAGGTGAGCTGGGGGCTGGCCATTCGGTAACCGCTTTGTACGAAGTGGAACCGGCCAATGGCAATAGCGCGGCCACGGCGGCCCAGGTTACCGAATTGAAATACCAAACCGCCCAACTGAGCAGTGCGGCCGCCTCGGCCGAGTGGCTAACAGTCAAGTTTAGGTACAAACCGCCCCAAAAAGGCAGTAGCATCGAGCTGGTGCACACCCTTACCCAAACCACGCCCAGCGTAGAGGCGGCCTCGGAAAACCTCCGCTTTGCGGCCTCGGTCGCTTTGTTTGGCATGTTGCTCCGCCAGTCGGCCCATGTGGCCAAGGGCGACTATGCCACGGTGCTGCGCCTGGCCAAGTCGGCCCGAGGAGCCGACCCGGAGGGCTACCGCGCTGAATTTACTCGATTAGTAGAAGCGGCCCGCGCCGAATAGGCCCCGTTCCTCCCTCAGCTCACCCGGTCCGCTTGCGGGCCGGGTTTTTTATGTGCCTGGCCCGGTTACCCCTGGCCCGCCTTGGCCTTGCCTTCCTCGGTCATGGCGAAACTGCGGGTCATGGTCTTGATAAACGCCACCCGGCGGAAACGGAGCGCGCTCCAGTCGTCGTTGAGGGCCACCTGGCGCACCGGCTCGTAACCGATGGCCCCCAGGGCGGCCCAGCCAGTATCGCGGTTAAACTCGCAACGGTATTTTTTAGAACTGCCCTTGGGGTAGGCGAGCCACAGCGTGCAATCGCCGGGGGCGGCCGCCTGGGCCACCGTGGCCGCCACTTGCTCCACCCCGGCCAGGGTGGTTACAAAGGCCAGCCCGAAACCCATTTGCTGCCATTGGTCCAGGTTGGCCACCACGGGCGCGCGGGAGCGGAAAAACTCGGCCAAAGGGGCCAACTCCGTGGGGAGGTGGCTGATAAATACCGGGGTTTGGCCCGCGTAGTTCAATTTTTTGACCAGGGCTTCCATAAAACATTGGGCTGAGGTAACAAAAATCGGGAACCGTGAGCGGCCCAAATATACGCTTTGCGGGGTTGTTCACCAAATTTTTTAGCCCCGGCCAGGCCGAATGAGCTTAAGGGTAGCATCTTGACCCAGGCTATTGATTTTTGCCGTACTTTGGCCGTCATTCTTCTCACTAAACTTTTGCAAAATGAGCTATTGGAGTTTGTTATTGGTCGCCGCCGGGGTGCTGGGCGTTGGGTATTGGCTTTGGAAAAAGGGGCAAGCAACCAACCGCTCTGCCCCCACCCGTGGGCGTGAGGACGCGGACGACGACCTGCTCCACACGGGCGCGATGGTGGGCACGGCCGCCTATGCCAGCACCCAGTTTGACCGGGACGACGATGACGAGCCGGACTGGGACGATGAGGAAGACCAAGACCCCACCGACGATGATGACGAAGGGGCCACCGACGACTGGGATATGGGCAGCGACTCCGGCGGTGATAGTGGCAGCGATAGCGGCGGCTCGGACGGCGGCGGTGATGGCGGCGACTAGGTGCGTACATTTCGGGCTCATTTCCTACCTGGCGCCGGGGCGTGGGCTGGGGCTTTGGTGCATTTTTTGAAGTTGGCAGGGTAAATAACACCCTGTATGAAATTAAAGCACCGTTTCGTTGTTCTCTTAACCCTGTTGGTGGTGGCCCCGCTTGGGATCGCCTTCGCCCAAAAAGGCATGGGGCTTACCCAATTTGTAAAGGCCGAGGAGCTCCGCAAAAGCAAAAAACACCTGGAGGCCGTGGCCGAATACGACAAAGCCATTGCCCTAGAAGCTGATAATCCCGCCTACTATTTTAACCGGGGCCTTAGCTACTCCGAATTGAAAAATCCCGAGCGGGCCAAAGAGTCGTTCCTCAAAACGGTGGCCTTGCGCAAGGACTTTTTCAAGGCTTACGAAATGTTGGCCCGCATCAGCGATGCCCTTAAAGAGTATGACCAGGCCGCCCAGTATTACGATCAAGCTGCCGAAGCCTCGGCAGATAAATCTCAAAAAATCAACTACTTAGGCGAGGCGATGATGGTAATGAACAAAGCCGGGAAATACGCTGAAGTGCCCAAATACCTGGCCAAGGCCAAAGCCATTGACCCCGAAAACCCGGACATTGCCTACTTTGAGGCCCGCAACCAAAACAACTTGGGCAACCACCCGGCCGTGATTGAGGCTATTATAAAGGTGCTGGCCAACCCAAAACTGCAAGCCCGCCCCGGCAACGAACTGGCCAAATACCATTATGAGATCGGCCTGGCCTACTACAAAACCCAGCAGTACGCCCTGGCCGAGCCACACTTGAAAAAGGCCGACTTTGGCACCTTTAAGCCCAAGGTTGTGGAAATGATGCCCGAGTATTACCTGGCCCTGGCCAACGCTTATTATAAGGTGTTCGACATTAGCAAAGCCGAAGAGTATTTGAACCAGACCTTGGCCATGCGGGCCAATTACCGCGAGGCCACCGACCTGGCCGCCCGCCTCAAAGACCTCCGCAAGGACAAAACCCCGGCCATCAAAGCAGCGATGGACTCGATCCAAAAAGAAAAAAATGAGACCAAAAAGTTACAGCACTATTGCAGCTTGTGCCGCTACCAAATCGATGCCAGCGATTTTGTGGGAGCCGCCGCGTCGGCCGAAGAGTGCCTGCGCCTGAACCAGAAAAACATCCCGTTCATCTTCTACAAGGCCATTGGCCTGCACCGCAGCGGCGACCTGGACAAAGCCACTTTTGAACTGGACAAGATTACCCAAATCCCCAACTTGGATGCGGAGACGAAAGCCTGGTTCAACTTTGCCCTGGGCCTCATGTACCGCGACGCCAAAAACGCCCAATTAGCGGGTACTTACCTTAAAAAAGCCATGTTTGGCCCCTACGAGCACGCGGCCCGCTTGGAAATGCGCCTGCTCAACAAAGGCAAAGCCGATGAGCTTGGGCCCGGCGACAATTAATCATTGCATGATCAAATGATTGCATGACTAAACGATTTTCTGTCTGATTATCAATCAGACCTCTTGTAAATTACCCCTACTCGGGTCAAAATTACGTCCCCTCCCCGGCGGGCAGGGGCGATCCCTTCTAATTTTAGTGGCTTGGAGGAATGGTTTTCGCCAAGTTTGGCACGTTCAAAAGTTCAAAATCAGCTTTGCGTCTTAGCGGCTTTGCGAGAAATATTTTTGAACGGATCAGCCCTCCCCGGCGGGCAGGGGTGATCCGTTCTTCCTAAAGCTTTGAATTTATCCGAAAAAGAACGACCGATTGGTTAGAAGCCGCTTCAAAAAAGCCATCTAACACCTCAAATGTGGTTGCTCTGACCGCCGACACACCCCTACCTCTCGGAGAGGAGACTTTCCCTTTGCCCAACCGGACGGAAAACAGAACGGATCGCCCCTCCCCGGCGGACGACAAAAACGAGAGTTTTTGGGCGAGTACGTGCGGCTGGCCAGGGTGGGGCCAAAAAAAGGCGGATTAAGAGCGAAATTTCGGGCTCACGCCTGATCAAAAACCTAATTGGCAAGAGGTCTATTTCACTTTGTTGTAAACCCTCGCGGCTTGAGGCACTAGCTCGTTGATGGAGGCTTCACCTATTCCCCGCAAGGGTAGGTCGTCCAAAAATATTCCTCGCCAAGCCGCTAAGGATTTTGGGGG
>JALONO010000110.1 GCA_025454895.1 Bernardetiaceae bacterium
AGCCCCGTCAAAGCCACCAAAGGTGATAGTATCTGTACCCAATTTTGCAGGCCCCAAGTGGGGGAGGTGTTCAGCAGCACCACAAATAACACTACCACAAACAGGTAGTGCACATTGCTGGCCGGCCCAAACACCGAAGCCTGCCAAAAAATAAGCCCTTGGGCAACCAGAACGATGCTGGTTTTGGCCGTATTGTGCCAACCCACTCGGTTGAACAGCAGCGCGAGCAAGTAACCCACCGAAAAACCACCTACCAGTAGCCCGTTGCTCAAATTGGCCATACCGCCCCACAAACTGTTGGGCACCCCCACAATGGTGAGGGCGAAAGCCAACAGGCCCGCCTGGTTTACGTTGCGGATGCTCGTAACCTGCTCCGGCGCATGATGGTGCGCCACGCCGATGTTGGACAGCCGTTCCCAGATATGTGCAACTTTGCTCAGCATCAATTGGGTTAAACAAGTAAACAACTAACCAATTGCGGTTAGATTAGTTCAACTTTAAGCTTTAAATGAGGTTTTAAAGACGTAATTTTTAACGATTTAGCACGGGCAGACTTAGCTATTTATCCTCGACACTTTATCCTCAAAACTTTTCCCAAAAGCCCGGCCAAATGTTTTTACTCAGGGCGATTTCTTAGTTATAAGCTAAACAAACTAACTTAAGTGCTATTAAATTAACAACGTACAGCAGGTTATTGCTTGGATTGGAAAGCAACATGCCCATAGCAGATGGCGGGGTTAGCTAGATTGCCCATTTTGCGGCGCATGTAAGTCTGGCACCGGATGAAGTAATGGCCGAGGCATTAATGCACTAAAAGGCGGACGACTTACGCGCGCAACGCCTCGTGGCTTACTTTGATCAAAGACAATACGGTCGCCCATTAGGCTCGCCATTGCTGGGTGGTCGGCTAATCAACGAGGCCAGGCACGGCTTGTTTCAGACAAACCCGAACTTGAGCAGGCTTATTTCTTCTCGAGGTTGTCGGCGGTGAAATTGCCGTTTTCCACCCGGCTGGCTTGGCCAAAAAGTTGGCGGGCCTGGGCCACCTCCGGGTCTCGCTGGTTGCTCACGCGGTACCAGCCTTCTTCGCGCCAGAGGTTACGGGCCACAAACTCCTTAATTCTCAGCTTGATCAACTCTTTGGACCGCTGGTATTCGGCTTGGTTAAAGGCAATGCCCACCGCTTGGGCTGCTTGGGTTACTCGTTCCAACATGGCTTCGTCCACTTCAAACTTGGCGGCAAACTGCTCGGCGGTGCCTTTCTTTAATTCAGCTTGATGATTTTGCACGTACTGAAGGGCAAATTCCCGCATCACCTGTTCGGCCTGCAGTTTATTAAAGTAGGTGGAGTAGTGGCTGGTGTCCAGCGGGGTAAAAATATCGGGCATGATCCCGCCCCCGCCGTACACGGCCCGGCCCTTGGCGGTTTTGAACTTGAGCGCGGGGTCAAACTTGTTGCTATCGGCCACGTAGAGTTCGCCGTGGGCCGCCCGGTGGCTCATTTCGCCCACGTATTGGTCTTTCTGGCCCATTTGGTAAGGCTTTTGGATAGACCGCCCGCTGGGCGTAAAATACCGGGAAATGGTGAGGCGGAGCTCCGAACCGTCGGACAGGGTGATGGGCCGCTGCACTAGGCCCTTGCCAAACGTGCGGCGGCCTACCAGCAGGGCACGGTCGTTGTCTTGCAAGGCCCCGGCCAAGATTTCGGAGGCGGAGGCACTTTCTTCGTCGATGAGCACGATCATTGGCCCGGCCTCGAACAAACCTTTGGTTTTGCTGCGGTAGGTTTCGTCGTGGCTGTCCACCCGGCCGTCGGTGTACACGATCATCTGGTCGCCGGGGATAAACTCGTCGGCAATGTTGACGGCCCGGTCCAGGTAGCCGCCGCCGTTGCCGCGCAGGTCCAGCACCAGTTGTTTCATGCCTTGGCCCAGCAGGGTTTTCAGGGCGGCCTTGGTCTCGTCGTAGGCCCCGGAACCAAACCGCGACAGGCGGATGTAGCCCGTTTGGGCATCCAACAAATAATGTACGTCCACACTGTACTGGGGTATTTTGTCGCGGGTGATGGTGAAATCCAGCAATTTGGGCTGGCCGCGCCGGGCCACGCTCACCGTTACTTGGGTGCCTTTTTTGCCCAGCAGGCGGTCGTAAACGCCTCGGGTGGTAATGTTGGTGCCCGCCACTCGTTCGCCGTTGATGGTTATAATTTTATCGCCTGCCTGCACGCCCGCGCTCTCGGCCGGGCCGCCCGCCACCGGGGCCTCGATATTGATGGTATCTTTGAATAAAGTGAACGAAACCCCGATGCCCTCGAAGTAGCTATTGAGGTGGGTGCCCATGATGTCCATGTCCTTAGCCGGAATAAAACTGGTGTGGGGGTCCAGTTTCTCGAGCATTTGTTTGATGGCATAGTCGGTCAGTTCGTCGGTATTGGCGGTGTCAACGTAGTACCGGTCAATGTAGGTAAGGATTTCCCGGAGCTTGGCACTGTTGCTGCCGATGTCGCCCTTGCGGGTTTCGCCGCCAAACATTTTGGCCCCCACCAAAATACCGATGCAAATGGCTATGGCTAGTAATAAGGGGAGCTTGATGACGAATTCGGAATTTTTTTTCAGGTTTTCCATAAAACAATCTGACGGCGCGGCAATAAAACGAAAGTTAGAGAACAAAAGGCAACGGCAAAGCCATTGATCCTCAAAAGCCCAAACCGAAAATTAAGCTATTCTGTTTGGCTAAGCAAATCAATGCCAACAGAAACCTTGCAAGATGCTATTGGCCAGGCCTGGGCTTGCCTAGGTGCACAATTGTTAACAATAAGTTGATAAGCCAAATAAAATCAAGCGGTTGGGGTACTGTAATTTTGCTGATTGGTAATTGAAATGGGAATTGCAATTTCAAAGCGGGCTGACCCTACCCCGGCTCCTTGGCGTTTGGTAATTGGCCGCGGGGTCTCACTAATTGTGGTAGTAGCGGCATTTTTGTTCGCGCTGGAGCTACTGAGCGAAGCCACCCGCTCGTTTGGCAACGATCTGCTCGCCTCTTACTTGCCCTTGATTGCCCAACCTTTGGCGGGCTTGTTACTGGGCGTGCTCATCACGGCCGTGGTGCAAAGCAGCACCATGGTAACCTCGATGCTGGTGGCGGTAGTGGCTGCCGGGGCCTTACCCGTGGCGGTAGCCGTGCCCGTAGTGATCGGGGCTAACATCGGCACCACCATCACCAGTACCATCGTCTCGTTTGGCTATGTGGGCCGCCGTAAGGAGTTCAGGCGGGCGTTCGCGGCCGGGGTTCTCCACGACTGGTTTAACCTATTGGTGGCGGTTATCATTCTCCCCTTGGAAACATCTACCCATTTGCTTAGCAGCCTGGCCCAACAGGTGGGCGGGTGGATATTGGGGCACGACCACGGGGTGGGCCATTTGCTCAACCAAACCCTGGGGCTGAGCTTCCAGCCCGTGGCCCGTAGCCTGGTGGAGTGGCTGGGCGGTTATTACTGGCTCACCTTTTTGTTGGGCGCAGCCTTGCTGTTTGGGGCGGTGCAAGGCTTGATCTGGATATTTAAATCGCTGGTTTTCTTACACTTAGAACGTAAAGTGGAACAATACTTATTTGCTAACCGGGCCCAGTCGTTTGGCTGGGGGTTGGGCCTTACGCTGTTGCTCCATTCTAGCTCGCTTACTACGGCGGCCCTGGTGCCGGTGGTGGCCCGCAAACAGGCTAGTTTGGCACAGGTGTTCCCATTTGTGTTGGGGGCTAACATCGGCACTACGTTTACGGCCCTGCTGGCCGCCCTGCTCACGGGTACTCCCATTGCGTTGAGCATCGCGGTGGCCCATTTGCTGTTCAATGTGCTGGGAGCCCTCATTTTTGCCTTGCCCTACCTGCGCGACGTACCCGTGTGGCTAGCCTTACAATGTAGCCGCCTAGTGCAGCACAACCGTGCCTGGGCCTTGTTTTATGTAGTGGTCGTGTTTTTTGGCTTACCGCTGGCCGGTTTGTTTTGGCTCACCAAATAACGGCGGGCAACTGCTATTTTTGCCGCTTCAAGCCCGTTGCAATGCCTAAAATTATCGCGTTTTCCACCCTCAAAGGCGGGGCTGGTAAAAGCACGCTCCTGATGCTCACGGCCGCGGCCGTCAAAAACCGCACCTCGCACCGTTTGTTGGTCATCGACTCGGACCCTCAGCTATCGGTCAAGCAAATCCACCAACAAGAAAACCACCCCCAGGCTTACGATGTGTTCGCCTTCAACTGGTTGCAGCAAAACCCGCAGGATTACTTTGCCAAAGTGCTCACCCTGGCCGAGCGCAAGTACGACCTGGTGTTTATGGACTTGCCGCCGGGCCGCATTACCGACGACCCCATCATGTACAGCCTGCTGGCCGCCGACACGGTGATTGTGCCCATTGTGGCCAGCCAACTGGACGTAAACGCCACTACCAACTTTTTGACCTTACTGCCCGAGTTGATGGCCGACCGCCAACACAAGCCCCCGTTGGAGGTTTTTGGGGTGATCAACAAGCAGGACCAAACCGTGGAGTACAAGCACCTGACCAAACTGGCCGGGCAGGCAAGCCTCCAATTGTTTTACACCCCGCTCTCGAACCGGGTGCGCTACAAACGGGGCGTTTCCACCTGGCGCGACCTGGTGGACCCCACCGACCCCACCGACGAATTCAACCGCTACTTTGACGAGTTTAGGGCCAAGTGTTTTATTTGATGGAGAATCGTCCCCCGGTTTCGGTTCTGAAGATTGGCCTGTCCATCATTTTATCGTTAGCCGTTTGTATTGGCTTGTGCGATTTGCTACATGTAACATTCGCGGGTATGAGTCCATTTCTGACTTCATTGGCCACCACACTCTGGCTCATGCTGTTGGCTGCTAATGTGATATTCATTTTTAAGATAAAACCTCCCGCTTGGCGTTTTTCGCTACTTGGTGGGGTTAGCCTTGGTATTGGGTTTTACGTCGCAGTTTTTTTGGCGATGCACCTGTGTGTTTTTTTGGCAATGCAGTTAACTCACCCGATGTTTGAACAAGGGCGTTCACTGGCCACCGGGGCAGGCACAAGACCCGCCGCTACCACTGGGGAAAAACCCGCACCACCGTTTGGTTTTTGAGATAACAACATCATCAAGATCAAAAAAAGATTGCAGATTAAAAATCTTGTAAATGATTGATAAGCAAGTAGAACAATCATTTAACTATGTAATCATGAAGTCGTTTTAGCTCATCCGAACAAACCGGAGCTTACGTGCCCATCAGGTGCGCCCCCATGCGCGCGATGGCCGCCGCCACCGGCTGGTATTCAAAACCGGGCACGGCCGTTTTGATCTTGTCGGCCCGGTAGCGGTTTTGGGTGAGGCT
Source organism: Bernardetiaceae bacterium (assembly GCA_025454895.1). Taxonomy (GTDB): domain Bacteria; phylum Bacteroidota; class Bacteroidia; order Cytophagales; family Thermoflexibacteraceae; genus JALONO01. The sequence continues at coordinate 5,369 of JALONO010000110.1, forward strand.
GGCCCGGAGCGCATCGGTGGTGAGGCGGGGCGGACCGCCGGTGAGCCAAGCCCAAAGGCCCGCCAGCCGGGCCAGCCACCCGCCTGCGCCGGGGTGCAACCGCCAAGCGGGCGCAGGCTGGCCCACGGCCTGAGCCACTTGGGCAAAAAAATCCTGATAAGTGAGGTCGGCGGCGCTTAAAATGTACCGCTCGCCTTGGGTGGCCCCTTGGCAAAGCAGCGGCACCACCCGGGCCACGTCTTGCCCGTCCACCAGGTTGATGAGGCCGGGCACGTAAAACCGCCCGCCTTGGCGCACGTAGTTGAACAACTGGCCCGTTGAGCGGTCCCACTGGCCCTCGCCCAGCACTACCGAGGGGCACAGCACCACGGCGGGCAGCCCTTCGGCCACCCCGCGCCATACCTCGCGCTCGGCAAAATGCTTGCTGGCCGCGTAGCGCGAGGGGCTGGCCTCGGCATCCCAGGGCGATTTTTCGTCGATCAGCCCCTGGGGGTTGGGCTTGCCTAGGGCCGCCACCGAGCTAATGTGGCATAACTTTTTGACCCCGGCCGCCAGGCAAGCGTTTACCACGTTGGCGGTGCCTTCTACATTGGTATGGTACATTTCGGAGGCTTCCCTGGCCCAAAAGCTCACCTTAGCCGCCGCATGGATTACGTAGTCGGCCTGGGCAAATTGTTCGGTTAAAAAATGGAAGTCGTGCAGCGAGCCTTCGGCCCAAGTTACCTGGCCCGCTACCGGGCCTAGCAGGGTTACCGCCCTGCCCGGACGGCGCAGCGCGCTCACCGCGTGGCCCTCGGCCAGCAAGTGGCGCACAATAAGGCTGCCCACCAGCCCGGTGGCTCCGGTAACAAAATAGCGGCTTGGGGGCATGGCAGGCGGGTTATGGCGGCCACAATATTACGCCGTAGGCCCGAGAAACGGGGAAGCGGGCACCTCGCCCTACTCCACCTTCCGGGTCTGGCCGTCCTCGAGCATCCACTCTTGGCCAAACACCGAGGCGTACCGGATGCGGATATGGACTTGGTCGGTGGCTTGGATGAGCCGGGCCGCGTACGCTGGCTGCCGCACGTTGAAAATCACCCTCGACTCACCCTGGGCAAACACCTTATTGTCGGGCGGGCTGGTAGAGAAGATGCGGTAGTCAAACGCGCTGTCTTTCACGATCAGACGGGCGATTTTTTCCAGCCGGTCGTAACGCCGACCCTGGTAGCTGAGGTCCACTTCTTTAATAATGGCCGGGCCAACGCCTTTGTTGGTCAATTGCACCGAAAAACCTTCGTTGCCCGTAATGGAAATCCCTAGCTCCAAATAAGGCCACACTGTGGCGTGCTGCTGGCGTTGCATGAGGTAGGTTTGCATGGCGGCGGCCCCGAACGCGCACATGCTCACCAAAAGCGAGGCAATTGAGAACAGCAGTTCGGGCCGCCAGCGTTTGGCCCGGCGGGGCGGTGGGGGTTGTGGGGGCGGCAGAGATGCGGAGGTAGGTTCTTCCATGTAAATGAATGACGATGAACACTTTCAAAGCTATTCAAAACCGCGCAAATGGCCAAGCGGGTAAACAGAACCGGCTACCGCAAGCCCAGCGGTGGGCAGTGGTTAAAAAGTAGGAAAGTTAAAACCGGAGCACAAAATCGGTGCCTTGGCCCAGGGCCGAGGTAGCCGTGAGCGTGCCTTGGTGCTGCCGCATGATCTGACGCGACAAACTGAGGCCGATGCCGGAACCGTTCTTTTTGGTGGTGAAAAACGGGATAAAAATCCGTTCCAGAGCCTCTGGGTCAATGCCGGGCCCGTTGTCGCGCACGAGTAAATAGGGCCGGCTCTTCTCGTCTTGCCCGGCCAGCAGCACAATGGCCCGCTGGGGGTCGCCGGTCATATCGGCCAGGGCTTGGATTGCGTTTTTGACGATGTTGATCAGCACTTGCTCGATCATTTCCTGGTCGGCGGTGATCACCAACGAGCCGGGCTGCACCTGGCAGTGGAACAAAATGTCGTTTTCCTCGATCTCGGCCAGCATCAAAGTGCGGATGTGGGCAAACAGTTCCTTCACGATCACGGGCCTAAACCGGGGCACGGGCACGTGGGTGAGGTTGCGGAAATCGCTCACGAAGCGGATCAGCCCGTCGCTCCGGCGCTGGATGGTTTTGATCGCCATCTGCATATCTTCCAGGTCGTCGGCGCCTACGGCCTCCTGCTGGCTGCGCTGGGCCAGGTACTCCATCTCACCTTCCAGGGTGGTGGCCAGCGACGAGATGGGGGTTACCGAGTTCATGATCTCGTGCGTGAGCACCCGGATCAGCTTTTGCCAAGCGTCCATTTCCTGTTCTTCCAATTCGTTGTGGATGTTTTGGAAGGTAATGAGCTTGTATTCCTTGGCTTGCAGGGTCAGCTCAATGGCGTACATGGCCAGTTGCACAATTTCGGCCCCGTGCACCACCTTCACCAACTCGCGCGCGCCGGTGCGCAACTGGCGGCATTTGGCCACCAGTTCGGGGCTAAACTTGTTCAGCTCATCGATGTGGGCCAACCGCCCCACTTTGAACAACCGCTTGGCCGCCGTGTTCACAATCTGCACCTGGCCCGCCGCGTCGAACGACACAATACCGATGCCCACGTGGTGCACAATCGTTTTAAGGTATTGATAATGAGCCTCTTTTTCGGCCCGGATGGTCCTAAACTTGTCAAGTACCTGGTTAAACGAGTCGGCCAGGCCCTTGAACGTGTCGCCCTCCAGGCTTAGTTTGTAGTGGTTAGAAAAATCATCGTACTTGATCGAGTTGAGGAAGTTGATCACCTCTTGGTTGGTGTTTTCTACCTGGCGGATCAAACTCAACGTTTGGTAAATAATGAGCGCGCCCAACCCAATGCTGGTAACCGTGTAGCCCGCCGCGCCAATAAGCAGTGTAAACCCGTAAACGGTGATGGTGAGCACCATGACCCTAAAAAAAATGTTGAACCGGAAGTTTTTGAAATCCAAGGGTTTGCCACCCAGCCAGCGGCCAGCTTGCTGTTGCAATTGGGTGGGCAAAGCCGCCCGGCGGATCAATTCAAGCCATCTCATAACCAAAAAAGGCACTCCTGCTTCCTTAACGGCCGCTGGGCAGCCAGGGTTTGCAAAGTTGGGCAAAATAAACCGGGTTACGGCCAGGCCGGATCATTCGGCTTTGCCCGCATCGCTGGCTCAGGGTCGCTAACGGGCACCCCGGTAGCTGGTCGTCAAGCCAACGGCATCATTTTTTTAATTTTTTTCTTCTTGAAAACCAATTACTTAGGTTCTGTTTGCAAAAAAATGTTAACTTTTTTGAAACCTCCTTTCTTGGTGGGCGCGTATCACACCCCAGTAAGCCCGGCTAAGGTAAATGCCCGGCCCGTCAGTGCCCTCGCCTGGGGGCTGGCTCGTTTCTAAACCATTGACTATCAGAACCCCGCAGCCACTGGTTGGGCGGTTCTACACCCACGCCGCCGGGGCAGGCCTGCTCCGCGCGGGCCAAACGTTATCTCATTTAAACGGCTGCTCTTTCTTACCGCTCATTATATTTGCCTATGTGGCAATCATTACTTAATTGGTTTGGCGGTAACACCCGCCCAGAAACCGACCCGCAGAAAGTGCTGGCCTTGGCCCTGCGCCAAGTAGGGGCGGCCATTGGGCGGGTGCGCCAGGCCCAGGCCCAGGCCGAGGCCCGGCGGCGCGAGGTGCAAAACACCCTGCAAACCGCCCAGGCCCAGCACGACCAATTGTGGGAGGAGGCCAAGCTGGCCCACCGCCAGGGCAACCAAGCCCTGGCCCACGCCAAAATGCAAGCCAAAACCACCGCCGAAGCTAAACTGGAACGGTTGCGCCAACTGCACCACGAAGCCGCCCAGCACGAACAAACCCTGCGTCAACAACTCACCCATTTGCAACTGAAAGCCGAAGAACTGAAAAACAAGGAGTCGCTGCTGGCCACCCGCCTGGCCAGTGCCGAAACCCTGGCCGACTTACACCAAAAGCTGGACCAACTGGGGGCCACCGCCCAGGTGGAGGCCCTGGAAGATGCCGTGAACCGGGCCGAAACCTTTAGCCAACTGCTCACCCAGGAGCTGGCCACCTCGGCCCCGGCCGCTCAACTGGCCGCCGAACTACACCGCGAAGCCGAGCAGGAACGCCAAAAAGCGGAGGCTGAGCAGTTTGAGCGCATTGGCAAGTTGTTTGCCGACACGCCCGAAAAGTTGGCCCAAATGCAAAAGCGCCAACAGCAACTGGCCCAACACCAAGCCCAGCAACAGCAGGGCCAGGTGGAGGCGTTCTTTAGCCAGGTGCCCCCGGCCAAGCCCGCGCCCGACCAGCCAGCCGACCTGCCCCCGGGCGTGGAACAGTTTTTTACCCAAAACAACCCCGACCAAAAGGCTATTGACGACTTTTTTAAGAACAGTTAGCCGTTGGGGCGGTCGCGCCCACGGGGTTGTGCTAATCAGCACAGCTCGCCTATTTTGGACAAGTAAAGCATTGAAAACCAACCCAAAAGAAAAATCAGGCAATCATTTCTAAATAAATCATTATCAGCCAGTTAGTATTCCATTTTTATCCATTATTCTTCTCTCTTTTAAAACCTGTTTTTGCTATGTCGATTAACCTTAAGAAAGGTGGTTCGTTCAATTTGTCGAAAAAAGAGCCGGGGTTGCACAAAATTTTGGTGGGCCTGGGCTGGGAACTCAAGCCCGGCCAGAGCCTCGACCTGGATGCCTCGGTATTCATGCTCAGCCCCAGCGGCAAGCTGCCCGCCGATGAATATTTTGTGTTTTACAACAACCTCAAGTCGCCGGACGGGGCGGTGCAGCACACCGGCGACAACCGTACCGGCAACGCCGACCAGGACGACGAGATGCTGCTGGCCAACCTGCCGCTCATTAGCCCCCAAGTGAGCGAGTTGCTGTTCACGGTATCCATCCACGAGGCGGCCGCCCGCCGCCACCATTTTGGGCTGTTGCAAAACGCTTACATCCGCATCGTGGACGTAGAGAACAAGCGGGAGATTTTGCGCTACGACCTAGACGCGGAGTTCAACAACTTTGGCGACGTGGAATTTGGCAAGCTGCAACGCACCGACGGCGAGTGGTACTTTGTGGCCACGGGCGTAGGCTCCAACGGCGGTCTGCAAGGCTACGTGGACCGCTACGCTTGATTTTTCCGTTGTTAACATCTTATAAATCAATTGCCTATGGCCATAGATTTGAAAAAGGGCAACCGCATCTCGCTCGAGAAAGCCGGGCTGCCGTTACAGCAGGTGAGCATTGGCCTCAACTGGGGGGCTATTCAGAATAAGTCGTTTTTTGGCTTGTTCAGCGAGCAGGTGGCCGTGGACCTGGACGGTTCGGTGGCCACGTTTAACGCCCACGGCGAGGCCCTGGAACTGGTGTACTACCGCAAACTGGTCTCGGCCGACGGGGCGATCCGCCACAGCGGCGACGACCGGATGGGCGATACCAGCAAGCCCGACGAGCTGGACAATGAAACCATCCAAATCGACCTGACCAAGGTAGGGCCGCAGGTAACGCAGATTTTTTTGTTCCTCAACTCGTACAAGGGGCAAGATTTCGCCACCATCCCCTACTCGCGGGTGCGGGTGTACGAGGGGTTTAGCCTGGCCGGCCAGCCCCGGCAGGTGTTTGCCACCTTCAACCTCTCGGCCGACCCGGCGTTTGCCGGCCGGGTGTCGCTGTTGCTGGGCAAGTTGGCCCGCAGCGGGGGCAACTGGCAATTCCACGCCCTGGGCGAGGCCGTGGCCGCCCGGGACATCAACGCCACCATTGCCCTCATCCAGGCGCAATACTTGGGCGGGTAAGGCCGCCACCCCAACTTACCGACCCCGGGGTTTAAACAACTCCGGGGTTTGGTTTTGGCGGTGGAAGGGTATCATCCTAAACGCCCCGCTGGTTGGTTAGACCTCTTGCGTATTAGATTAAAATCCTTCCAAATTACCCTTTACAGACCCGGAATTGCGTCCCCTCCCCGACGGACGACCAAAAGCGAATGAGCTTTTGGGGCGAGCCAGTGCTGCTGGCCAGGGTGGGGCCAAAAAAGGGCGGATTTCGAACGAAAATTCCGGGCTTGCACCCGGCCAAAAACCTAATCTGCAAGAGATATGTTAAACAACCCCAGTGCCCACCATCCATTATTTGCCCAACCCCAGCCAGTAATGGAGCACAATCAAATCCAAACTGCGTGTTTCTTATGGTAGATGGTTTGCGTGTTGCTGGTGCTGTAAATGATTGATAAACAAGGAGAACAATCATTTAATCATGCAATCATTAAGTCTTTTAGCATTAGTAATCTCTTCCAGTAACATGCCCAAGAGGGGCCTAGTTGCATAAAGCAAATGTGCTCAGACACGGGTCGTTTTTAGCTTCCTTCCGGTACCTAACCCTAGCTGCCCAGCCGTTTGTAATTTTCTTGGGTGGCCATTAGCTCTTCCATGTTTTGGCGCATTTCTTCTTCTTGGGCGCGGAGTTGCTCGGCCATCTGGGTGGTCTCGCGCAGTAGTTGCTGGGTGCGCAGGTTGTTGGCCAGGCTAGTCAGGGCTTGGCCGATGCTGGTGGCCGCCTTCTCGATAAAATCCATTTCGTGGGCCGCCAATTGCCTAAAAGTGGCCAGCTCGATCACGCCTTGCACGCCCTGGTCGGTTTTGAGGGGGGCTACGAACACGTTGGCGGCCTGGGCCTGCCCCAGCCCGGAGCCGATCATCTGGGTGCCGAGGGGCATTTGCTTGAGGTAGATGCTTTGCCCCTCTACCCACACTTGCCCAGCCAGGCCCTCGCCCGGCTGGATTTCTTTTTGCCAAAATTTCTTCCGGTCATACGCATACCCGCTCAGCACGGCCAAAACCGGGTTCTCGTTACGGTCGTGGCGCAGGCCAAACAAGATGCCCATTTCCACTTTTAGGTATTTGACCAGCCAAGCCAAGGCGCGGTCAGCCAATTTACCCATTTCTCCATCTTGCCGGAGTAGTTCGCCAAGTTGGGCCTGCCCTTCGTTGGCCCAGTTGCGGCGCTCTTCGGCCAGCCGCAACTGCTGCATCTGGTCGCGCATCCGCACTAACTCGCCGACCAGGGTTTGGGCGTTGGAGGCCTGGTTGGCTTGGTCCAGCCCCTCCCATTGCACCGAAAAATTGTCGTTGGCGATCTCCTTAACAAAGCCAGCGGCCTGCTTCAAATGAGTGATGGAACGGTTGAGCACTGCCTCGTCGCTCTGGCCCAGGTGGGCCGGTTGGTGGTCGGCAAACAGGTATTGGCGGTTGCTGTCGGCCACATGGGCCAACAAGGCTTGGCGGCGGTGCTCGTCCCGCTTCATTCTGTGCAGCACCCACCC
>JALONO010000111.1 GCA_025454895.1 Bernardetiaceae bacterium
CGCCCTCACGCCCGGGCAAATCCAAAACCAAATGCGGTTTATCTTTCAAAACAATAATACCACCATCCAACTCGATAATTTTCTTATTACGGACGATCTCAACTTGTTACCTGTTCATTTACAGCACTTTACCGGGCAGTTAGTCGGGCTGCAACCTGAGCTAACTTGGGCGGCCGTGAACCTGACACCTGGCACTTCCTTCGCCATTGAGCGGTCGGCCACGGGGCAGGCCCCTTTTGCCGAAATTGGCCAGCTTGCGGTGCCAGCAGGAGCCTCTTCCGCCTTTGCCTGGACCGACCGCCAGCCCTTGCCGGGCACCAATTATTACCGCTTGGCCCTGCGGCTGCCTGGGCAGGCCCCCACGTATTCGCGGGTGGTGGCGGTGGCCCCGGTCGCGGTTTTTGCCCCTCAGCTTGGCCCCAACCCGGCCACCGACTTGGTAACGCTGAGCACCCTGGGCGATGGGCCTGGCCAGTGGCAATTGTTTGACAACCAGGGCCATCTGTTGGCCACCGTACCTTGGTCGGCTACCCGCCCGGTGATCCGATGGTCGGTGGAGCACCTGCGCCCCGGCCTGTACGTGTGGCAGGCCCGCAACCAACAGGGCCAAAGTAGCCAAGGCCGGTTAGTGAAGCGGTAAAACGGCCGCGCCTAATTTGCTAATATTGTTTTGAGATTTTTTACTTTGAAAATCAATACTTTACTTTGCCATTGTTAAAGTATGGATTGAAACTAATTCCGCACCTTATTCCGATGAATACGAACCTTCGCAAATGGGCTGGCAAACTCAATAACTTCTACGTTATTTTTGCCGCGAGCTTTTTGGTATGGATGGCTTTCTTTGACAGCAACAATTTTTACAGTCAATACCTCCACCGCCAAAAAATCGAGAAGTTGAGCCAAGATGCCGCTTTTTACGAGCAAGGCATTGGCCAACTAAAGGCCGAGCAAAAAGCCATGCGCGAAAACCCCAAGCTGCTAGAGAAGTTTGCGCGGGAAAAATACCGCATGAAACGCCCCGGCGAGGACGTGTACATCATCAAATCGGAATGAAAAAATACCCTTTTACCGAAAAAAAAGACACCCGCTCCGGCTTTGGGGCCGGGCTTTTGGAAGCGGGCCGTCGCAACCCTAACGTAGTGGCCCTTTGTGCCGACCTGACCGGCTCGCTCAAAATGGGCGATTTCCAAAAAGAATTCCCCGACCGCTTTTTCCAAACCGGCATTGCCGAAGCCAACATGATGGGCCTGGCCGCTGGCCTCACCATCGGCGGCAAAATCCCGTTCACGGGCACGTTCGCCAACTTTTCTACCGGGCGGGTGTACGACCAAATCCGCCAGTCGGTCGCCTACTCGGGCAAAAACGTGAAAATCTGCGCTTCGCACGCGGGCGTAACCCTGGGCGAAGATGGGGCCACCCACCAAATTTTGGAAGACATGGGCATGATGCGCATGTTGCCCCACATGACGGTGATCAACCCCTGCGATTATAACCAAACCAAGGCTGCCACCCTGGCCATTGCCGACTACCACGGCCCCGTTTACCTGCGGTTTGGCCGCCCGGTGGTGCCCATTTTCACCCCCGCCGACCAAGTTTTTGAAGTGGGCAAGGCCGTGCTGTTCAACGAAGGGGCCGACGTGTCCATCTTCTGCACCGGCCACCTGGTGTGGGAAGCCATCCAGGCGGGCGAAATGCTGGCCGAGCAGGGCATCGAGGCCGAAATTATCAACCTCCACACCATTAAGCCGCTGGACGAGGCGGCCATCCTGACCTCGGTGATGAAAACCCGCTGCGCCGTAACGGCCGAGGAGCACCAAATTTACGGCGGCCTGGGCGATGCCGTGGCTAGCCTACTGGCCCGTAACCTGCCACTGCCCGTGGAGATGGTGGGCGTGCGCGACCGCTTTGGCGAGAGCGGCACCCCGGAGGCCCTGATGGTCAAATACGGGCTAAAAGCTCAAAATGTGGTGGAAGCCGCCAAAAGTGCCATCCGCCGCAAAGGGCGTTAAGGCGTTAGTTCCGGTAGCTCAATTTTAACCTCACTTAGGCGAAAAAATCGCCCGGCTGGGCCGGTTTTACTTGTAAATTCGGCCCGCCAAACCCTTACATCATGAACAAGAGAGTTATCCTGGTGATCTTAGACGGTTGGGGCATTGCCACCAATCCGGCCGTATCGGCCATCGACGCGGCCCAGACCCCGTTTTACGACAGCTTGGTGGCCCGCTATCCGCACAGCACCCTGCTCACTTTTGGCGAGGCCGTGGGCCTGCCCGAGGGCCAAATGGGCAACTCCGAGGTGGGGCACATGAACATTGGCGCGGGCCGGGTGGTCTATCAAGAGCTGGCCCGGATCAACAAGGCCGTGCGCGAACATACCCTGGACCAGGAACCCGCTTTGGTGAAAGCCCTCCAATACGCCAAGGCCCACCACAAACGGGTGCATTTGCTGGGCCTCGTGTCCGACGGCGGGGTGCATTCCCATGTCGAGCACCTCAAAGCCCTGTGCAGCATCGCGCACGCACAGGGGCTGGCCCGGGTGTACGTGCACGCCATCATGGACGGGCGCGACACCGACCCCAAAAGCGGCCTCGGTTATTTGAAAAACCTGGAAAACCACCTGGCTAAAACCACCGGGCGCATTGCCAGCATCAGCGGCCGGTACTACGCCATGGATCGCGACAAACGCTGGGAACGGGTAAAACTCGCCTACGATGCCCTGGTGAACGGCCAAGGCGGCACCTTCACTGATCCGCTCAAGGCCATCGCCGAGGCCTACGCGCAAGACGAACGGGGCGACGAGTTTATTAAACCGATGGTGGGCCTGGGGGCGAACGACCAGCCGTTTGGCACCATCGCCCCCGGCGACGTGGTGATCTGCTTCAACTTTCGCACGGATCGCTGCCGCGAGATTACCCAGGTGCTTACCCAGGCCGATATGCCGGAGCACGGCATGAAAAAGCTGGACCTGCACTACGTAACCATGACCAATTACGACGATACTTTCCAGAACGTCCACGTCATTTACGACAAAGAAAACCTCAACAACACCCTGGGCGAAACCCTGGCCCAGGCGGGCAAAACCCAAATCCGCATTGCCGAGACGGAGAAATATCCGCACGTAACCTTCTTTTTCAACGGCGGCCGCGAAGAACCGTTCGCCAACGAGCGGCGGCTGCTGTGCCCCTCGCCCAAGGTGGCCACCTACGACCTCCAGCCCGAGATGAGCGCCGAGGACATCAAAAACACCATTGTGCCCGAACTGCTGGCCCGCAGTGCCGATTTTGTCTGCCTCAATTTTGCCAACCCCGACATGGTGGGGCACACCGGGGTGTTTGCCGCTGCCGTAAAAGCCTGCGAAACCGTGGACCGCTGCGCCCAGGCCGTGGTGGAAGCCGCCCGCAGCCAAGGCTACGCCGCCATCCTCATCGCTGACCACGGCAACGCCGACATGATGATCAACCCCGATGGCTCGCCCAACACGGCCCACACCACTAACCTGGTACCCTGCATTTTGGTGGACGACGACCTGGCGGGGAAAATCACCCTGGCCAACGGCAAACTGGCCAACATCGCCCCCACCATCCTCAAGCTCATGGGCGTGCCCCAGCCCCCGCAAATGACCGAAGAGCCGCTGTTTTAGCCAATGGGGCTTTACCGTTGATAGCACGGGCCTTTTGGTTCGAGATAATTGAAAAAGCCTTGGCTAGACCTTGGCTTTTTTCTTTTGTTAGGTTACGGAAGCTATTCTAAATGCGTTAAATACGAGCCAATCTTTCGCTAAAAGTAAGGATCGCAAGTAAATAATTCATTCATTTTAGAACATGTTTTGGATTTTTAAATATTTGAATATCAGCAACTTAGTTGAAATTGCTCATCTTTTACGCCCTTTATATTTAAATGGTTGGGACTGAGCTCCGGTTTATCGCAGCCATAAGCCGATCAAAGTAATGTAAGTAAACTTAATTATTTGAATATCAATGTTTTGAAATTCCAAAACAAAATCTAGGTGAATTAAAATCACAAATTATTGCCAATTTCCCTATTAGTTTGGCTTGGGTGTTAAAAGGGTGATAAGGCTTGAAAACCTAAACGGATATTTGGCTATCAATCTTACATTAAATCTGTCCAACCGCCCGGCCACCGATTTTTGTTTCCGCGTTCCAGTTCCTAATTTCGAACACTTTTTTGTCAACAAATAATCCGTGAGCTGCTTTTCCCGTCGGTTTATGTGGGCCTGGCTACTGACCTTGAGCCTCTTCCCCATTGCTGGGGTGCTGGCCCAGTCATCCGCTATTAACCAAGCTAAGCAGGCCCTAGCCCTTTACGAAACCCAGCCACAACCCGCCCTCGAATTGGCCCAGCAAGCCTGGCAACAAGCCCAAAACCAAGGCGATGAACCGGGCCTGGCCTGGGCCTTGCTTGCCCTGGGCGAAATCAACTTTCACAAGGGCAGCCTGGACACCGCGTTTCATCTTTCGCGGCAGGCCCAACAAAAATTTTCGCATTTGGGCCAAGCCCAGCCCGCCGCCGTAGCGCTGCGCAATGCCGGGGCCGCCCATAGTTTGGCCGGTTTGTTTACTTCGGCCAAGCCGCTACTCGAGCAAGCCTTGGCCCAGTTAAAAACCTGCGCCCCCAATAGCGGCCACCTGGCCCTGGCCTACCGCGAAACGGGCATTTATTACCTGCGCCAACAATTATTCAAAGAAAGCCTCAGCTATTTTGATACTGCCCGGCAGCTTTACCGTACCGTGGGCGACCTCAACGGCGAGGCCCGCAGCCTCAACAACCAAGGGCTGGCCTACAAAAACATGGGCGACTTTCAGCAGGCCCTCACGGCCTACTTGGAGTCAGTAAAGTTGTACGACCAGTCCGACAAGCCCAGCCGCCAAGAGGCCGCCGCGTTGATCAACCTAGCCAACTTTTACCAAACCGCGGGCGACACCAGCTCCCAGCAATTGGACAGCCTGTACAACCGCGCGTTCCAGGTGGCGCAGGGCCTCAACGATACTTTGCAAGTGGTGGGCATGGCCTACAGCTTGGTAGCTCATTTGATTGCCAAAAAACGCTACGAGGCGGCTTTTGAGCAAGTAAGGCAAGCCAAAACCTTGGCCCAGCAAGCCGGGCTGCTGGTGGAAGAGGCCAATTTGACCACCCAAATGGGCAATCTGTTCAGCCTAACCAAGCCTAACGATGGCGAAGCGATCATCGAACTGACCCGAGCGGTGGACTTATTCCGCCAGGCCGGCAAATCAGACCTGGCCATTACGCCACTCACTTTGTTGTGTACCCATTTTCGGAAGCAAAATAATTTTGAAAGAGCCTTACACTACGGAAGGCAAGCCCTGGCCATCAAGCAAAAACCCGATTTTAAGTATGCGGAAGCCACCTTGCGGCAAAACCTGGCCCTTTGTTACCTGGGGCAGGGCAAACTCGACTCGGCGCGCCAAGCTACAACCGACCTGATGACCGAAGGCCGGGCATCCAACCGGCGGCAAAGTGTGCTAGTGGCCTATTGGATGATGTTCCGCCTCGACTCGGCCATGGGCAACCTAGCGGGTCAAGTACAATGGCTTAAACTTCATAAAAATCTCAACGACAGCCTGGTAACGATCGAGAAAACGCGGGCTTTGCAAGATCAAGCCACCCGCTACACCATTGGCAAATTGGAACAGAGAAACCAGTTGCAAGAAGTAAAACTCAACCAGCGAAATCTTTGGCTGGGCTTGGCCGGGCTGATGTTTTTGTTTGTGTTGGTGGTGGCCGGGCTGCTGTACCGCCAGTTGCACCAACGGCGGCAAACCAACCGGTTGCTGGCCCAACAAAACCAGCAACTGGCGGCCAAAAACGAGGCCTTGGAAACCCTGGACCGCGAAAAAACCCGCCTCATGGGCGTGATCACCCACGATTTGCGCACCCCGCTGGGCAACATCCGCACCATTGCCGACCTTAATTTGGACGGCGACCTGGTTCCTAGCCCTGATAACCTACTGATGATCAGGCAAATTGCTGACGATACGCTGAGCACCGTTAACCAACTGCTCAGTTGGCAGGCGGCCAATACGGTAGAAATCAACCCCAAGCTGGAAACCATCGATGTGTTGAAAGTGATGCGCACGGTAACCGAACGGACTACCCAAGAAGCCGCCAACAAGCAAATCCGGTTGCAAATCCAGGCCGAAGAGGCTACGTACCTGGCTCATGCCGACTACCATTTCACCCAAAAAATCCTGGAGAACCTGCTCTCGAACGCCATTAAATTTTCGCCACTAGGCAAGAATGTTTACCTCGAACTTGTCAAAACCGACGGCCAAACAGTAGCCACCGTGCGGGATGAGGGGCCGGGCATCAAGCCGGAAGATTTTCCCAAGCTATTTGGGCAGTTCCAAAAGTTGAGCGCGCGCCCCACGGCGGGCGAGGCTTCGTCGGGCCTGGGCCTCTACATTGTAAAACGCTACGCCGAGAGCATGGGCGGAGCTGTGAGTTGCCAAAGCGAACCAGGCAAGGGGGCGGCTTTTACGCTGCGCCTGTTGGCGGCTTAACCCGCTAAGCGGCCTCGTCCATGTACCATTGCTGTTTTAGCAGGTCTTTGGGCACTGGCCCGCCAAACAGCTTCTTGTAAGCAGGCACAAACTCTTTGCCCCAAAACTTTTCGTTGTGCCCCCCGCGCGAGCGCAGAAGCAAGGTCAGTTCCTGGTCGGCAAAACCGAGGCGCCGCAGCACGGTTTCGGCTTGGTGGAGGTGGCGCTCCATGTAAATGCTCTCGGTGCGGCTGCCCATGAGGTACACCTGGGTGGGCCAGTGATGGCGTTGTTGGGCGGCCCAGTCATAAATTTTAGGGCTGTTGAACCAAAACGCGGGCGAAAACACCGCGATTTTGCCAAACTTATTGGCGTATTTAAGGCCCAGGTAAAACGAGATCAGCCCGCCCATGGAGCTACCCCAAGTGCAGGTGTGCTCGCGCTGGGGCAAGGTGCGGTAGTGGTGGTCAATGTAGGGTTTGAGGGTAAGGGCCACAAAATCAGCGTACTGGCTACCTTGGCCCCCGCCCATGCGCGCCCGCGCCCACGGCGAATACTCGGCCAGGCGGTGCTCGCCCCCGTTATCGATGCCCACGATGATGGCCCCGTAGTCGTTTTTGGCGTGCAGCCGGTTCAAGGTTTTGTCCACGTGCCAGGCCCCGGAAAACGAGGCGTGGTCGTCGAACAAATTCTGACCGTCGTGCATATAAATCACCGGATAATCGCGGCCCGAAGTGGCGTAGTCAGGCGGGAGGTACAGCCAAATGCGGCGCGAGCGGTGCAGTTGCGGCATCCAAAAGTCGTGGCTGAGGACTTTTACGTTGGGAGCCGCCGGGCAATGGTGAGCCATAGGGCAAAAAGTTTGATCCAAAAAACTAAGCCCAATAGTAACCCTGGGCTAGTGCATTTTGTTCCGTTGGGATTAATGGCCTTGGAAATTAGCCTTGCGCTTTTCTAAAAAAGCCTGCGTACCTTCCTTAAAATCAGCAGTTTGACAGCAAACAGAGAAGCCATTGGCCTCGGCTTGGTAGCCCTCGGTGCCAAAAACGGCGTTCACGCTCTTGATCACTTGGGCCACCGCCACGGGGGCTTTGGCCATGATTTTGCCTAGCAACTCGTGGCATTTGGGCAGTAAGTCGGCGGCGGGCACCACGTGGTTGACCAGGCCCAGGGCTAGGGCTTGCGAGGCCGGGATCAAATCGGCGGTGAGCATTAGCTCCAGGGCCTTGCCTTTGCCAATGAGCTGGGTAAGCCGCTGGGTGCCGCCATAACCGGGCAAAATGCCCAGGTTTACTTCGGGCTGGCCAAAACTGGCGTTCTCGGTGGCCACGCGCAGGTGGCAGGCCATGGCCAGTTCGCAGCCGCCGCCCAGGGCAAAGCCGTTCACGGCCGCGATCACGGGCTTGGGGCAGTGCTCGATTTGGGCAAAAATGGCTTGGCCTTTTTTGGCGAACGCCACCCCGGTGTGCGGGTCAAGCTCGGCAATTTCCGCAATATCGGCCCCGGCCACAAACGCTTTGTCGCCCGCCCCGGTCACAATTACCGCCTTTACGGCCTGGTCATGGTACGCCAAGTGGAAAGCTCCTTCCAGTTCCGACATGGTGCGGTGGTTAAGGGCGTTCCGCTTTTCCGGGCGGTTGAGCGTGATGGTGAGCACGCCCTGGTCAATTTCTAGGAGGAGATTCTCAAAAACCATTTTCATAAATTCAAAAAGGCTAACGGGTGGAGCGCATCGATTGGAACCCATCCCGAAAAAAATGACTATCCAGGGAACCGTTGGCAACGGTTAGCCCGTTCACTGGCCTGCAGTGGACGGGCCACCTTCCTACAAAAGTAGCCACGTTGCTTAAAGTGAGCAAGCGCAAGCAACCTTCGGCCTGCTTTCTTCGTCTTTTACTCACTAATAACGGTTATGGACAAGTCCGACCGCCAAAAGTCTTATTTCCATCCAAAGAAATCATCCGCCACCCAATCGCATAATCAAAGCATGAAAAAATTAGTCATCCTGTTTTTTTTGATTTTAGTGGGGCGGTTGGGGTTGGCCCAGGCCACCGGAAAATTAGTGGTTGAAGTAAACGGCCTCCGCAACGACAAGGGCGAGGTGCTGATCTCGTTGTTCAAGGGGAAAGACGGTTTTCCGGGCAAGGCCGACAAGGCGGTGCAAAAAGCCAAGGCCATTATTACGGGCAAAAAGGCCGTGATCACGTTCAATAACGTGCCACCGGGCGAGTACGCCTTGTCGCTTATGCACGACGAGGACGGCGACGGCAAATTGGCTACCAATATGTTGGGCATCCCCAAGGAGGGTTACGCGGCTTCGAACAATGCCAAAAACAGCTTCGGCCCGCCCAAATACGAGGACGCGAAGTTTAACTTAGAAGGCTCGGAGAAGAAGTTACAAGTAAACATGAACTACTAACCGGCTCAAGCCTCGCCCGTGGGCGGAGGGGTGTCGTCGAGCAGTCCCGGCGGCGGCACTTGCTCGATCAGCTTGGCAATTTCTTCTTGGATTTGATCCACCGTCCAACTTTCGTCAAATACCATCGGCTTTTTGAATTTGACCGATAGCGTGGTGCCGCGCTTTTTAAGGCGCAGGCCCTTTTTGTCGAACGCCCGCCGGAAACCGTTGATCACCACGGGTACCACAATGGGGTTAAACTGCTTGATAATGTGGGCGGTACCCTTGCGGATAGGGGCATACGGCTTGGTGGTACCTTGCGGAAAATTAACCACCCAGCCATATTGCAGCCCCTGGCGGATTTTGTCGGGGGCCTGCATGTCGGGGCCGCGCTGCACGTCTTGCCCCTTGCTGCGCCACGAGCGTTTCACGGTAATGGCCCCCGCATAGGAAAACATCCGGGGCAAAAAACCGCTCTCCTTCATGGTCTCCTCGGCCGCCACATAAAAGTTTTTGACCCTCGGCAGCATAAAATATACCGGGAACCGGATGCTGTTTTTGAAGCCCCACTTAACGCTACAAAAAATGTGGTAGAGGGCAATTACATCCGCATAATACGTTTGGTGGTTGGAGATGAACAACACGTTGTTCACGGGCAGGTCGTCCAGGTGCTCGGTGCCCTCAATTTTGAGCTTGTTCAAAATATTGAGGCGGGCATACGTGCCCACGGCAAACACCCCCATAAGGGCCCGCTTGAGCAGTAAAAAATTCCCAAAAGGGTCTTTACGGAGCAGGCGAAGCCTTTTCAAACGGGGCATTTTCACGCCCGCCACCCGCACCCGAGGGATTTTAACGCCAGCTATTTTCATATTTAACGCAGCAAATGCAGGCTTAAAGGTTGGTCTTTTATCTGACAAAACCTTAGCCAGCCATTATTTTAACAGGCATGGGCGGCCGAGGCCCACGTTGCGGAGGCGTTTACTCCAACCACGAGCGGTAATACCTGCCGTCGTCGATGGCCAGGGCGGCCGGGGTGAGCATGAGTGGCCTAAAGGTGTCGATCATCACGGCCAGTTCCTTGGTTTCGGTTTTGCCTAGGCTGCGCTCCATAGCCCCCGGGGCTGGCCCGTGGGGGATGCCCCCAGGGTGCAGCGTGAACATGCCCCGCTCCACGTCGTTGCGGCTCATAAAATCGCCGTCCACATAATAGAGCACTTCCTCGGAGTCGATGTTACTGTGGTTGTAAGGCGCGGGCACGGCCTTGGGGTGGTAGTCGTACAGCCGGGGGCAAAACGAGCACACCACCAGTTGGCTGGTCTCGAACGTTTGGTGTACGGGCGGGGGTTGGTGCACGCGCCCGGTAATCGGCTCAAAATTGTGGATGCTAAAGCCGTAGGGGAAATTGTAGCCGTCCCACCCCACTACGTCGAACGGGTGGGAGGCGTACACCACCTCGTGCATTTGCCCTTGTTTCTTGATTTTGAGCAAGAAATCGCCCTTTTCGTCGTGGGTTTCCAAGTGGGTGGGCAGTTTGTAGTCGCGTTCGCAAAAAGGGGAGTGCTCCAGCAGTTGGCCAAACCAGTTGCGGTAACGCTTGGGGGTGTAAATGGGGCTGGTGCTTTCCAGGTACAGCAGGCGGTTGTCGGCCCCGGCAAAATCGATTTGGTAGATCATGCCCCGGGGGATGAGCAGGTAGTCGCCGTAGGCAAAATCGATGTTGCCCAGCAAAGTGCGCAGCGTGCCCTGGCCTTGGTGGACGAACAGCAGTTCGTCCGCATCGGCATTTTTATAGAAGTAGCTGCGCAGGCTCTGGGTGGGCGCGGCCACACCGATCATGCAGTCGTGGTTGAACATGAGCGGCACCCGGCTCTCCAGATAGTCGGGCTGGGGGGCCACTTGGAACCCCAGCAGGCGGCGGGCCGTGAGGTTGTGGCTCACGGCGGCCTGCGGTTGCACGGAGTAACTACGCAAGATTTCGCGCACCATGGTGGGGCGGTTCAGGTGGTAAAGCAAGGCCGACATGCCATGAAATCCCTCGGTACCAAACAATTGCTCGTAGTAGAACCCACCACTGGGTTTCTCGAACTGAGTGTGCCGCTTGGGCGGCAATTGGCCAAGTTTATGGTAAATGGGCATGGGTTCTATTGGTTTTTGAGGCTAACCGTAAAGATAAATCAATAATTGTTGTGCTAACTATTCTGCGTGGCTTTGAATATTTTCAGCCGACCCAGGACGACATGCACACGGGCTGATCACCTTTGGGCCCGGAAAACCCTGCTCTAGTTTTACCCCAACCAGCTCGGTTTACTGGCCCTTACCGCCGGTTGCACCCGGCAAAGTTTTCCTTCTCCGTAAAATAGACGATAAAATCGGCCTGGGAGCGGTCGGTTACGTAGGCCACCGTGTAGGTAGCAAAGCCCCGCTTGTCGGTAACGAACCAAATGCCCTGTCGGTCGGCGTAGAGCTGGTTGTTTTCCTTGAACACGATCACATCGGCCCGGTAGTCGGCCTCGGTTTCCACAAACACCCTAAACTGGGCCAGGTACGGATCTTTGGAAATGTGGATCACCCCAAACACGTCGCACGGGTGCACGCGCGCAGGCCCGCGCGGGGCTGCCGGCCGAAACGCCATCAAGCCCCCAAGCAAAAAAAGGGCGGCGTAATTGAACTTTCGCATCGAGTTCGCCATTGTGAAAGGGGTGTAAATTACAACATTAACTCGATAACAAACCTTATTCCAAACCAACCGATGAACGCGAAACCGCATTTGGTGGTGCTTTCGGGCGCGGGGGTGAGCGCGGAGAGCGGCATCCCTACGTTCCGGGACGCTGGCGGGCTGTGGGAGGGCCACGACATCATGGAAGTGGCCTCGCCCCAGGGCTGGCGCAAAAACCCCGCCCTGGTGCTCGACTTCTACAACCAACGGCGGCGGGCGGCCAAGGCCGTACAGCCTAACGCCGCCCATTTGATTATCAAAGACTTGGAGGCCCATTTCCAGGTATCCGTGATTACCCAAAACGTGGATAACCTGCACGAAAAAGCCGGATCGGCCCAGGTGCTGCACTTGCACGGCAGCCTGTTTTTGATGCGGGGAGTGGCCGACGAAACGACGGTTTTCCCCATTGAGGGCGACATTGCCCTGGGCGACCGCTGCCCGCGCGGCTCGCAATTGCGCCCGCACATCGTGTGGTTTGGCGAGGCCGTGCCCATGATCGAGCCCGCCGCCGCGCTGTGCGCCCAGGCCGACGCTTTGGTGGTGGTGGGCACCTCGTTGCAGGTGTACCCGGCCGCCGGGCTGCTGGACGTAGTGCCCGCCCCCGTGCCCAAGTGGGTGGTGGACCCGCACCTGGCTCCGGTGCAAGGCCACCGCAACCTCACCATGATCACCGACCGCGCCTCGACGGGCATGGCCACGGTGCAAGCCCAGTTGGTGGCCCGGTTTTTTGGGAGGTAGGTGGGTTTGTACCCGCGAGGGCATCCCTGGCCAAGGTTGGTTTTGCCAAACAATTGGCTTAAATTTGATAAGGATTTTGGGGCAGACCCTGACCTAAAGCCCTCCTCACTAATTTTAATACCTTAGTATGGAACCTATTACTATCAAAGTTCACCCGGTGGATGCCTTGCAGATAAAGGCCCTGAGAGCTTTTATGGTGGCACTGGACATCAAATTTGAGGAGGATACCCCGGCGGCCTACAACCCCGCGTTTATCGACATGATAAGAACCGGGGAGGAAGACCTAAAAGCGGGCAAGGGCATTAAAATGACCCTTGATGAGCTGAATGCGTTATGGAAATAGTTTTCACCCCACAGGCACGAGAACATCTTGACTTCTGGATCGCCACGGGCAACAAGCCAGTCCTCAAAAGAATAGCCAAGCTTACCGAGGCCATTTTGGCCAACCCTTTCCAAGGCATTGGTAAGCCCGAGGGCCTAAAACATGCCCTGGCTGGCAAATGGTCTCGTCGGATTAACGCCGAACACCACTTTATTTATCAGGTTGAAGGTGAGGTGTTGTGGTGTATTCACTCAAAGGTCATTACCATTGACCTAAAATAACTGTCTTAAGCCTCCATTAGGTCTTGGTAGAAACTGGTCGCGCTCGTTCGCTATATCGTTAATTGGCCCAGTCTCTGTGTAAGGGCGACAGGCAGTGCCGGGGCGATGCCGGTTCAACGCCCGGCGACCGGAACGCTGGGGCAGGGCCCCCAGGTGCGCGGGCGGGTGGGCGCAGGCCGCGCAAGCTGGCCACGTGCCCACCCGCCCGCGCACGGGAGCGAACGCGCACCGTGGAGGGTGCCGCACCGCGCCCACCTATGAAAACTACCCAGCCCCGGCGCCGAAAAACCCAAAACAAACAAGGGCGCACGCCCAGGGAGGCCGCCTCGGTTTTTGCCCAGAAAGCATCACTTTTGCCCCTTGGTGTGGAGCGCCCGGCGGCTCCAACCACCTTTTTGTTATGACCAAGAAATACAAACGCCACCTGATTACCTCGGCCCTGCCTTATGCCAACGGGCCGCTGCACATCGGCCATTTGGCCGGGGCTTACCTGCCCGCCGATACCTACGCCCGCTACCTGCGCCTCAAGGGCGAGGAGGTGGTGTACGTGTGCGGCAGCGACGAGTACGGGGCGGCCATTACCATGCGGGCCAAAAAAGAGGGCATTACCCCGCGCCAGATCATCGATAAGTACCACGCGCAAATCAAGGAGGCGTTTGCGCGGTTCGGGATGTCGTTCGATATTTACCACCGCACCAGCGAGGCCATCCACACCCAAACCTCGCAGGAGATTTTTACCCGGCTGCACCAGCAAGGCAAGTTCACGGAGCAAACCAGCGAACAGTATTACGACGAGCAGGCCCAGCAGTTTTTGGCCGACCGCTACATTATGGGCACGTGCCCCAAGTGCGGCTACGAACGGGCCTATGGCGACCAATGCGAGCGCTGCGGCAGCACGCTCAGCCCCAGCGAGTTGATCAGCCCCCGCTCCACCCTGACCAACACCACCCCGGTGCTCCGCGTTACCAAACACTGGTACCTGCCGCTCAACGAGTACGAGCCTTGGCTGCGCGAATGGATTTTAAAAGAGAAGCAAGACGTGTGGAAGGCCAACGTGTACGGCCAGTGCCGTTCCTGGATCGAGGGCGGGCTGCAACCCCGCGCCATGACCCGCGACCTGGACTGGGGCATCCCCGTGCCGCTGCCCGAGGCGGCGGGCAAGGTGCTGTACGTGTGGCTCGATGCGCCCATTGGCTACATTTCGGCCACCCGGGCCTGGGCCGAACAAAACGGCAAAAACTGGGAAGACTATTGGAAAAGCGACGAAACCCGCCTCCTCCATTTTGTGGGCAAGGACAACATCGTGTTCCACTGCCTCATTTTCCCCATTGTGCTCAAGGCCCACGGCGAGTTCATTTTGCCCGATAACGTGCCCGCCAACGAATTTTTGAACCTGGAAGGCGACAAACTGTCCACCTCGCGCAACTGGGCGGTGTGGCTGCACGAATACTTGGACGAACTGCCCGGCCGCACCGACGAACTCCGCTACGTGCTGGGCAGCATCGCCCCGGAAACCGCCGACAGCGAGTTTACCTGGAAAGACTATCAAACCCGGGTGAACAGCGAGCTGGTGGCCATTTTGGGCAACTTCGTGAACCGCACGGTGGTGCTCATGCACAAGTTTTTGGGCGGGCAAACCAGCCAGGCCCTGGCGTTTACCCACCCGGCCCTGCAACTGGCCACCGAGCAGGCCTACGACGCGGTGGACCAGCACCTGGCCAACTTCAAGTTCAAGGCGGGGCTGTTCGCGCTGATGGACCTGGCCCGCACGGGCAACAAGTACCTCACCGAAACCGAGCCTTGGAAAACCGTGAAAACCGACCCGGCCCAGGCCGCCGAAGCCCTCCACAACGCGCTGTTGCTGGCCGCCCACCTGGGCGTGCTCTGCCAGCCCTTTTTGCCGGAAACGGCCCAGAAAATTTTTAAGATGCTGAACCTGCCCCAAACCCGCTACGCCTGGCAAGAGCCGTTGGTAGTGCCGACCGGGCACCCCCTCAACGAGCCGTTTTTGCTCTTCCAAAAGGTGGAAGATGCTGATATTGAACGCCAAATTGCCAAATTACAAGCTACCAAGATGGACGCAACCACTACCCCGGCCACCCCCGCCCCGGCTTTGGCCGCCGCCAAAAGCGAGATCGTGTACGACGACTTTGCCAAGCTGGACCTGCGCGTGGCCACCGTGCTGGCCTGCGAGCGCGTGCCCAAAGCCGACAAACTACTGAAACTCACCCTCGACACCGGGCTGGACCAGCGCACCGTGGTGAGCGGCATTGCCCAGTACTTCGCCCCGGAGGACCTGGTGGGCCAGCAGGTGATGCTCGTGGCCAACCTGGCCCCCCGGCCACTGCGGGGCATCACCTCGCAGGGCATGATCCTCACCGCCCAGCGGCCCGATGGCTCGCTGGTGCTGGTGCGGCCCACCCAGCCCATCGAGCCGGGCAGCACCGTGAGCTA
>JALONO010000112.1 GCA_025454895.1 Bernardetiaceae bacterium
CCGGTCCAGCAGTTGGCAGTAGCGGCGCAGCGAGTCGGGGTGGTAGTTGAGGATGCCCCGGTCGTTGGGCCGGTCGGCGTAGGGTTCCAGCAGGGCGGCGGTGTGGGCCTCGGGCACGCCGTCGGCAAAAATCTTGACCGAGTTGGCCCGCAGGAACTCGTCTTTGGTGTAGGCTTGGCGCAGGCTGTCCAGCCGGGGCAGGTCGGGCACGCCGTTGAGGCCCAGGGCCAGCGAGGCCACCACCCGCACGGTCAGCTTGCCTTGGGCGTGGGCCTGGGCGTAGGCGCGCAGGTGCTCGCGGGTGGCCGAAGCGTCCACCCAGGAGGTGATGCCCAGTTGGTTGAGCAGTTGCACCGCCTGGGCCAGGTGCTGGGCCGCCTGGTCGGGCGGGGCGGGCGGCAGCAGGCGGGCCACCAGCCCCATCGCCGCCTCGCGCAGGGTGCCCGAAGGCTCGCCGGTGCGCGGGTCGCGCTCGATGTGCCCGAAGGCTCGCCGGTGCGCGGGTCGCGCTCGATGCGGCCCTGGGGCGGGTCGGGCGTTTGGCGGGTAAGGCCAGCCAGGGCCAGCGCCTGGGAGTTGACCCAGGCCGAGTGGCCGTCCCACGAGGTGAGGTACACCGGCCGGTCGGGCACCAGGCTGTCCAGGAACTGCCGGGTGGGGTTGCCGTCGGGCGGGAACACGAACAGTTCCCAGCCCCGCCCGCGCACCCACGGGGCGGTGGGGTTGGCTGTTGAGCCCGCTCAGTTGGCAAGTGGCCAGTTGGGCCGCCCCGCCAATGGGGTGGACGTGGGCATCGTGCAGGCCCGGCAGCACGGCGCGGCCTTGCAGGTCCAGGGTTTGGGCGGCGGTGTAGCGCGCCGTCAGGTCGGCTGCCCGGCCCACGGCCACGATCTTGCCCTCGCGCACGGCCAGGGCTTCCACAAATTCCTGGCGGGCATTGGCGGTGTAAATGTGCCCGTTCAGCAGCAAAAGGTCGGCCTTTTCCCGGTTTTGGCAGCCCAAAAAGGCCCAGGCCAGGCAAAAAAGGAGGGGAAGTGGGGATGTTTTCACAAAAAATGGGTTGTAATGGGTGAAAATCTGCTCAGCCCAAACTTACGGGTGGTTTTGCTTACACGAGATGTTTCCTTCGGTTTTCCATGATTATCTTTGCTAAACTTATTTAGATTGAATTAAAACACTGTGCGCTCCTAAGCGATTTATCAAAAGAGGTTTATTCAAACTTTCCACTTGTTAGCCCTGTGGGGCCATTTATCCACCCAATCTCTTGAAAATCATGGAAGTAAAATATAATGCGGATCAACTTTACAAAAAATTGATCACGGTGTACACCGAGGCCGTGCCTAACCCGGAGGCCATGAAGTTTGTGGTGAACACCATGCTGGCCCCGGACGACGACTTTCTGCGCGACTACGCCGAGGCGGGCCAAACCACCGACTCGCCCTTGGCCCAAGAACTGTTCAAGTACGATTTTGTGCGCCGGGTGTTCATCACCAAAAACTTTGTAACTGTTACCAAGGATCCCGCCGCCGATTGGTCGGAAAAAGTGCCCGTGGTGCGCCATTTTCTTAAAAATTATTTGGAAGAAGGGCACGAAGTGTTCAGCGGCTTGGCCGATGACCCCGTTGCCCCCGGCCAGGACAACGACAGCGAAACGGTGCGCAAAATCAAGGAAATTCTGGACGAGTACATCCGCCCCGCCGTGGAAATGGACGGCGGCAACATCAGCCTCAACGCTTACGACGAAGCGACGGGCACCGTCAAGGTGTTTTTGCAAGGCTCGTGCAGCGGCTGTCCGTCGTCCACCATCACGCTCAAAGCGGGCATCGAGAACCTGCTGCGCCGCATGATGCCCGACCAAGTAAAAACCGTGGTGGCCGAAGGCGTGTAGTGTTGGCCGGTTTGCCGCCTTATCACCTGCACACCCACCGCTTTGGCCAAGGCCCCCGGGCGTTGGTGGCCTTGCACGGGTTTGGCCTCTCTGGCGATGCCTTTGCCCGCCTGGTCCCGGCTTTTCCTGAGCACACGCTTTATTGCCCCGATCTGTTTTTCCACGGCCAAAGCCACTGGTCAGGTTCGTTGCACGGCTTAGGCCCGGCCCAATGGCGGCGGTTGTTCACCGCCTGGTTGGCCCAGCAGGGGTTGGCGCAGTTCGACCTGCTGGGTTACTCGCTGGGTGGCCGCTTGGCCTTGTTTACCTACGCCTTTTTGCCCGCGCAGGTGGGCCGCCTGTGGCTGGTGGCCCCCGACGGTATCCAGCCTAATGCCTGGTATCGCCTGGCTACCCGTTACCCACCGCTGCACGGGCTGTTCCGGTACATAACGGCCCCCCAAACCAACCTGTTCCACCGGGCGGTGGGGCTGGCCCGCCGCTGGCAGTGGCTGCCCCCCAACCTGCTACGCCTGGCCGAGCAGCAAATGAGCCGCCCCGAGTTGCGCGCCCGCGTGTACCGCACCTGGATGCTCCACCGCCACCTGGAGCCGGACCTGCGCCAAGTGGCCCAGTTGGCCCAGCAGCACCGCACCCCGGTGCGCGGGTTCACGGGCACGCACGACTGGCTGGTGCGCACCCCGCACCTGGCCAGTTGGCTCAAAACCATGCCCACCGCCCGGCATACCGAGCTGGAAAGCGGCCACCACCGGCTGCTGGAAGCCCTGGCCGCCTACCTGCTGGCCCACCCCGCCGAACCTCGCTAACCAGCGGGAGTTTTGCCCCTGGCCCCGCAACTTTGCGGATGCAAGTTTCCGTATTGCTGGCCGTGCGCAACGAGGCCCCGAACCTGCTCCGCTGTTTGGCGGCCATCGACGCGGCGGTAACCACCTGGGCCTGCCCCGTGGAAGTCCTCATCGGCGACGACCAGTCCACCGACGGCACCGGGGCCTTGGCCCAGCAGTTTATTGGCCAACTGCTCGCCCCGCGCCAGGCCGTTTACCGGGTGCTGCCCATGCAACCTGCCCAGGGCAATGCCCAAGCCAAAGCCAACGTAATCAAACAGTTGGCGGCGGTAGCCCAAGGTGAGCTATTGCTCATTACCGATGCCGATACTGCCGTGCCGCCCACCTGGATCGGCCAAATGGTGGCCGCTTTTGGCCCCCGAACAGGCATTGTAACCGGCTTCACCGCCCTGGAAGGTGCTGGGCTGCTCGCCCGCCTGCAAGCCGTGGATTGGTTGGTGGCCCTAGGCCAGGTGCAACTGGCTGCCTGGCTGGGGCTGCCGCTGTGCAGTCTGGGCAGCAACATGGCCTATCGCCGGGCCGCTTACCAGCAAGTGGGCGGCTACGAAGCCCTTCCGTTTTCCGTTACCGAGGACCTGGTGCTTTTCCAAGCCATGGTGGGGCAGGGGTGGGGCTTTTGCCAACTGAGCCACCCCGGCATTGTGGCTCGCGGGCGTGCGCTTACCCACGGGCGGGCCTTGTTGCGCCAACGCCAGCGGTGGTTTGCCGGGGCCTGGCAATTGTTGGCCTGGCCCTGGTTGGTTTTGTTGCTGGCTAATGGCTTGCTAGGGCTTTGGTTATGGCCCCTGGGGTGGGGGCTGGGCTGGCCCTGGGCCGTTGGCGTTTGGCTGGGCCGGTTCGGGTTCCAGAGCTTGGTGGCCGGGTTTTTCGCCGTACGCACCCACCAGGCCCACCTGCTGCCCTTTTTGCCCGTTTACGAAGCGTATGTGCTCATTTTCAACCCCATCGTGTTCGTTTACTTTTGGCTCAGCCGCCAAATGTGGTGGAAAGACCGCGACCTCAAGCGGCCTTCGGGTTAGGCGTTTTTTGCACATTACTGGTTTGGGCCGTCAAGCGACCAATCTTCTGGGATTTCTCGGCTTGGCCAAAGTATGGGGCCGATCATGGCCTTATTGATAAAAGCTTCGTACCAGGTCTGGCGCCCCTACCAGTGGGCGATAGCCCCTGGGAGTGGTGGAAGACGGACGTTCATTGGCCACCAGGGCGGGCACAAGGCCCACCCCTACGCCGGTGGCTTTTGTTACCAATTTTTCTTAGCGTCTCTGCGTCTTTGCGAGAAACATTTTTGAACGGATAACCTCAGGGCTATCCCGCGTCAAGGGTGATCCCTTTTTTCTTACCGTCCCTGCATCTTAGCGAGCAACTCTTTTTAAACGGATCAACCCCGCCCCCGCGTTAAGGGCAATCCCTTTTTCTTAGCGTCTCTGCGTCTTTGCGAGCAACGGATCAACCCCGCCCCGAGGCGGGACTTCGGGAGGGTAAAACGGCGTTTTCTTGCCCAGAAAAACCCTACCTTTGCCCGCTGGCCCGGCCTAACTTCCATCCGGCCGCCCGGCCCGTTATCTTAAACATCCATCTTTTTATGTTATTTATTTTATTACAGGCCGGTGGCGGTAGCCAAGCTTGGTTGACCCAGTTGTTGTTCATCGGGGGTATTGTGGGCATCTTTTACTTTTTCATGATCCGCCCCCAACAGCGCAAGCAAAAAGAGCAGGCCAATTTCAGCAACAACCTCAAAGAGGGCGACAAAATAGTAACCGTGGGCGGCCTGCACGGCAAAGTAGTGGCCGTGGAGGCGCGCACCGTGGTGATCGAGGCCGACAAAGGCGTGCGCCTGCGGTACGAAAAAAGTGCCATTTCCTTTGAGAGCACCAAGGCGGTGCAGTCGGCCACTAAAGACGCCTAAGCCCTCATGGCGGCCCCGTCGGTAAGTTGGCAATGGTTGCTGGCCCCCGTGCGGGGCATCCGCCAGTGGGACTGGCGGGCCATTGTTGCCTGCGTGGTGCTGGCCGTGTTTGTGTGGGTGTTCAACGCCCTCAACAAAACCCACGAGTACGCCATTGATTACCCGCTGCAATTTAGCGTAAACGCCAAGCGTGCCGTGGTGCCCATCCAGGCCCCGCCCATGAGCTTGCGCGTGCGGGTGAGCGGCTCTGGGTGGAGCCTACTCCGCCGGTTTGTGGGCTGGGACCTCCGGCCGCTCGAGGTGCGGATCAACCAGCCGGTGGGCCAGCGGTTTTGGTTGCCCCGCTCCAATAAAGTTTTGTTGGACAGTCAGTTAAACGACCTCACCGTGTTGGGTTTCGTGCCCGACACGGTGTGGTTTAGGTACGACTGGCTAAAAACCCGCACGTTTAAGGTGGTGGCCCGCCCGGCCGAACTGGCCAGCGAAAACGGCTACCTGCCCACTGGCCCCGTAATGGTAGCCCCGCCCCGCGTGGAGCTGAGCGGGCCTGCCGCCCTACTGGACAGTTTGCCCGCCTGGCTGGCGGTCGATTTTGGGGGCCACACGCTCAGTGCCAACTTTTTTAGTGAAGACCTGCCATTGCAAATCCCTTACCCGGACTTGCTCACCCCCCATGTCGACAAAGTGAAGGTGCGCCTGGATGCCCAGCCGTTCCGCCAGGGCGAAACCTTGGTGCCGGTAGTAGCCCAGGGCTTCCCCGCCGACTCGTCGGTTACCCTCCAGCAGGGTCAGGCCCGCCTCCGCTACCTCGCCCCGGCCTCGGCCGAACCGGCCCCGCCCCAAGCGTTCAAAGTTTGGGCCGAGTTTAGGTATTTGGAGCGCGGGGCCGCCTCGCTGCCGCCCTGCGTTGAACTGCCGCCCGGCTATCGGTTTTTGAGCCTGGAACCAGCCCAACTCCCTGTCAAATATGCTGAAAATTGGAATAACCGGCGGGATCGGAGCCGGTAAAAGCGTCGTTTGCCGCATTTTCCAGGCCCTGGGCGCCCCCGTGTACGATGCGGACACCCGGGCCAAGTGGCTCATTGCCCACGATGCCGAGCTGAAAGCCCAAATCGCCGCGCGGTTTGGGGAGGCCGCCTACCTGCCCGACGGCGCACCCGACCGCCGTTACCTGGCCCAGCGGGTGTTTGCCCAAGAAACCGAACGCCTGGCCCTCAACGCCCTGGTGCACCCGCGCGTGGGGGCCGATACCCGCGCGTGGCTGCAAAGCCTGCCCGCCACCGTGCCCTATGCCCTCAAAGAAGCGGCCCTGCTCATCGAGACGGGCGGCCACCGGGAACTCGACGGCCTGGTGGTGGTAACCGCGCCCGACGAGACCCGGCTGGCCCGCGTACTGGCCCGCGACCCCCAGCGCAGCCGGGAGGAGGTACTGGCCATCATGGCCAAGCAAATGCCCGAAGCCGAGAAAATAGCCCTGGCCCAGTGGGTGATCCACAACGACGGCCAGCAGATGCTCATCCCCCAGGTGTTGGCCCTGCACCGCCGGTTTATTGGCCAGGCGGTTTGATGTTGGGGCGATAGAATTGACCTCTTTCACATCAGGTGTACTTGCTGCAAAATTGTGCCCTCAAAAAGCTTCGCACTTGGCTCCGAAACCCCACCAGTGGGCATAAGCCCCGGTGAGCGGTTGCGACAACTTATACCAGAATCAAATAAGCGTTGCGTGTTCCTGATGTTGTAAACAATTGATAAACCAGGAGAGCAATTATTTAATCAGGCAATCATTAAGTCATTTTAGTATAAATGAGTCTGACCTTGCCACCAAGCCCACTGGCCCAGGGCGATGTTTTCATCGTTAGGGGGCAATTGATGGTGGAAGTACAACGTGTGCGCTGGGGCCAAGCGTTGTTCCAGTAAGTCCACCAGCAGGGCATTTTGGAAAACCCCGCCGCTAAATGCCAAGTGGCCCACTTGCTGGTTTTGGGCTACCTCGTTCACGGTTTCCACTAAGGTTACGTGGAATTGCAAGGCCAGCCGGGCGATGGGTTGTCCCTCAGCCAAGGCGACCAGTAAACTTTCCGCCCAGGGTCGGGTGGCCACTTGGCCATCGGGCTGGAGGCGCACGGGGAACGGGGCGGGCAAAACCGGGCTAGCGGCATAAGCCTGGGTGGCCAATTGTTCCAGGTAAAGGGCGGCCTCGCCCTCGTAGCTGGCCCGGTCGGCCAGGCCCAGCAGGCTGGCTACCGCATCGAACAACCGGCCTGCGCTAGAGCAATACAACTTGCTGATAGCGAGCATCTTAGAAAATAAACTCCATTCCATGTCAGTGAACTTTGGCCGTAAAAAAGCCGTGGCTTGCGGCAAACCGAGCGTCCAGGCCAGGGCACTTAGGCGCGGCTCGCGGGGTAATTTATCGCCCAGGGCAAACGGGAAGTAGGCCAGGTGGGCCACCCGCCGGGCCTGGGCCTGCCCCGCCTCTACTCTAAAGAACTCGCCGCCCCATACGTGGCCATCTTCGCCGTGGCCGGTGCCGTCCCACACCACGCCCAGCACCGGGGCCGGGGGCGGCCAGGCCGCGTTTTCGTGGAGCACGGCGGCCAAATGGGCCTGGTGGTGCGGCACTTTCACCAGCGGCAAACCTGCCTGAGCCGCCCGGTCCGTGGCCAATTGGGTCGAGAAATAGGCCGGGTGGGTATCGGCCAGGTAAACTTGCGGCTCGGCCCCCAGCAGTTGGGTCAAATGCCGCATCACGTGCTGGTAAGCCAACTGGGCTTCGTAACTGTCCAAATCACCCAGGAACTGGCTCAAGTACACGTTGCCCCGGTGGGCCAGGGCCAGGCTACTTTTGAGGGCGGCCCCAAAAGCCAAAGCCGACGGCCCGGCGAGGGTAGGGGACGGCGGGTAGTAGCCCGGTGCGTACCCCCGCGCCCGTCGGAGCAAAATGGGGCGTTGGCCGTGGCGGGTAAACCTCATTACGCTGTCATCCAACGGCATCCGCACCGCCCGCGCGTGGTGAACGAAACAGTCGGCCACGTCGCTCAGCCGGGCCAGGGCATCGGCGGGTTGGTAGGCGATGGGGCTGCCGCTGCGGTTGCCGCTGGTAGCCACCAGGGGCTTGCCCGCCAATTGGGCCAGCCGGGCCAACAAAGGCGAGTTGGGTAGCATGGCCCCCACTACTGCTAAGCCGGGCGTGAGGTCAGGGCGGGCCAAAGGCAGGGCCTCCGGGGCCTCGCGCCAGGGCAGCAGCACAATGGGGGCCGCCGGGCTTTGCAACGCCGCCGCCTCGCAGGCGCGCACGTGAGCGTGGCGTTCCAACTGGGCCAGGTCAGGGAAGAGGACGGCCAGCGGCTTGCTAGGCCGGTGTTTGCGGCGGCGCAGTTCGCGCACGGCCGGGGCCTGGGCGGCATCGGCCATCAGCAAGTAACCCCCCACGCCCAGCACCGCCACAATTTGTCCTTGAGCCAGGGCCGCCACGGCTTGGGCCAGCCCGGCTTCAGGGCCGGTGGCCAGGGAGCGGCCCTGGGCATCGGTAAGCCAAAGTTCGGGGCCGCAAGTGGGGCAACTGTTGGTTTGGGAGAAGAAGCGGCGGTCGGTTACCGTCTCGTATTCGGCTTGGCAGGCGGGGCAAGGAGTGAAGGCGGCCATACTGGTGAGCGGCCGGTCGTAGGGCAAGCCCGTTAAGATGGAATAGCGCGGCCCGCAGGTGGTACAGGTGATAAACGGGTAGCCGAACCTCCGGTTTTCCGGGTCGGCGAGTTCGGCTTGGCAGGTGGGGCACAGGGCCAGATCAGGGGCGAGTAGCAAGTTACTGGCCGGGCCGCCAGTACTTTCTTGGATGATAAAATATTGAAAATCAGCAGGTTCTACTTCGCGCAGTCGATGGCGGGTAATGCGGGCCAGGGGCGGGGCCTGGGCCAGCACCGCCTGGGCGAAGCGTTCGGCCTGGGCCGGGTCAGCGTTGAAAGTTACTTGTAGGCCGTCGGCGGCGTTGAGTACCCAGCCGTTGAGGCCAAATTGCTGGGCCAATTGATACACCAAGGGCCTGAAGCCCACGCCCTGGACCAGTCCTTCGATATGGAGGTGAAACGTAGCGATGTGGAGGGGGCTAAGGCTAAGCCTCGCGGGAGCGAAATTAGGCGGGCCGGGGCAATTTGCGATGGGCGGGCCTGGTGATAGCGGCAAGTTGGGGGAATGAGCGGAACGGCGGGCGGCGGCTCAGGGCACCGCAGTTGCCACGCCCGGCCCGCCCGCGCACGGGAACGCTAGGTGTACCGAAACGTCGGACCACACCGTAAGTTATGGAAGTTTCCGGAACTGGCGCAAAAAATATGCGGCATACATGCTGAAACACTACCGAAATAAGGAATGGATTTTAGGCACCGAACATTTGCCAAACCGATAACCGCCGGGACTCAACCGAAAATAGGCTAATTTCGTCGGGCATTTGTTGCGCTAACTGCTATGTCAAACCGTTGTTTAGGGTGGGCCTTGGGGCTTGCCCAACTCAGTTTTGTGGCCACCGCCCAAGACTACCCCGTGCGGCCGGTGCCGTTTACCCAAGTGCGGCTTACCAGCCCGTTTTGGCAGGCCCGGCTGGATACTAACCGCCTGGTAACCATCCCGTTCGCGTTCCGCAAGTGCGAGGAGACGGGGCGGATCGACAACTTTGCCATTGCGGGCAAGTTGAAAACGGGCAGTTTTAAGGGCCTCCGTTACGACGACTCGGACGTGTTCAAGGTGATTGAAGGGGCGGCGTACACCTTGGCCGCCCAGCCCGACCCGGCCCTGGACCGCTATTTGGACGACCTGATCCTCAAAATTGCCGCCGCCCAGGAGCCCGACGGTTATTTGTACACCATCCGCACCATTATGGGCGAAAAAGTGCCCGAGAGTAGCGGCAAGCAACGTTGGAGCCACTTGGTGGATAGCCACGAACTGTACAACCTGGGCCACCTGTACGAAGCGGCGGTGGCCCATTACCAGGCCACGGGTAAGCGCACGTTGCTGAACGTGGCCCTCAAAAGTGCCGACTTGCTGGTGGCCACCTTTGGCGAGGGCAAGTTGGTGGCCGTGCCGGGGCATCAGGAAATCGAGATCGGGCTGGCCAAGTTGTACCGCCTCACGGGCCAGCAATCGTACCTGGATTTGGCCAAATTCTTCCTCGACAAGCGCGGCCGTTCCGAGCAGCGGAAGCTCTACAGCTTCCCCTGGTTCAATAACGGCGACCCGCGCTACGCCCAGGACCACCTGCCGGTGTTACGTCAAACCGAAGCCGTGGGCCACGTGGTGCGGGCCAACTACATGTACGCGGGCATGGCCGACGTGGCCGCCCTCACGGGCGAAACGGCTTATATGGAGGCGATCAAAAAACTGTGGGCCAACGTAACGGAGCAGAAATTGTACGTTACGGGCGGCGTTGGCTCGTCGCACCGGGGCGAGAACTACGAGGCGGGCTACCGATTGCCCAACTATTCGGCTTACAACGAAACTTGTGCCGCCATTGCCCTGGTGTTGTGGGGCCACCGGCTGTTTTTGCTCACTGGCGAAGCCTCGTACCTGGACGTGGTGGAGCGGGCACTCTACAACGGGGTGCTTTCCGGGGTGAGCCAGAGCGGCAACCGGTTTTTCTACCCCAATCCCCTGGCCGCCGACGGGTTGCGGACGTTCAACCAAGGTTTTGGCACGCGGGCACCGTGGTTCCAAACGTCGTGCTGCCCCACTAACTTGGCCCGGCTGCTGCCGTCGTTGCCGGGCTATGTGTATGCCCAGCAGCCCGGCCGGGTGTTTGTCAATTTGTACATGGCCGGGCGGGCTACTTTAAGTATGGAGACTGATTCGGTTGAAATAGAGCAAGTTACCAACTACCCTTGGGACGGGGCCGTGCGCCTGCGGGTGAACCCCGCCCAGCCCACGGCCCTGGCCTTGCACCTGCGCGTGCCCGGCTGGGCGCGCGAGCAGCCCGTGCCCGGCAATTTGTACCGCTACCTGCCGCTGCCCGCCCCGGCCAAAGTGGAAGAAGACCAGGCCGGTACCGGGGCGAAAAATCCCCGGAATGGCAAAACTGGTCGACCGACCAAAAAATCGCCCCCGGCGGTTCCGCAGGCGGTTCCTGCCACCCCGTTGGATGAGGCCGCTTCGCCCGTAGTGAGCCTGGGAGCGCGGGTGGATTTGCCCGGTTCGGCTGGGCCTGCTCCTGGCCCTGGCCAAGGTATCCGCCTCAAAATCAATGGAAAAGAGGCCGTTTTCCCGATCCAAAATGGCTTTGCCGTGGTCAACCGTACTTGGAAAAGTGGGGATGTGGTAGAAATAGGGCTGCCCATGCCCGTGCGCCGGATGGTGGCCAACCCGCAAGTGGAGGCCGATCGCGAGCTAGTGGCTCTGGAACGCGGCCCGCTGGTGTATTGCCTCGAGCAGGCCGATAACCCGGTACAGCCTAATCAACCTTTAGCCGAGACCACTTTGCCCGATACCTTAACGTTAAAGGCCGCTTTTAACCCCGGTTTGTTGGGCGGCAGTTGGGTGGTGCGCGGTGGCGGGCTAACGGCCGTGCCCTACCACCTGTGGTCGCACCGGGGCCAGGGCGAAATGGCGGTGTGGCTGCCCCGGCAGGCCGATCCGAGCCATTACCTGCTCAGTTATTTTAGGGCCGATGACGAGAGTTTGTACCTGGCCCACAGCCCTGACGGCCGCACCTGGCTGCCGCTCAACCAAGGCCAGCCGGTGTTGCGGGCACCGCAGCTCAACGGCCAGAAGGTGCGCCTCCGCGACCCGTTCATCCGCTGGGGGGCCGACGGCCAGTTCCACTTGGTGGCCACGCCAGACCGGAAGGGCACCCAACTGGTGTATGCCCGCTCGCCCGACTTGCAGCACTGGGACAGCCTGCGCCTGCTGCCCGTGATGGCCAGCGTGCCCAAAACCGTGAACGTATGGGCGCCCGAGTTTGTGTACGACTCGTTGGCGGGGGATTACTTGGTCTATTTTTCGTCGGCGACGGAGGGCGAGACGAACTTTGACGCGGCCCACCACCGCACCTGGGCCGTGCGCACGCGCGACTGGCGCACCTTCAGCGCGCCCAAGGTGCTGTTCGATCCGGGTTACACCCAAATCGATGCCACGATTGTGCCCCTGGGGTCGCAGTTTTATCTCTTTTATAAAGATGAACGCGGCATTTCTACCGAACGGAAAAAACACAAGGGCCTCCGCTATGCCCTGGCCGACCAACTGGGCGGGCCGTACTTGGACCCTGGCCAAAAGCAACTGACCGTGCCGGGCACGGAAGGCCCCATGATTTTCCGGCGGTTTAACCAATTCTACCTCTACTCCGACCATTATCTGGACGGCTTCTGGAGCCTGCTCCAGTCGGACAACCTGACCGACTGGCACCCGACCCCGCACAGCTTCCAAATCCCCCCGGCGGCGCGCCACGGCAGCGTGTTCACCGTGCCCCGGGCGGCGTGGGAGC
>JALONO010000351.1 GCA_025454895.1 Bernardetiaceae bacterium
GTCGGCCATCGGGGCCGGGAACGCCTGCCCGGCGGTTTCCACCAAGGTCTTGATGGCATCGTAGGCGCCCTTGCGCAGGCGCGTGCCCGTGGGCAGGTCGATGCCCGAGCAGCGGGTCTCGGCCGTAAACTTGATGTTGACCCCGCCGGGTGCCCAGTAACTGGCCTCTAGTTTCAGTTGTTCGGTGGGGTCAATGGCCGCTTTGGCCAGTTCCACAATCGATTTGCCCTCGGGCGTGTCGTCGTTGAGCGAGGCCAGCAGGCACCGCTGCTCAAACACCGCTTTGGCCACGCCCGGCGCCGGGTAAAAATGGGTGGCTTTGCGGTTGCCAATGGTGATGGTGCCGGTTTTGTCCAGCAGCAGCGTATCGATGTCGCCCGCCGTCTCGACCGCCCGGCCCGACTTGGTGATCACGTTGGCCCGCAGGGCGCGGTCCGCCAATGGCCGACAGCAGCCCGCCAATGGTGGTGGGGATGAGGCACACAAACAGCGAAATGAACGCGGCAATGGAGATGGTGGCCCCGGCGTAGGTAGCAAACGGGTGCAGCGTAACGCACACGATCACGAACACCAGCGTAAACCCGGCCAACAAGATCGTCAGGGCGATCTCGTTCGGGGTTTTTTGGCGGCTGGCCCCTTCCACCAGCGCGATCATCTTGTCCAAAAAACTCTCGCCGGGCTGGGTGGTTACCATCACCTTGATCCGGTCGGAGAGCACCTTGGTGCCCCCAGTTACGGAGCTTTTGTCGCCGCCCGCCTCGCGGATCACGGGGGCCGACTCGCCGGTGATCGCCGACTCGTCGATGGTGGCCAGGCCCTCGATAATCTCCCCGTCGGTGGGGATCACGTCGCCCGCCTCGCAAATAAACACATCGCCCTGGCGCAGTTCGGCACTGTTGCGCACCTCCACGCCCACGCTGGTGAGCACCTTGGCGGGCGTCTCCTCGCGGGTGCGGCGCAGGCTTTCGGCTTGGGCCTTGCCCCGCGCCTCGGCCAGGGCCTCGGCAAAGTTGGCGAACAACAGGGTGAGGAACAGCACCCCAAACACCGTTATATTATAGCCCAGGCTGCCCTGCGAGGTTTCGCCCAGGGCCACCCACCCGCACACCAGCAGCATAATGGCCGTGCCCACTTCCACCGTAAACATCACCGGGTTGCGGAACATTTTCACCGGGTTCAACTTGATAAACGACTGCTTGAGGGCCTCCTTCACCAGCTCGGGCTGGAACAAAGACGTACTTTTTTGGCGTTTCATTTTATGGGTAAACTGGGTTTTTCGTTGATTTACAAGAGATTAACACCGGGTTATTGCTGGCTAAAAAACTCGGCCAGCGGGCCTAGCGTCAGGGCCGGGAAAAAGGCCAGGGCTGCCACAATGAAGACCACGGCCAGCACCATCAGGCCAAAGGTGGCCGTGTCGGTGCGCAGGGTGCCCGCGCTCTCGGGGATGTGCTTTTTGGCCGCCAGCAGGCCCGCAATGGCCACCGGGCCAATAATGGGCAGGTAGCGCGCCAAGATGAGCACCACGCCGCAGGTGATGTTCCACCAGGGCGTGTTGTCGCCCAGGCCCTCGAAACCGCTGCCGTTGTTGGCCGCCGACGAAGTGTATTCGTACAGCATCTCGCTAAACCCATGAAAACCAGGGTTGTTGAGCGTGCTGGCAGTAAATTGGGTAAAGTGGCTGGCCAGGGCGGTGGCCACCAAAATCAGGAAGGGGTGCAGCAGGGTAACCAGCACGGCGATCTTCATTTCGCGGGCTTCCACTTTTTTGCCCAAAAACTCGGGCGTGCGCCCCACCATCAGCCCGCTGATAAACACCGCCAAGATCACGAACACATAAAAGTTGATGAACCCCACCCCTACCCCACCGTAAAACGAGTTGATCATCATGCCCAGCAGTTGCATGGCCCCCGAAATGGGCGTGTGGCTGTCGTGCATACTGTTCACCGAACCGTTGGAAGTAACCGTGGTGGCAATGCCCCAGTAGGCCGAAGCTGCCGCGCCCAGCCGCACTTCCTTGCCCTCCATACTGCCGCTGGCCTGGCCAATGCCCATTTGGGCCAGGGCGGGGTTGCCCGCTAGTTCAAAATACACAGCGGGCGTGAGGAGGGCCAAAAAACCGACCGTCATGGTGCCAAAAATCATCCAGGCCAGTTTGGGGTGGCGCAGGTAGTGGCCCAAGGCAAACACCAAGGCCATCGGAATGAGCAGGATCAGCCCGTTTTCCACCAAATTGGTGAGATAGGTCGGGTTCTCGAGCGGGTGGGCCGAGTTGACCCCGAAAAACCCGCCGCCGTTGGTGCCCGCTTGTTTAATGGCCACCATAGCCGCCGCCGGGCCCCGGCTCACCTGCACGGTGTCGCCCTGGACGGTGAGCTGGGTAGCCTTGCCGGCAAAGGTCATGGGCGTGCCCTCAAAGGCCAGCACCCCAGCCACCACCAGCGAAATGGGCAGCAGCACCCGCGTGCAGGACTTGAGGAAATAATCGTAAAAATTGCCAATGGTGGTGGCCGTGCGCGCCCGCATGGCGTGGAACACCGCCGCGCAGGCGGCCATGCCCGTGCCCGCCGTCACAAATTGCAGGAACATAAAGCCAAACAATTGGGAGAAATAGGTGGCCCCGGTCTCGCCCGAATAGTGCTGCAAGTTGCAATTGACCAAGAACGAAATGGCCGTGTTAAAGGCCAGGTCGGGGCTCATGGAGGGGTTGCCGTCGGGGTTGAGGGGCAGCCAGCCTTGGTTGGTCAGCACGAACATGGCCCAAAAAAACCAGCCCAGGTTGAGGGTGAGCAGGGCCACCAGGTGCTCCTGCCAGGTCATGCCCCGGGCCGGATCGATGCGGCAGAGGCGGAAAAACAGCCGCTCCAACGGGCCAAACAGCGGGTCCAGCCAGGTGCGCTCCCCGGCGTACACGCGGGCCAAGTAACGCCCCAAGGGCCAAGCCAGCAGCACGGTGGCGGCAAACTGGCACAACAAACCGATTATTTCGTAACGCATGATGGTTTAGGCAGAAATGGAGAAAAGTAAAGGGTTAGGCCAAAAAATGTTTGAATTTGATAACGACATTGATCTATATTAGACAAGGCGTTCATTTCAAGATCGCGTTCTCTCCCCTTGGGGAGGGCCAGGGTGGGGTTGGAACGGGTGGCCAAAGACTTTGCGATTTGGGCTTAATCTATAACCATTAATGAAAAAAGCCTCTATTTCTAAAACCTAGCAATATCATAATCAAACTAATTTACAATTGCCTGATTTTTAATGGATTGAAGAAAAAGAATGCCCCCACATTTTTAACCGGGCGGCCCTACCGCCCGTCCGGGGGCTAGAACCGCTCGGGCCGGAGCAGCACATAGATCAAATAGGCAAACGCCAGCAGCGCAACCACAAACAGAGCGATCATAAGGCTAGATTTTTTCGAAGAAATCAAGCAACGCCGGTCAACAGGAGCACGAACCACATAGGTGAGGGAGTGAATGGTGAGTGAGCGAGGGGTGAATGGTGAGTGAGCGAGGGCTGGCCAGGCTTGAACTTCTACCAAAATCAAGTAAGAATTGCGTGTTACTGATGTTGTAAATGATTGATAAACAAGGAGAACAATCGTTTAATCAGGCAATCACTAAGTCATTTTAGCATTATTTTAGCATTGGCCACTTGCCAAACGAAACAACTTAACGGCCTTTGGCCAGCAGACGGCGGTGCAGGTCGGTGGCCAGGTTACCGCCCTGGGCTGAACCAGAGGCCGGGGGCACCGACTGCGAGGCCAGGCCCACCACGGTATAAGCCACAAAACTGGCCAGGCCCAGCAGGGTCAGCAGCATGAATAAATTGAAGATGGTTTCCATGACAATCAGGTTTTGGCCAAGTATTGCCAAAAAGAATACCGTGGGGAAAAAACAGGGAAGATCAGCCAGATAAATCCCTAAAAACCAATGAGATAATTTTTTGAAATTGGCTTGGCAGTCGAGCGGGCAACGGGCCAAACCCTCCCAAAATGGAAAGGTTTTTACCAAAATGGAAGCCCAGCCCTATTCCTTGGCCGCTAGTCCGTACTCCTCAAGCTTGCGGTACAAGGTGGTGAGGCCGATGTTGAGCAAGCGGGCGGCCTCGGCTTTGTTGCCGTGGGCAAAGGCCAGCACTTTTTGGATGTGGGCTTTCTCAACCTGCTGCATCGAGAGCTGGGCGGCCTCGCCCGTGGGCACTTGGGGCGAGGGCACTTGCAGGTGGTAGGGCAACAGGTCGGGCGTAAGCTGCTCGCTCTCGACCAGCACCATCGCCCGCTCGATCACGTTGCGCAGCTCGCGCACGTTGCCGGGCCAGGCGTAGGCCAGCAGCCGGTCGGCAAAAGCGGGGGCCAGTTGGGGCACGGGCTGGTGGTTGCGGGCCGCAAACTGGGCCACCCAGTGCTGGGCCAGGGGCAGCACATCGTCGGGGCGCTCGCGCAGGGCGGGCAGCCGCACCTCAAACACCGACAGCCGGTAGTACAAATCGGCGCGGAAATGCTGGGGATCAGCTAATAGGTCGCGGTTGGTGGCGGCCACCAGGCGCACGTCCACGCGGGTGGGCTTGGTGTCGCCCACCTTCAAAAACTCATGCACCTCGAGCACGCGCAGCAGTTTGGCCTGCAACTCGGGCGGCAGTTCACCGATCTCGTCCATGAACAGCGTGCTGCCGTCGGCCTCCTCGAGCAGCCCTTTTTTGTCCTTGGTGGCCCCGGTAAACGCCCCGGGCCGGTGGCCAAACAGCTCGCTCTCCAAAATTTCGCGGCCCAGCGTGCTGCAATTGATGGCCACCAGCGGCCGGTGGGCGCGGGGGCTGGCCCGGTGGATGGCCTGGGCAAACACTTCCTTGCCCGTGCCGGTTTCGCCGGTGAGCAGCACGGTGCTGGCCGTGGGGGCCACCTTCTGGGCCAGTTTTACGGCGGCCTGCAACCGGGCCGACCGCCCCACGATGGCGGCCCAGGCATCTGGCCCCGGTCCGGTGGGGTTGGGGACGGTGGCCGCCCGCTGGGCCTGGGCCAGGGCGCGGCTCACCACCGGGATGATCTTTTCGTTCTCGTTGCCCTTGACCAGGTAGTCGAACGCCCCGTTGCGCATGGCCCTCACCCCGTCGGGGATGGTGCCGTAGGCCGTGAGCAGCACCACCTCGGTGGCCGGGTACTTGGCCTTGAACTGGCCCACCAGTTCCACTCGCAGAGGATGAGCGGCACCGGCTCGCGCGCCAGGATTTTCCAGGCCGTGCGGGCATCGCCAGCCTCCAGCACCCGGTAGCCCTCCAAGCCCAGGATGCGGGCCAGCAGCGAGCGGAGCTTGGCCTCGTCGTCGATGAGCAGGATGGTGTCGGCAGATGGCGGCTGGGCTGGCATGGTAATTTAGACAATTATGGCTTCAAATTAACGAGTTTTATCCGTCAAGGCCCCGATCTTTGGCTTGCTACCCGCCATGCGAACGGTTGCCTTCCGCATCGGCCGGCCGGGTGCAGCAGCCTCATTTGCCCCCTTGCGCCCGAGCGAAACGACCGCCCGGCCCCGTTAGCGGCCACTTTTCCTCCCAAACTTGCCGCAAA
>JALONO010000113.1 GCA_025454895.1 Bernardetiaceae bacterium
CGCCTGGCCGACCCGGCCGATGCGCCGCAAGTAGAATCCCTCATCGCTGACCTGGAGGGCGAGCCTTGCGCCCAGCCCGCTTTTGCCGAAGTGTTTGCCCATAACCTGGCCCAGCCTTGGGTGCGTTACTGGGTGGCCCAGGCCGTAGCGGACGGCCCACTTTTGGGTTTCATCAGCCTGCACGCCCAGGCCCTGCTGCACCACCAGGCCTGGGTGGCCGAGGTGCAAGAGTTGGTGGTGGTGCCCCTTGGCCGGGGCCAAGGGTTAGGCCGGCAGTTGCTGGCCACGGCCCGGCAACAGGCCCTGGCGTGGGGGTGCGCCAACTTGGAGGTAACCTGCAACCAAAAACGGTTAGCTACCCATCGCTTCTATGAGCAAAACGGGCTGGCGCGCACCCACTTCAAGTTTGTGGAAAAGCTGCCCCCGCCGCCCGCCGGACTTGACACCGGACTTGGCCACTAGCTGGTTTTGCCTACCTTTGCCGTAAAACACTCGTTTCCTTGCTCGCCAAACCGCTTTTGCAACTGGTTTTTTGTAGCCTCCTAGCTGGTTTGGTGGGCTGTGCGCCCAATGGTTCGTCTCCGGCTTCGGTGCCTGGCCCGTACCCCGACCTGGCGGCCCTGGCCCGCGAGCAGGCCCAGCAGTTGGCGGCCCGCCAGCCCCCGGTGCGCCAGCGTGGCCGCTACGGCCTCAACCCCGCTTCGGACGAGGCCCCGGCCCAGGTAAACTGGCCCCAGGTGCTGGAAATGCTCCAAAAAGTGGACCTCAACAAGCCCACCTACCGGGGGGCCTACCAAGTGGACAGCACCGCCGACCGCCGCGTGTACACGGCCCGGCGACCGGATATGCCCGCCCGGCGGGTGGAAATGGTTGGGCCGGTGGGGGCACCCCGCCTAGTCCGGGTCCAATACCAAGAAAGCCAGTACCTATACCAAACCGGCCAGACCATAGAATTGCGGTTGGCCAATCAAGCTTTGCAATTTTACCGCATCAAAGGTTATCAACATTTTATCTTCAATGATACGGTTTTTTATGATTATGAAATGGAAATTTTTTCACA
The DNA here is from genome assembly GCA_025454895.1 of Bernardetiaceae bacterium. Classification (GTDB taxonomy): domain Bacteria; phylum Bacteroidota; class Bacteroidia; order Cytophagales; family Thermoflexibacteraceae; genus JALONO01. The sequence continues at coordinate 1,061 of JALONO010000113.1, forward strand.
ATAAGATTGCTATTAATGCTTGTTTAGTTAACAACGAACAGGGGATAGAGGGTTAATTTCACTAGAGATCTTAAAGTCATTAGTTTTCTGATTTTGAACTATTTATAAAATACTTGAGAAGTGATTTTTATTTAGTTTTCAGGTTGAAATTCACCAACATCAAATAGATATTTCGTATTCTGGGTGTGGTAAGTAATTGATGAATAATGAGCACAATCATTTAATCGTTAAGTCATTTTAGTATTAATCAAGGCAAAACGGTTTGCTCGGGTTTGATAGAATAAGAAATTTGCAAATAACATTGCTCAGCTAACCAATTATCAACATGTCATCCGCACATCAAACTTTAGGGGTATTTTCAAACCGCAACCTAGGCGAGGTTGATGATAAACGCTTTGCTATTGTAGTGGCCGAGTGGAACGAAGAAGTTACCGAGCGGCTTTACAACGGGGCGCTCAGCACTTTGTTAAACGAAGGAGTGAGGGAAACCAACGTGGTGCGCAAGGAAGTGCCGGGCAGCTTTGAGTTGAGCCTGGGCGCGCAATACATGGCCCAGTGGAAGGAAATTGATGCTGTGATCTGCCTCGGGTGCGTGATCCGGGGCGAAACCCCACACTTTGAGTACATCTGCCAAGCCATTGCCTACGGACTTACCGAGGTGGGGCTAAAGTACAATAAGCCGGTGGTATTTGGCGTGCTCACCACCGACAGCCACGAACAGGCGATGGACCGGGCCGGGGGCAAGTTTGGCAACAAGGGCAGTGAGGCGGCCATCACGGCCATTAAAATGTTGAATTTTTAAAGGGGAAATGAGGTAATCGTCTTCTCCAGTCATATTCATCTAAAGTACACCCTATGTGGGAAAAAATCGCGGCCTTTGCCATCCGCCAGCGTTGGCCCATCTTGGCCGGGGTCGTCGCGCTGGTGGCGTTCATGGGGTGGCAGGCCCGCAAGGCCGAGATGTCCTACGACTTCGCCAAAATCGTGCCCCCGGACGACCCGGAGATGGTGTACTTTCAGCAGTTCCTGCGCACGTTTGGTGAAGATGCCAACCTGTTTGTGGTGGGTTTGAAAGACAGCAGCCTTTACCGTTACGATGTTTTTAAGCAATACGCTGGCCTGGCCCAGGCCGTGGCCGACCTGCCCGGCGTTACCGAGGTAATCTCGCTGCCCACCTTGCGCTATATTGCCAAAGACACCGCCGCCCGCCGGTTCGTGTTTGCCCCTTTAATGGAGCCTTTCCCGGCCAACCAGCGACAATTGGACAGCCTGCTGGCCGAAGCCAGCAAAATCAAACTTTACGAAGGCCAGTTAATCAACCCGGTAAACGGGGCCACTATGCTAGCCGTGGCCATCCGCAAAGACATCATCAATAGCCCCGCCAGGGCTGGTTTGGTGTTGAAAGTGATCGAGTTGGGCCAGCAGTTTACCCAGGCCACCGGGGTAAAAACCCATTTTGCCGGGCTGCCTTACGTGCGCACGGTGGTGGCCCGCAACCTCCGGCAAGAACTCAATTTGTTCCTGTCCCTGTCGCTGGGGGTTACGGTGGTGGTCTTGTACCTGTTTTTCCGGGCGTTTTCGCCGTCGGTGGTATCGGTGGTGCTCATTGGGGTGGTGGTGGTGTGTACCCTAGGCACCTTGGGCATTTTTGGTTATAAAATCACCATGCTCACGGGCCTGCTGCCGCCCATTTTGGTGGTGATCGGTATCCCCAACTGCGTGTATTTTATCACCAAATACCACCAGGAGTTTCTGCGCCAGGGCGATAAAGTAAAGGCTCTGGTGGCTGTTTCCCGTAAAATTGGGGCCGTTACGCTCATCACCAACCTCACCACGGCAGTGGGTTTTTTGGTGTTGCTCACCATGGACATCTCCATTTTGCGCGAGTTTGGCTTGGTAGCCGGCCTCAACATCATCATCACCTTTTTGCTGAGTTTGTTGCTGTTGCCCATCGCGTTCTCGTTGTTGCCCAACCCCACGCCCCGGCACACCCGCCACCTCGAGCGGGTGCGTATGAAGGGCCTGTTGGATTTCATCGATCACCTGGTGGCCGAACGGCGCCCTTGGGTGTACCTGGTGTCGTTGGGGCTGGCCGCAGCCTCGGTGGTGGGCCTATTGCGCATCAGATCGGTGAGCTTTATGGTGGACGACCTGCCCCAAAACAGTGCCGTGATGCAGGATTTGAGGTTTTTTGAGACCCATTTCAAGGGCGTGATGCCCCTGGAAATTGTGGTGGATACGGGCAAAAAACGGGTGCTCCGCGACCTGAAAAGGTTACGCCGGATCGATGCATTTGAACAGCACCTGCGCAGCTTGCCCCATTTGACCCCGCCGGTATCCGTGCTTAGTTTTTTAAAGGCGGCCAACCAAGCCCTGGGCAATGTGCGGGTAGAAGAAACGTATGCCCTGCCCACCCAAACCGGCGAGTTGGTAACCATTGAGCGGTACACCCGCCAACAAACCGATAGTTTGGGGCTGGTTAACAGTTTCATGGACAGCACCGGCCAGCAGGTGCGCATCTCGCTCAAGGTGGCCGACCTTGGCTCGGTGCGGATGGACACCCTGGTGAAAAACCAGATCGCGACGGCGGCCGACTCGCTGCTAGGGGCTGACATGAAAACCCACATTACCGGCACTACGTTGCTATTTATCAAGGGCAACAGCTACCTCATTACCAACATGAAGCAGAGCCTGGCCCTGGCCATTGTGCTCATTGGGGGCATCATTGGGGTAATGTTCCGCAACCTCCGCATTACCGTGATTACGATCGTGGCCAATTTATTGCCCATTTTGGTTACGGCGGGCCTCATGGGCTTTGCCGGAGTGCCGCTCAAACCCAGTACGGTGCTGGTTTTCAGCATTGTATTCGGCATTGCGGTAGATGATGCCATCCACTTCTTGGCCCGTTATCGCGCCAGTTTGCGCCAGCATGAGTTTAACGTGGCCGAGGCCGTGCATTATACCCTGGCCGAGACGGGCATTGGCATGGTGTACACCTCCGTGGTGCTGTTTGCCGGTTTTATCATTTTCACTGGCTCTAATTTTGAGAGTACGGTGGCACTGGGGGCCATTACTGCCACCACCTTGCTGGTGGCAATGGTAACCAACTTAGTGCTTTTGCCCTGCCTGCTGCGCAACTTTAGCCAGGGCCGCGCCGATACTGCCACCGACGAGGATTTGGTGGTGGACGAAGGATCGGACGACGAGGCACTCACCGAACCAGCGTAGTTGCCGCCGGGTTTTGCGGTTTTTAACGTTTTCAGTGGAGCCTTGTGGTATGTTTATTGTGTAGGTTAACCCAATCTGGCCCTTGCAACCCTTGGTTAGCTTTTGCTAAAACTTACTACTCAATGACCCTCCGCAATACGATCATTATCTGCACCTTGCTCTTAACAGGAATTTCATTTTCGGCTTTGGCCCAAACCAAACCGGACAGCAAAGCTCCCGTTCAGAAAACTAAGTACAAAACTGGTACTCAAGCCAGTAAAAAGAAGAAAACCTCGGTTAAAAAAGCGGCCCCCAAGCCAGTAGTCCAGCCCAAAACTGCTACCAAGGACTCGGCCGGGGCTACCAAGGAGGCTCCCAAAGCGGCCGACAGCCAAAAAGCCGCCCCGCTCAACCCCGCCGACCTGCCGCTGGAGCCGGATATGGTACTCGTGGACGGCGGTAGTTTTCTTATGGGCAGCAACGACGGCGAGCAAGAAGAAAAACCGATTCATAAGGTGAGTGTGGGTTCGTTTTATCTGGCCAAAACTGAGGTAACGGTGGCCCAATACCGCGAGTTTTGCCGGGCCACTAACCGCCAAATGCCCGAAGAACCCAAGTGGGGCTGGCAAGACCATTTCCCCATCGTGAACGTGAGTTGGAAAGACGCGCAGGCTTACTGCGACTGGCTGGCCCAAAAAACCGGGCAAAAATTCCGGCTGCCCACCGAGGCCGAGTGGGAATTTGCGGCCCGGGGCGGCAAAAAAACCCAGAAGTACCATTTTGCCGGGAGCAACACCATTGAAGAGGTGGCCTGGTTTGACAAAAACAGCAACAAGCAAGCCCACGGTGTGGGGAGCAAAAAGCCGAACGAGCTGGGCCTATACGACATGACCGGCAATGTGTGGGAATGGGTGGCCGATTGGTTTGGCGAAGATTACTACGCCAACAGCCCCGAGCGCGACCCCCAAGGCCCCCGCACGGGCGCCATGCGGGTAATGCGCAGCGGCTCGTATGTAAACTACCCCGGCGATAACCGCATTGCTATCCGCATCAGCAATATGCCCGACGATACGGGACCTTTCTTTGGCTTTAGGGTAGCGAAGGGTTTGTAAACCGCACCCTGCCGACGGCTTCCAGCCCCGGCAGCGGTTGAATATGTTACGCCCCTCGCTACTTCAAAATCGCCCGCGAGATCACCAGTTTCTGGATTTCCGAGGTGCCCTCGCCAATGGTGCAGAGCTTGGCATCGCGGTAATATTTCTCTACCGGAAAATCTTTACAGTAACCGTAGCCGCCAAAAATCTGGACGGCTTCGTTGGCCACCTGGCAGGCTACCTCTGAGGCTAGGTACTTGGCCATCGCGCTTTCTTTGTTCACGGACTGCCTGCGGTTTTTCAGGTCGGCGGCGCGGAAAGTGAGCAGCCGGGCCGCCTCGATCTGCGTAGCCATGTCGGCCAGTTTAAACGCGATGGCCTGGAAGTTGGCGATGGGTTGGCCAAATTGCTCGCGCTCTTTGGCGTAGGCAACCGAGTGCTGGTAAGCCCCCTGGGCAATGCCCAACGACAAGGCGGCAATGGAAATGCGCCCGCCGTCCAGCACCTTCAACGATTGAATGAAACCCTCGCCCACTTCGCCTAATAGGTTTTCGGTGGGCACGCGGCAGTCGGTAAACACCATCTCGGCGGTTTCGGAGAGCCGCATCCCTAGTTTGTCTTCTTTTTTGCCGCCCGCAAAGCCGGGGGTGCCCCGCTCCACCACAAAGGCACTCATGCCCCGCGAGTCGCCCACGGCCCCGGTGCGGGCAATCACCACGGCCACGTGCCCGCTGCGCCCGTGGGTGATAAAGTTTTTGGCCCCGTTGAGCACCCAGTGGTCGCCCTGGCGGTGGGCCACGGTGCGCATATTGCTAGCATCCGAGCCAGTGTTAGGCTCGGTGAGGCCCCAGGCCCCCAGCCACTCGCCGCTGGCCAGCTTGGGCAGCCAGCGTTGCTTTTGCGCTTCGTTACCAAACTCCAGGATGTGGTTGGTACACAGCGAGTTATGAGCCGCCATCGACAAAGCGATGGACGGGTCGGCCACGGCCAGTTCAACGATGGCGGTAACGTATTCGGAATAGCCCAGCCCGGAGCCACCGTAAGCCTCGGGCACCAGCACGCCCATGAGGCCCAGTTCGCCCAGTTGGCGGAAAACCTCGAGGGGCAGGTACTGCTCGTCGTCCCACTGGTTGCGGAAAGGGGTGATGTGCCGGGCGGCGAAATCGCGCACGGTTTGGGCAATAAAGGTCTGGTTTTCGGAGAGTTGTAGTTCCATGAGTGAGCGGCGGCTAGGCCACCGAAAAAATGGTTGCTTGAATGGCGCGGTTTGCGAGAAGTTGAACCTCCTTGTGCCCGCATGGGGGCGAAGGAGTAACTTAAATACGAAAATGCAAGGTGGATTGTTTAAAAAAGATAGGAGTAAGGGCCGTGGCCATTGCCGGAGACGGTAGCTCCAACGCACGGTTGGTCAGTGGCGTTTGCCCAGTTGCGGAAGGGTGGGGGAGGGGCTACCCTTGCACGCAGGAGCCTGGGTAATCGGGCCAGTAACCGTCGGCATTGCCCCTTGTTTTTTTAGGAGAATCAATCCGTTTCGGAGTCTTACATCAAAAAATAAGACAGCAATGGGGAAAGAGGCCCGAAAAATGGCGGGCTGAGGATGAAGGGAGCGTGAATTTTGCCCGGTGAGGCGGCTTATTAACCCGCTAGATTTTGGGGCGGCGAAACTTTTTATAATTTTGCCGAACGACTTGCCCACCATTTCTCTAAACTTTATCGCTGCCGCATGTACGATTTTGACTTTTTGCTCACCTCCGCAGGTCTGGTTAGTTTGTTCACCCTTACGGCGTTGGAGATCGTGCTGGGGATCGACAACGTGATTTTTATCTCCATCATTGCGTCGCGGTTACCTGCCAATAAAGTAAAAACCGGCCGCACGGTGGGTTTAGCTTCGGCGTTGATCGTGCGCCTGCTGTTGCTGTTGGTGGTGCAGTGGATCATCAGCCTGGAAGAGCCGATGTTCGATATGACTAACTGGTTCGGTTTTAACCTGTACGAAGTGTTTCACTTGGACGGGAAGATCAGCGGCAAGGACATCATCCTCATCATCGGCGGGTTGTTCCTGATCGGCAAAAGCGTCTCGGAAATCCACGCCAAGATGGAAAACGCCAGCCACGGCCCCGAAACGGCCGCCCAAAAAGCCGCCGGGTTCATGATCGTGATGGCCCAGATTATTTTTATCGACATCGTGTTTTCGTTTGACTCGATCCTCACCGCCATTGGCTTGGTGAAAAATATCATCATCATGGCCATTGCAATCATTATTTCCATTGGGGTGATGATCGCCTTTGTGAACCAGATTAGCGAGTACGTGGAACGGCACCCCACCGTGAAAATGTTGGCCCTTTCGTTTTTGATCATGATCGGTTTGCTGTTGGTGAGCGAGGGCTTTGGGTTCCACTTCCCCAAAGGCTACGTGTACTTTGCCATGGCGTACTCGTTTATTGTGGAATTGCTCAACATTCGCCTGCGCAAAAAGAGCGGGGCTTCGTTTTAAGCGGTCTTTTACCCCTGGCCAGAGGGTTCGCCTCGCGGCCAGGGGTGTTTTTCAACCTTATTTATTTGCTTATTTCACTGGGCTTTTGGGAGATAAGTATTTGAAAATCAAAGAGTAAAGTGCTTGTTGCTTTCTCTTTTTCTTGTTGGTGAAGAAAGAATAAATAAAAAGAGAAAAGAATTTGGCAACTTAGGCGAGTTAAGTTAATTTTGCCCCCTCAAAACCGTGTAAAACCTGGTTTTATCCACTATTCAAAAATCTAGGAAGACCTAACAGTAACATTACAATGGCAAACCACAAGTCGGCAATAAAGCGTATCCGGTCCAACGAAAAGAAGCGTCTGCGCAACCGTTATCAGCACAAGACCACCCGAACCTTTATGAAACGCCTGCGGACTACCACCGATAAGGCCGAAGCCCAAGAGCTATTGAAAAAAGTACACGCCATGTTGGACAAACTGGCCAAGAAGAACATCATCCACTGGAAAAAAGCCGCCAACCAAAAGTCGAAGTTGGCGATTTTCGTGAACAAATTAGCGGCGGCTTAAGCGCGTTCGCGGCTAGTCCGCTTGCTAACGGACATTTTATTAGCTCCTGGCTCCCTAGCTGGGAGCTTTTTTGTTGAGGTGTGGCCGTTTAAAAGTAGTCAGTGCCAAAAATGTAGGGGCGGGCCTGGTGCCCGCCCTGGTAGCCAACGAACGCCCGGGTTCAACCGGGGCAATCGCCCACGACGGGTAGGTTTTTGGGGTAAAGGGATGGACAAGGCTTGCTCAGCGCAAGCCCAATAATAAAACCCTCCGAGGATTTCGCGTCCTTGGAGGGTCGGTTTGGCTCCAGGCAACCTATTGCACCTGCACCCGGCCGTCGCGGTTGTCGATTTTAATGATCCGGCGGCCGCTGCCTTCGGTGCCCCGCAGGGTTTGCTGGTTAGGCAAGCTGGCGGCCGAGTTTTCGGGTTGGAGGCGGGCCGGGGCTTCCACCTGGCCGGTTTTGCCGGTAAGCTCTACTTTCAGGTCAGTCAGGTTACCGGTTTGCACCGTAACTTGGGTGTTTTGCCCCTGCACGGCCAGTGCGGTGAAGCTGGTTTTGAAGCCTCCGATGCTCAGTTCGCCATAGCGGCAGGTCAAGTTGCCCTCGCGGGCGAGGACGTCCACGTGGGTTTTGCCCAGGTAAGTGCGCCCGGTAAGTTTGCCCACGCGCTTGGCTTGCAGTTGGCCATAGCGGGTGTCTAGTTCCAGTTGGGCCACCGAGTCGATGGTTACCTCGGCGTTATTGCCCACCAAGGTTAAATCTTGCCCCTGGCTCAGCTCCAACTGGCCCGATTTGATATCGAAATGGCCGCTATTGACCGCTTTGAGCTGGGCCTTGCCGTTTTGGAGTTGCAGGCGCAGCGAGCTGATGGCTTGCTCGGCCAGCAGGTTGCCGTACAGCAGGTTGATCTCGGCGCGGCCTTTGAGCGGACCGCTGAGGGTGAGGTCGCCGTATTTGTTGTCAAGGTTGACTAAGGCCCCGGCAGGCACGCGCAGGCGCAGGGTAATTTGTAGGTTGTTTTGGTCGATATTGCCCGGATTGCTAGTGCTGCCGCCCGCCGTGGCACTGGTGCGGGTATTGCCGCTGGTAAAGGGCGAGGTGAGCATTTCCAACAGGCCCCCGCCGCCACTGGTTTGGGCTACGGCTTGTTGGATTTCGGTATTGAGCGTGAGCGAGTTGGCATCGTAAACCGGGTTGAGGGTTACCCGCTCCAAAATCCGCTCGGCCTGGGTGCGGTCGGCGGCTTTGGCCACTACTTCGGCCTCGAGTTTTACCGAGTCTTTGGCCCAGGCCACCAGTTGCACCGCCCCGTATTTGTTGCTGATGTGCAGGGCCACCTGGGGCGAGGCTTTAAAGTCGAGGTTGATTTTTTTGGATACCCGCACGTCGGCGGTTTCGCCTTCCTCTTTGTCGGAGGTGGGCCGGGCCTGGGCGGTAGCCAGCAGGCACAAGCCAACGGCCAACAGGCTAGATAACTTTTTCATGGTCAGTCGCTTCCTTGTCGATTTCTTTTAAAAATTCTTCCAATAACATAATGCGGATGCGGTAATTCTCGATCATGGCTGCTACCACCTGCGAGTTGTTGGCCCCGTCGTTCAAATCGTTTTTGAGGCCCTGGTACTCAAGCTCGAGGGCTTCAATATCGCCCAGCAGTTCGCTGATGAGCCGCTGGTCGTGGTGTTGTTTCACCTGCTGCAATTTAGCTTTGATCACCCCGTCGTATTGTTGCTCAGCTTGTTGCAGTTGGGGGTACTGGGCCAGCCATTGCTCGTGCGAGGCGGGCTGGGGGCGGTTGCCCCACCACAGGGCCGAGGCCACCACCAATACCAGCCCCACGGCGGCCACTCGCCAAACAGTGTGCAGCTTACGCGCGGCCGGGCGCAGGGGCACGGGCGCGGCCTGGGGCAGGCCCTGGTGAATTTTTTCCCACAAGTGATCCGGGGCGGTGGCGGTCTCGAACTCGGCCCGGTGCTGGTTGGCCCAAGTTTTTAGTGGATCTTCCATAGTACTTTCTTTTGGTCTTCAATTATGTCCCTCAACTTCTTTTTAGCTTTGCTGTATTGAGCCTTGGAGGTCGATTCGGTTACTTGTAAAATCTCGGCAATCTCGGCGTGGTCGTACCCTTCAAACAGGTACAAGTTGAGCACTACCCGGCAACCTTCCGGCAGCTTCTCGATGGCGTGTTTGATATGTTTGACTTCTTGTTCCAGATAACTAAAATCCTCTTCCTCTTCGTGCCAGCGGTCCAGTTTAGCCTCGTCGGCCAGTACGGTGAGCAGCTTTTTTTTCTGCAACGTGTTGATGCAGCGGTTGATCACCACTTTTTTGAGCCAGGCCCCAAACGGGGCATCAAACCGGAAACTGGCCAACTTGGTAAACGCATCCACGAAGGCTTCCTGTAGGGCATCTTGCGCGTCTTCTTCCCGTTTCATGAGGCGCAGGCACACGTTGTACATGGCATCGGCGTACTGCCGGTACAGGTGGTACTGCGCCTTGGCATCGTGGGCCAGGCACCGCTCGATCAGGTAGCGCTGCAAGTCGCCTTGGGTGGTTTCCAATCGCCGGGGTAGAGTAGTTTTGTTCGAGGATATAGACCGCACTTTAGAGCAGAGGTTGCCCGTGGGCGGGAAAATTTTTCGGAAAGATAAGGTTTTGCGGCAAGTTTGGGAGGAAAAGTGGCCGTTAACGGGGCCGGGCGGTCGTTTCGCTCGGGCGCAAGGGGGCAAATGAGGCTGCTGCACCCGGTCGGCCGATGCGGAAGGCAACCGTTCGCATGGCGGGTAGCAAGCCGAAGATCGGGGCCTTGACGGATAAAACTCGTTAATTTGAAGCCATAATTGTCTGAATTACCATGCCAGCCCAGCCGCCATCTGCCGACACCATCCTGCTCATCGACGACGAGGCCAAGCTCCGCTCGCTGCTGGCCCGCATCCTGGGCCTGGAGGGCTACCGGGTGCTGGAGGCTGGCGATGCCCGCACGGCCTGGAAAATCCTGGCGCGCGAGCCGGTGCCGCTCATCCTCTGCGAT
>JALONO010000114.1 GCA_025454895.1 Bernardetiaceae bacterium
AGGAAGGTATGCCTTCTATCAGCCAAGAGGCGAAACGCGGCCCATCTGGACAAACAATCAGGACAGTCGGGACCTGGTTACTGCCGAAAACGGACAAACACAATGCACCGATATGGCGACTATTTGGCGTTGGCGACAACACTTCCAACATGATTTTGCCGCAAGAATGGATTGGTGCGTTGCCACTACTTACCGCCAGGCAAACCATAACCCCATCGCAATCCTGAATGGGGACACTTCTAAGCGGGTCATTGAAATGAATGTAAAGGCAGGCGAAACGGTAAAACTATCTTCCAAAGGCTCAAAAGACCCTGATGACCAATTATTTAGTGTTTCTTGGTGGGTATATGCCGAAGCGGGAACCTACACGGGTGAGATAAAGCTGGGCACGCTTAAAGGTGAAGAAACGAGTTTTGTTGCGCCAAAATTAGACAAATCTGCTACTGTACATGTCATTATGCAAGTACAAGATGAAGGCACGCCAAGTCTGTTTGCTTACCGAAGGGCTATCGTTACGATTGAACCTTAGTCGGGTCTAACTGGGGTGAATTGGCGAGCGGGTGATTTCTTGCTGGTTTTGAAGCAGTTGAAACCCTAGTTGTTATCTGACATCAATCTGGGATTGACTTACCCAATTTGGAGCGCTGTCGATAGTCTGCCTGAGCAGTAAGTTTAATTGGGCAGCATGATGTTGGATGTGTCTCAGGTTATAGAGCAAGATTTCGAGTAGCGAGTAATTTTTGTAATCGTTTATCCAACGACTGCCCAATTTCTCTGTCGTTAGACCAGCAATTAATTTACTTGCTTTTTGTCGGCAATATCCCAAATAGGAAAGCAATTCTGTTTTCGTATAAGTTCTGTTTGGCTTTTTGCCATTTGGGTCAAATTCCGAAAGGGTATAAGGAACCGGCGGTTCAAATTTGTTTGGTTCAGTCGTCAAATAATAGTCTGTCCAAAAAATGCAATGGTAAGCCATATACCAAAAGTTTAATTCGGTGTCCCAATGGTCATTAGGGCACATTTTGATCGCATTTTCAAGCATTTCAAGGCTTGCGCCAAACTGGTGCCCGATGGCGTCTTTGATCAAGGTTGAATTCAGTTTTTTGGGCCATGTGGTGGGGTTAAAGTTAAGGGATTTTGCCAAGATCGGCCGATTTTTGGCGACCCAAGATGTCTCCCACTAATTGCTGATCCTCAATGATATGCGCTTTGAACGGCTGCCCGCCCGTGGCTCCAGACAGGAGTGTACGCGCTCACTGACCTCCACCCCGAGGCGAGCCAAATGTCGCTGGTGGGGCAAGCCTCCAAACACCCAAATCCAACCCACTTCCCAACCCTACTTCACCCACCCTAAATCTAAAAAAGTGCGCTTTCTTTGGCCAAAGAAGGCCCAAACCAGGCTGCGGGGCATCATTTCCGGGTGCGGCCAGTGGGTGGCGGTGGCCTGGGCGGCCCGGCGCGCGCGCGCCAGCCGGCCTGCGTGGGCGTACAGGTAAAAGTGGGCTTTTACAATGGCCCAGCATTGGGCCACCTGCCCGGCCAGCAGGAACCGCAGGCCCGCCACCCCGTCCAGCACCAGGCGGGCCAGCACCACGGGCAGCCAGCGGCCGGGGGGCAGGTTTTTGATCAGCATGGCCAGCCCATTGCGGAAATTGAGGTAGGATTTACGCGGCGAGGCGTAGGCCAGGGTGCCGCCCCCGAGGTGGTACACCGTGGCCTGGCCGCAGTACAACACGGCGAGGCCCGCGTTTTTCCACCGCCAGCACAGGTCGATTTCCTCCATGTGGGCGAAAAAATCGGGGTCGAGGCCGCCAAAGCGATGGTAGGCCTCGGCCCGCACCAGCAGGCACGCCCCCGAGGCCCAGAACACGGGCCGGGTATCGTCGTACTGGCCGTGGTCGGTTTCCCGGTCGTCGAAGAGGCGCCCCCGGCAAAACGGGTAGCCGAGGTAATCGAGGTAGCCGCCTCCCGCCCCGGCGTACTCAAACCGGCCGTCGGTGGGCGGGTAAGCCAAAATTTTGGGCTGGCAAGCCACCGCCCGGGGGTTGGCCCGCAAGGTGGCCAGCAGCGGGCCCAACCAGCCGGGGGTTACGGCCACGTCCGAATTGAGGAGCACGTAAAACTCAAACTCTCCTTTGAGCCACTCCAGGGCCTGGTTATAGCCCTGGCTAAATCCGGTGTTTTGGGGCATCAGGATCAGGCGCAGGCGTGGGTGCGCGTGCTCGAGCCAGGCCACCGAGCCGTCGGTGGACCCATTGTCGGCCACGATGACCTCGGCGTGGGGCGTATGGGCCAGCACTGAGGGCAAAAATTGCTGTAAATGGGCCAGCCCGTTGTAGTTAAGGATCACGACGGCCGTGCGGCTCATTGGCCCTGCATCAGGTTATTGAGGTCCAGCCCGGGGATATTGGGCAGCAGGCCCTCGGTTTGTTGCTGCAAAAACACCTTGGCCTGGGCCTCGGCCGCGTCCAGGGCCTTGTTAAGGGCCGCCACGGTGAGGTCTTGCAGCATTTCCAGGTCTTCGGGGCGGGCCAGGTCTTTGTCGATTTCCAGGCTGAGCACCTGTTTTTTGCCGTTCACTTTGGCGCGCACCATGCCGCCCCCCGCTTCGCCCTCGGCCACAATATCGGCCAGGCGTTCTTGGGCTTCAGCCATTTTGGTTTTTAGCTCGTTCATTTTGCCGAGCATTTTCATCATATCAAACATATGGAACAACAGTTAAAAGCGGCGGCCCAGCTTGGTAAAAAGCCCTCCCGATCGCCGATGAGGGCCTGGCGCAAGCCGCCCCAGCGCATAAGGGGGCAAAATTAAGCCGGAACCACCAGTGGCGGGCCGTTTCGGGTGCAAAAATCAACGGCTTCTTACCCGGCGTTTGGGCCTGCCAAAATGACCGCCCCATTTGCGGCACAGGCTTTGCGAACCCAGACCGGAACCTTTTGTATTTATCATGAATTTTGACGTTAAAGAACTCATTACCATTACCTTTACCCTATTCGCGATCATCGATATTTTGGGATCGATCCCCATTTTGGTGAACCTGCGGCGCACCGCCGGGCACATTAGCTCGGTAAAAGCCACCGGGGCGGCGGGCCTCATCATGTTGGTGTTCCTCTTTTTGGGGGAAGAAGTCCTGCAATTCATCGGGTTGGACGTGGCCTCGTTCGCCGTGGCCGGTTCGCTCATCATTTTTGTGCTGGGGGTAGAAATGACCCTGGGCGTTCACATTTTCCGGGGCGAACTAGAAGGCGGCACCTCGGCCATTGTGCCGGTGGCGTTCCCGTTGGTGGCCGGGTCGGGCACGCTCACCACGCTGCTGTCGTTGCGAGCTAACTATCAGTTGGTCAATATCTTAGCCGGGATGGTACTGAACTTGGTGTTGGTGTTTTTAGTGATCCGCAACCTGCGCAGCATCGAGCATTTCTTGGGCGACACCGGCGTGAGTGTGCTGCGCAAAATTTTTGGAGTGCTGCTGTTGGCCATCGCCATCAAGATATTCACCAAAAACATTGGGGTGCTGTTGCAAGTAGCGAGCTAGGTTTAAATGATTGCATGATTGCATGATTGCATGATTGCATGATTGCATGATTGCATGATTGCATGATTGCATGATTTTTTTACTTGATTAGCAATCACTTAAAAATAGTTTGCAACGACATTGACGAATTTTTAGGCACTATTTCAGATTGACGCTCCCCGTGGTGTCAGTTCCTGAAAACTCACACTACGTCCCTACCACAAAACCCTAAAAGATTAGCTCCGGGTAAAAGCGGTTAAACGGGTGAGGCCATGCGGAGGAACAGGCAAAAAATTTTAATAAAAAAGGGTAAACTGCTGATTAAAAGCAGCTTGTCCTTTTTTTGTTAAAGTGTTGATAGAATTTGCCCCTACACCAGTCCCAGTTTGGCCCGCATCCGCTTGGCGGCTTCGCACATGCTGGCCAACTTCTGGCGGGAGGCCCAGCGGGCGGTTTGGCTCAGGCCGCAGTCGGGGGCGAGGGCCAGCTTTTCGGCGGGCACGTAGGGCAGCACCAGGTTGATGCGCTCCATCACGTCTTCGGGGGTCTCGATGTAGTAGCTTTTTACGTCGATCACGCCCACGGCCACGTCCATTTTTTCGGCGAAGCGTTCCAGCAAATGCACCTCGGCAAAGTTGAGGATCGTCATTTCGGAGTGCAGTTCGTCCACCTGCATGTCCAAAAAGCCGGGCAGCATGGGGGCAATGGTTTTTTTGCCCACCGAGCGGCCCTTGTAGTTGCCAAAGCACAAGTGCATGGACACGCGGGCTTTGCCCACCGCCGGGGCAATGGTGCGGTTGAAAATGTCGACGAACCGGCGGGTGTCTTCCTTATAGGCATAGCAGCTCATGGAAGGTTCGTCCACGCAGATTTCGGTGCAGCCAGCGGCCACCAAATCCGCGATCTCCTGGCGCACAATGGGGAGCAGGGTCTCGGTAATTTCCCAACGGTCTTTATAATGATCGCCGGGCATGAGCCGCCCGCTGAGGGTGTAAGGCCCTGGTATAGAGGTTTTTAAGATTTTATCGGCCGGGGCCAGCCGCTTCAGCCGTTTGAACTCGGCCACCGCCCCCAGGCCCTTTTTGGCCTGCAACGGCCCGGTTACGTAGTTTTTACCCCGCTGGTCGTGCGCGGGCGGGCCAAACTTGCGGATGATGCCCGTATTCTCGGCAATATTTTGGATGAACCCGTAAAACGATAGGTTAAAATCGAACCGCGTTTGCTCGCCGTCGGTGATCACGTCCAGCCCGGCGGCTACTTGGTCATGAACGGCCGCCACCACGGCATCTTCGATCATCTCCTCGATGTCGGCCGGGCCGAATTTATCTAAATTTTGGCTGGCAAATTCCAGCCAGCCGGGAAACGGCAGCGAACCGATGACGGTGGTTTTGATAGGTACGGGTTGCATAAGCGCGTTTAATTTGTTGACATTTTTTGCGCGCAAGATAAGAGAACGAAACACAAACTCGTATATACAACCTGTTCTTTGCCAGAAAAACTTTTACCGTTAGGCAAGGGCCTGGGCAAAATCCTGTTTAAGGTCGTCGATGTGCTCCAGCCCCACCGATACCCGCAACAAATTGGCCGGGGCCACCGAGGTAGCCCCCTCGATCGACTGGCGGTGCTCGATGAGGCTCTCTACCCCACCCAGGCTGGTGGCGTGTTTGAACAGTTGCAGGCCCTGGGCCAGTTTAAGGGCCTCGGCTTGCCCGCCTTTGACCATGATTGATAACATACCGCCAAAACCGCCCTGCATTTGCTTTTGGGCCACGGCGTGGTAGGGGTCGGTGGGGAGGCCGGGGTACAGCACCTGTTCGATGCCGGGTTGGCTTTGCAGGAACTCGGCCAGTTGCTGGGCGTTGGCCGCATGGGCGCGCATGCGCAAGGGCAGCGTGGCCAAGCTGCGGGCCAGCAACCAACAGTCGAACGGGGAGGGCACGGCCCCGCCCGTTTTTTGGATGAGCCGCACTTGCTCCAGCCCCGGGCCGGGCTGGGCAAAGGAGAGCGAGCCGCCCAGCAGGTCGGAGTGGCCGCCCAGGTACTTGGTGGTGGAGTGCAGTACGATATCGATACCTAGGGCCAGGGGCCGCTGGAGCAGCGGTGCCCAGGTGTTATCGCACACGGTGAGGATGCGGTGGGCGCGGGCCAACTCGGCCACGGCGGCCAAGTCGGTGAGTTTGAGGCGGGGGTTGCTGGGGGTTTCGGTCCAGATGAGGCGGGTTTGCGGGGTAATGGCGGCCCGGAGTGCGTCCAGGTTGGCCAGGTCCACCCGCGACACCCGCAATTGCCACTGCGGGTACAGGTTTTCGGCGATGGAGCGCACGCCGAAGTACACATCGTCGGGCAGAATGAGGTGGCTGCCCGCCCCCAAGGTGTGGATGAGGGCCTGGGCCGCCGCCAGCCCCGAAGCGAAGGTAACCGTTTCGTACCCGCCTTCCAGGGCGGTGAGCTTGGTTTCCAGGGCTTGGCGGTTGGGGTTACCGTAGCGGCCGTACACAAAACCGCCGGGAAAGCCCAGCCCGTCGTCGCCGCGCTCAAAAGTGGTGGACAGCACCAGCGGGGGCATTACGGCCCGGCTGGGGTCGGTCCAGTGCCCGGCGTGGATGGCCTGGGTTTCAAAATGGGGAGAGGCGGACATTGTGCTATCAAATGATTGAATGATTGCCTGATTAAATAGACCTCTTGCATATTACCCGCACTCGGGTCGAAGTTGCGTCCCCTGCCCGACGGGCAGGGGTGATCCCTTCTATTTTTGGCGGCTCGGAATAGGTCATTGGCTTTGCGTCTTAGCGGCTTTGCGAGAAATATTTTTGAACGGATCACCCCTGCCCGACGGACGGCAAAAACGGGAGTTTTTGGGCGAGTAAGTGCGGTTGGCCAGGGTGGGGCCAAAAAAGGCGGATTTTTAACGAAAATTCGCGGCTTTCACCCGGCCAAAAACCTAATCTGCAAGAAGTCTAATGCTTGTTATCCTTTGTTATCAATTATTTACAGGCCAAAAAACCCGCAATCTTTATTTGATTTTGGGGTTGAGATATTTGGTTCGCGTCACCGCTACCAAGGCGGGGAGGCGTTGGTAGGGCAGGGGCTACGCCAGCCAGGCATCGATCTCGTCTTTGGTGGCGGGTTTTACGTCGTTGAGTTTCAGTTTTTTGCGCATCCCGCCAATGTCGTTCAGCAGTTTGCCGGCCGGGACTTGGCGCAGGGCCTCCGGGGTGAGATAGCCCAGTTTTTGGATGATCGGGATCAGTTCCTCGCGCACGCCCAGGGCCACAAAGTCGGCGGCGGTGGCCGTGGGGGCCTCCGTCCGGGCTTCCGGGCGCATTTGGGGGAAAAACAGCACGTCCTGGATGCTGGCCTGGTTGGTCATGATCATGGCCAGCCGGTCGATGCCGATGCCGATACCGGCAGTGGGCGGCATCCCGTACTCGAGCGCGCGGAGGAAGTCCTCGTCCATGGCCATAGCTTCCTGGTCGCCGCGTTCGGCTAGGCGAAGCTGGTCCTCGAACCGCTCGCGCTGGTCCACCGGGTCGTTCAGCTCGGAATAGGCGTTGGCGATTTCCTTGGCGTTGCAAATGGCCTCAAAGCGTTCCACCAGCCCGGGCTTGCTGCGGTGTTTCTTGGTCAGCGGCGACATTTCGATGGGGTAGTCGGTGATAAACGTGGGTTGGATGAGGTTCGCCTCCACCTTGGCCCCAAAAATCTCGTCGATGATTTTGGCCAGGCCCATGCTGCTGTCGGTGGCCACGCCCATTTGCTGGGCGGCGGCGGCCAACTCCGCCTCGGTTTTGCCGGTAATGTCAAAGCCGGTAAAATGCTGGATCGCCTCGGCCATGGTGTAGCGTTGCCAAGGCCGTTTAAAGTCGATCAGGTGCGGGCCAACCTGCACTTTGGTGTCGCCGTGCAGGTCCAGGGCCACCTTCTCGATCATCTCCTCGGTGAGGTTCATCATCCAGTGGTAGTCTTTGTAGGCCACGTAGAGTTCCATGAGGGTAAACTCCGGGTTGTGGAACCGGCTCATGCCTTCGTTGCGGAAATCTTTGGCAAACTCGAACACGCCCTCGAAACCACCGACAATTAATCGTTTGAGGTACAACTCGTTAGCGATGCGCAGGTAAAGCGGCATGTCAAGCGTATTGTGGTGGGTTTTGAACGGCCGGGCCGCCGCCCCGCCGTGGATGGGCTGCAAAATGGGCGTTTCTACTTCCAAATAACCGCGTTCGGCCAGCAGGTTGCGCATCGAGTTAATGAGCTGCGCCCGTTTTACGAACACCTCGCGCACGTCGGGGTTGACCACCAGGTCCACGTACCGTTGGCGGTACCGCTGCTCGGCATCGGTAAAGCCGTCGTAGGTAACTTCTTGGCCGCTTTCGTCGGTGGCGTGTTTTACCACCGGGAGGG
Source organism: Bernardetiaceae bacterium (assembly GCA_025454895.1). Classification (GTDB taxonomy): domain Bacteria; phylum Bacteroidota; class Bacteroidia; order Cytophagales; family Thermoflexibacteraceae; genus JALONO01. The sequence goes on from JALONO010000114.1 coordinate 7,916, forward strand.
GCCGCAGCGCCTTGGCCAGCACTTTTAGTTCCTGCACGTGTACGGTGATCTCGCCGGTTTGGGTGGTGAACACAAAACCTTTGATGCCCACAAAATCGCCGATGTCCAACAACCGTTTAAACACCGTGTTGTACAGGGTTTTATCGTCGGTGGGGCAAATGTCGTCGCGGCGCACGTAGGCCTGCAGACGGCCGGTGCTGTCTTGCAACTCAAAAAACGAAGCGTTGCCCATAATGCGGAAGCTCATGATCCGCCCGGCCAGGGCCACGTCTTTGTAATCGGTTTTCAACCGTTCGTAGTTGGCCAATATGTCGGCCGCGTGGGCCGTTACGTCAAACTCCTCGGCCGGGTAGGGGTCCACGCCCAGTTTGGCCAGTTCGTCGCGCTTTTGGCGGCGCAGCAGTTCTTGTTCGCTCAGTGCTTGCATACGGGGGATCAAGTTGGGTAGCCGGGGCGGCCCCGGCCTATTTTTGGGCTGCGAAATTAACCCAAAAAGCCGGGAAGCCACGGCCGGGCCTTGGGCCAGTTCCCCCGCTTCCCTTTTCTTTTAAGTGCTAGTACCTGCGGGTTTCCTTGGCTGCGAGTGGTGCGGCGCCTTCCGCAGTCCGCATAGCTTCCGGGCGGCGGGGTTCGCAGGCCCGGGTGGCCCCAGAGCCGCTCCTTCCCCGACCCGCCGTTTTTGCCTTACTTTTTTGAGATTCCCCTAAACAATTGCTAGTTTTACCGGGTTTTATGCCCAAATTCAATTCATCAACAAAAACTTAATCAATCAAAACGCCATGAAATTTTTGAAACCTGTAACCATGCTAGCCCTTGTGCTGGCCGTTGCCTCGGTAAGTTTCACCTCGTGCGATAGTGCCGAGAAAGCCAAAAAAGCCGCCGAAGAAGCGGCCGCTAAAACCGCCGACTCGTTGGCCAAAGTAGCTGCCGAAGCCCAACGGGTAGCCGACTCGTTGGCCGCCCTGCCTAAGTCGATTGCCGCTACGGCCGCCGGTAACCCAGCCCTGGGCACGTTGGTATCGGCTTTGGGAGCCGCCGGGCTTACCTCGGTGTTTGAGGGCACCACGGCTTACACCGTGTTCGCCCCGACTAACGATGCCTTTTCGGCCGTGCAAAAAACAGTGGATATGCTGCTGAAACCCGACAACAAGGGCAAACTGACCAACGTGCTCAAGTATCACGTGGTGGAAGGCACTTTCAAGGCCGCTGATCTGAAAGACGGCCAAAAACTGAAAACCCTCCAAGGCGAAGAGTTGACCGTGAAAATGAAAGACGGCAAAGTGATGATCAACGATGCCGAAGTAACTAGTGCCGACGTGGCCGTAAGCAACGGCGTGGTACACGTGATCAGCAAAGTAGTGGTGCCGAAGAAAATGTAATTGTCTCGCTTGTTATTAGCGCAAACCGCCGTTCGTGAGGACGGCGGTTTTTTTTCGGGGAGAGGTTAGAGGGGCGGGCCTTACTTTGTAATGAGTTAATATCTGATTATCAATTATTTACAGTAATATAAATACCCAACCGCTGTTTGATTTTAGCCGAAGAACAAATCGTTTGCCCCTCTTAAAAGCAGGGATGATGCCTTTACTTTTGGCAACTAGGGCATTGGTGCCAAAATTAGCCTGGTCAAAAGCCACTAGCCACCTTGGCGACTTTGCGTCTTGGCGAGAAACCCAACCGCTGCCGAGGCCGGGAGCCGTCGGCCGGAGATTGCCCGGTTTAACCCAAATGGGCCAGGCGGGCCAGCAGGCTTTGTAAAAACTGCGCTTGGTCAAACTCTTGGGCGGCTAGGGCGTAGTTTCGCTGGGCTAGTTGGGCCAGCCAAGCGGGGGTTTGTTGGCGCAGCCGCTCCAGGTTGGCGGCCAACGCCGGGTAGTCGCCGGGGGGGCTTACCCAGCCCGCCCCGTGGCGGGTTACCAAGTCGGCCCCCTCGCCCGCGCCCACGTAGAGCACGGGCAGGCCCGCCGCCATCGCCTCGTACAACTTAGAGGGCACGGTGCCAAACACGGCGGCTTTTTGGGCCACCAGGGCCGCCTGAAACCCCCGCAATAGGCCCGGCACTTGCTCCGGCGGCACGGAAGGGTGCAAAAACACCCCCCGGGCCGGGTTTTGCCCCATCCAACGGGCAATAGCTTCCCGTTCTGGGCCTTCGCCGTACAGGTGCAGCTCCGCGCCCAGGGCGGGCCAGTCCACGTGTTGGCAAAGCTGGTACAAGCCCTGGGCCAGGCCCAGCACCCCGGCGTACACCAGGCGCAGCGGGCCTGGCTGGGGCGGAGCGGCGGCCAACGGTGGCGGGTAAAGCCCCATAGGCACCCCGTTGCGGTATAACAACTGCGGCACTTGCGGGGCCAGCCGCGCCAAATAGGCCCCAATTTCGGCCGACTGGCCCACCAGCAAATGGGCACGGCGGCTCACCCAGGTTTCGGCCCAGGCCAGCCCCCGGTAGCCCAGCGAGCGGCGGGACAAGGCGGCCAAGTCGGCCAGGGCGGAGGGCCACAGGTCCGACACGTTGAGCACCAGCTTGGCCCCCGTGAGCTTGGCCAGCAACCAGCCGCTGAGGGCCAGCGGCAAGGGCGGGCTTTGCACCAGCAGCACTTGGGGTTTAAACCGCCCCAGCGGCCCGGCGGCCAGCAAACTGCTAGCGGCCATGCTCAGCGCGCTCAAGGCCCGTGCCCAGCGGCCGGGGCCTTGGGCCGGGTACAGCGGCAGCCACCACACCCGGATGCCCTGCTGCCAGGCCCGGTGCAGCCAACGCCCCCTAAAACCCGTAAAAATGCGCCCGGTGGGGTAATTGGGCAAAAAAGTGAACACCCGCACCGAGTGCCCCGCTTGGGCCAGCCCCACGGCCAGCCGCTGCATCCGCGAAGCACAGGCCCCGCGTTCGGGCGGGTAGTTGGGGCTGAGCAGGGCGATTTTCATTGCCCCAAAAATAAGCCAAGAGTTTACATGGCCGGGTTTGGTGAGGGAAACGGCCTTCCCCATTTCTTCATCCCCCAAATCCGTAAAAGAATCTAACTTGCAGCCCTGGATCATTAAAACCCGTTTGCCGTATTCCCACCCATGCCGCATTTCCTGAGCGTCCGCGACGTGCCCGACCTGCCCCAGTTCCTGGCCGAGGCCCGGGCCGTGAAGCAAACCCCTTTTGCCTGGTCCCACTTGGGCCGCCACAAAACCCTGGGCCTCATTTTTATGAACCCCAGCCTGCGCACTCGCCTCAGCACCCAGCGGGCCGCCCAAAACCTCGGGCTTAACTGCATGGTGCTCAATACCGACAAAGACAGTTGGAAAATGGCCACCGGCGAAGGCGTGGTGATGAACGGCGATGCCGCCGAGCATATCAAAGACGCGGTGGCTGTGATGGGCCAGTACTGCGAAATCCTGGGCGTGCGCTCGTTCCCCATGCTGGTAAACCGGGAGGAAGACTACGCCGAGAACACCCTCCACGACTTCGTGCGCTACGCGGGCGTGCCCATCGTGAGCCTGGAGTCGGCCACCCGGCACCCGTTGCAGTCGGCGGCCGACCTGATCACCATTGAGCAGTACAAAACCAAGCCCCGGCCCAAGGTGGTGCTTACCTGGGCGCCCCACCCGCGCGCCTTGCCCCAGGCCGTGCCCAACTCGTTTGCCGAGTGGATGCTGGCCGCCGGGCTGGACCTCACCATTGCCCACCCGGAGGGCTACGAGCTCGATACCCAGTTTACCGCCGGGGCCACCCTCACCCATGACCAAGACGCCGCCTTCCGGGGGGCCGATTTCATTTATGCCAAAAACTGGTCGTCGTACCACGACGAGTACGGCCATATCTTGAGCCGGGACAAAAATTGGATGATCACCCCGGCCAAAATGCAACTGACCAACAACGCCAAGTTCATGCACTGCCTGCCCGTGCGCCGCAACGTGGTGGTGGCCGATGCCGTGCTCGACGGCCCCAATTCCATCATCATCCCCCAGGCGGCCAACCGGGTGGTAGCCGCCCAAGTGGTGCTCAAAAGGTTGTTGGAGCAGATCTAATAGGCTACCAATTGGGACAAGGCATGCCTTGTCCCTACAAATGGATCGCCGTTGGACATTTCCCATGGGAAAGGCCTACGCGCGTTGGTTGGCCACCAGGGCGGGCACAAGGCCCGCCCCTACAATTAATTGATCATCAAGAAGAAAAAACATGCGATCATGCAATCATGCGATCATGCGATCATGCGATCATGCGATCATTTAGTCATTTGAAGATTGTTCTTCCGATTCAATCTCGTCTTTACCGAGAAGCCGTTTCAGGCGTTCGTACATAAAGGCCACCAGCAGGAGGATGGCCCCCAGGCCCACCAGCGAGATGATGCGGCCCAGCCGGGGCACCTGCCAAAAGTCGATGAGGAAAAACTTGGCCAGGCCAAACCCGAACAGGGCTAGGGCGAACAGGCGTAAAGGCTGCACCTTGCGTTGCATGGCCCGGCGTGAAGCCGCCCTGGCTAAAGTATGTGAACACGTACCCGTGCGAAAACTCCGCGCTCAGGTGGAACACCAACCAAACGCCCAGCAGCCAATACGCCCAGGCCGGGTGGATGAGCCGGGATTGGGCGGTCTTGGTAAGTTCGGCCCCACCGGTGCGGAGTTGGGTAAACGCCCGCCAAACCAGCGGCACGGTGAGGGCCAGCAGCAAATAATGGCTCAAAAACACGCCGAGGCCGGGCTGCCCGTTAGTGAGGTAGCCGTTGCGGGCAGCGGTAATGGTAAACTGCCAAAAAAATGGGTAGCTCACCAGCACCACTACCCCGGTGGCCAGCAAAACCAGCCAGTGGAAGTAAGGCCGCCGCACTTTGGCGGCCAGCCACCAACCCAGCCAGGCAAAGCCTAGGTTGTACGCGGCGGTGGCGATTTCGGTCCAGTAAAAACCTAGGTAAATTTGGCATTGGTGGCGCACTTCCAGCAACAAACCCGTGTAAGTGCAGGCCAGTAAAGCCAGCCCAAACAAGGTGGGGAAATCCTCCAGCTCGATGCCCATGACCCGCTGCCGGGGCGTGGCGCGGGCATCTTGGCGGCTTAGCCCAAATAGCCCGGCCAGGGCGGCCACCAGGCCCAAGGTGCCCACCAGGGGATTTTGGCCCCGCCAGTCGTTGTTCAGCAACGAGTAGTAGTTGAAAAAGTTGCCCCCGTACACCCGCCAGTCGAGCAGCAGGCTCCAGCCGCCCAGGAACAGCACCACCAGGCTGGCCGCCCTAAACAGCGGTAAACCGGAACGTTGGCCCAGCCACCACAACAGCAGGGCCTCGGCCGCCCAGGCCAGGGTAATGGTGTTGCCCCGCAGGGCCACGGGCGCGATCAACGCGAGGAAGGTAAGCCCGCTGCCCAGTACTAAAAAAAACAGGAGTTTGTCCAGCGTTTGCTTTTCCAGGGCCGGGCGATAAAACCAGTAGGCCAGCCCCAGGTTCAGTAACGCCAACAGGCCCGTGAACGTGGCGGGGGCGGCCGTGGCCCCTGGTTCGCCAAACAGGCTGTCCCACCAGTTGGGGGCTAAAATGCTCATGCCCAGCATAAAGTAGATAAATTGGTTGCTGAGCAGCATCATCACCTCGCCCGCGTGGAAAGCCGTGCGGTGGCGCACGTTGTAAGCCACCAAAATACTGAAGAACAACCCAAAAAACAGGGTGGCAAAGGCCAGGGCGGGCACCGTAACGTCCCTTTCGGATGGATAGGTGTCGCGGGCTACCCACCAGCCCGTAAAAATGAGCCAGGTGAGCCAGTAGGCGATCTGCTTGGGCCAGGCCCAGCGTTTGAACAAGCAAATGCCCAAAATACCCGCATTGAGCAAGGCCAAATAACTGAACAAGGCGACATAGTTACCCGAGCCGCTATTGGCCAAAAACGGGGTGGCAAATCCGCCAATGGTGGCGATCACGGTCAGTTCTTGCCGGTTGTAGGCCAGCGAGATGCCCACCGAGTACAAGGTAACGACCAACATAGCGGCAAAGGCACTCACCGGGCCTAGCAACTGGTAACCGTGGTAAGCCCAGTAAAACGTAAAGTAGAGCAGGGCTACCCCGCCGCCTACCAGCACCGAGCTAAAAGCGTGGTAGCGTGCCCGCAGGTAGTGGGCCAGGGCCAGCAGGCCGCCCCCCGTGGCCACCCCGATCAGCACGCGCCCCCACTCGTCGATCCAATTGTTGTCGATGGCATATTTGACCAAATATACCATGCCCAGCACAAACACCCCGATGCCCACATACTTGAGGTTTTTGCTCGCCCACTTTTCAAACGAGAAAGGCGGGGCCGGGGCGGGTTTGGGTTTTGGCCGGGGTGGTGGGGCAGGGGGGCCTTCCGGCTGGGTTTTGGCTTTCGGCTTTTCGGTTTCCGGCGGCTCGGCGGGGCTTTCGGGCGCGTCGCGCTCGGGGCCTTGCTCCGCGTCCAGCCGTTTCAGCATATCCAGCAGGGCCTGGCCTTGTAGCTTGGGTGGGGTTTTGGTTTCGGGGGAGTTTTCCCACTCGGCCACGCGGGCGCGCAGGTGGACCACTTCGGCCCGCATATCGTCCAGTTGGGCCAGTAGGGCGGTTATTTGGCGGTAAACTTCTTCCTTCTCGTTCATGGATTAAAAAGGGCTAGCCGGGCTTGCTAGATTGAATGATCTGGGCTAACCGGGCCGCTTGTCAGTTATTCAGCTTGGCAAGTTACCTAAAATCAGGCAATACAATCTTTTCATCGCCAAGCCCTCACAAGTTGTGGCCAGAGAAGGGTGCGGCCCGCTGCGCTGAACTTCAAGCCACCGGGGGCGCGTGTTTCCAGCGCTTGTGCGACCAGAGCCATTGCTCCGGGTGGGCCTCGATGCTGGCCTGCAACTTATCGCGGTAAATGGCGATGATCTCCTGCGGGTCGGCCGAAAAGGGCGGCGACTTGATCTCGCTGAAAATCAATTGGTAATGGCCGCGCTTGGTCCTAAACATCTCGGCAAACAACACCGTGGCCTGGCATTGGCGGGCCAGTTTGTCGGCCCCGGAGTAAAAAGGCGTAGGGTGGCCAAACAAGTCCAGCCACAAGTCCAATTCCCAGCCGGCCGGGCTTTGGTCGGCCATGAGGCCCAAGGCGAACAGTTCGTTGTTTTTGCGGCAACGAACCACCTCGCGCAGGGTTTGCTCCTTGGGCACCGGGCGCGCACCCATGCGCGAGCGCAGTTCCAGCATCAGTTTTTCAAACAGCGGGCTGGCCAGTTTTTTATAGACCGGCAGCATCACGTGCGGGCGGCCCACCAATTGCGCGCCCAGCGAGGCCCACTCCCAGTTGCCACCGTGGGTGGCCATCACAATCACTGGCCGCTGGGCCTGCAGGGCGTTGGTCATCAGTTCGCGGCCCACGATCGTCAGCCGTTTCTCGAGTTCGGCCTGGGGTAGGGCCAGGGTTTTGAGGGTTTCCATCGCTACGTCGGCCAGGTGGCGGTAAAACCCCCGCCGCAACCGGGTTAGTTCCCGTTCGGATTTATGAGGAAACGCCCGCCGCAGGTTATCCACCACCACTTGGCGGCGGTAACGAAGTAAATAATTTAGTAAAATAAATAAACAGTTGCTTAGCCCGTAAGTGATTGGCCAAGGCAACCGGGAGAGCCAGCGAAACAAATTCAAGCGCATTTACATTTCCCTTTTATCACTCGACGAATACTTTGTTTTGTTTTTGGAAGGAGACCCGCGAAAAGAATTGGTAAAATTTTCATACCAACCCAACGTTTCTAATTTTGTAGGTCAAATAACTTATTCCCTTTTATGAAAAACACTTATCTGTCCCTCATCCTTGGCATTTTCTGGGCAAATATGGCCCTCGGCCAAGACACGCCCAAAGACACTACCTATTGGGAGAAGGCTTTCAGCTTTGGGGTCAACTTTAACCAAGGTTCGTTCAGCAGCAACTGGAAGGCCGGGGGTGCCAACTCCATCGCTTTTGGGGCAGTGCTCACGGCCAAGGCCAACTACTTGAAGGACAAGTGGAGTTGGAACAACGACCTAGAAATGCTTTATGGCCTGGTGTGGACCGACGGGGTGGGCCAGCGCAAAAACGCCGACCGGATTTTCCTCAATTCGGTGGCGGCTTACAAAATCGCCCCCAAGTGGAATTTGTTCATGTCGGGTAACTTTTTGAGCCAGTTTGCCGAGGGCCTCGACTATGCCACCGACCCGCTCAACCCGGTGCCCCGGTTGCGCAACGCCCGCATTTCCAACACGTTCTCCCCGGCGTTTTTAACCTTTGCTTGGGGTTTGGAATACAAGCCCGTGAAGTGGTTTTCGGTGAAAATGAGCCCCTTCTCGCCTCGTTTCACCTTCGTGAGCGACGACGGCATTCGGCCCGACGCCGAAGGCCGCCGCTTTGGGGTAGAAAATGGCCGCAGTGTGCGCACCGAGTGGCTGGCCGCCCAAATCCAGGCCGACCTGGATGCCAAGCTAGCCGAGAACATCAACTTGAAGGCCCGTTACCTCATGTTCCTCAACTACCAGACCTTTGACCCCGACCATCGCTTGGACGTGCTGCTGGAAATGGCGGTGAACAAGTACATCAAAGCCAACTTTGGGGCCACCGTGCTTTACGATACCGACCAAGACACCTCCATCCAGTGGAGCCAATTGCTTAACGTCGGTTTCTTGTACAGCATCGACAATAAAAAGAAAAAGTAAACAGGCTGATTGACCATCGTTACCGCCCCGCAAAGCCCAGCTTTTGCGGGGTTTTGTTTGTTGATTATCAGGATTTTATTGAAAATGACTTCCTGATTAAATGAATGGATTACTTGCTTAATAACTTATTTCCAAAAAAGAAAAGGTACCTGAAGAGAAAACCGCTGCCGGGGCTTTGAGCCGCTGGCAGGGCGGCGGCGGCCGTTGAGGGCGGCTTTTCCCGCCCGATGCCCCATCTTTGCGCCTCAATTGTTGTTCATGGAGAAACGTCCCCCGCGCCGGGCCCCCGCGCCCAACCCCGCCGATGTGGTTTTCGGTATCCACCCCGTGCAAGAAGTGCTCGAATCGGGCAAGGAGATTGAGCGGGTGCTGCTGCAAAAAGAGGTGCAAAACCCCACCTTTAACGAGATCATGGCGGAGTGCCGCCGCCGCCATATCCCCATCATGCGCGTGCCGGGCGAGCGGCTGGACCGGGTTACCCGCAAAAACCACCAGGGCATCATGGCTTTCATCGCGGCGGTGCAGTATGCCTCGCTCGACCACGTGATCAGCACCGCTTACGCCGAGGGCCGCAGCCCGTTGGTGCTGGTGCTGGACCGCATTACCGACGTGGGCAACTTCGGGGCCATTACCCGCACGGCCGAGTGTACCGGTGTGGATGCCATCGTGATCCCCGACCGGGGCGCGGCCCGCATCAACAGCGATGCCTATAAAACTTCGGCCGGGGCTTTGGGCCACGTGGCCGTGTGCCGCGAGCACAGCCTGGTGGGCACCATTCACTTTTTAAAAAGCAACGGGCTGCAAATGGTGGCCTGTACCGAAAAAGCCCAGAATAGTTTCTACGAAGTGGACTACACCCTGCCCACGGCCATTGTGATGGGGTCGGAGGAAGACGGGATTGCCCCGGAGGTGCTGGCCCTTTGCGAACGCGAGGCCAAAATCCCGGTGCTGGGCAAAATCGGCTCGCTCAACGTGTCGGTGGCCACGGGCGTGGTGTTGTACGAGGCCATCCGCCAAAAAATCATGGCGGCCTAAGGCTCCGGTTGTCAGTAGGTTAGCCGGGCTTTAACTTTATTTTAAGGTTGATTTGGCCAGCTGGCCGCTCGCAACCCCTAACTTTGGCTTGCCCAACGTTGTTATAAGGGCAAAACCCTGGTTATGAGTTTATCCACCATCAGTATCCGCCGCCCGGTGCTCACCATTGTGCTCAACGTGGTCATCATCGTGTTCGGCCTCATCGGTTTCCGCTACCTGGGCGTGCGCGAGTACCCCAACGTGGAGGCGCCCATCGTGAACGTAACCACGCCTTACGTGGGGGCCAATGCCGAAATCGTGGAGTCGCAGATCACCGAGCCGCTCGAGGAGGCGATCAACGGCATCCCCGGCATCACGGCCATCAACTCCACCAGCAGCGACGGGCGCAGCAGCATCAACGTTGAGTTTGACCTGGAAACCGACATCGAGGCGGCGGCCAACGACGTGCGCGATAAAGTCTCGGGGGCGCGCTCACGCCTGCCACCCGATGCCGAGGCCCCGGTGGTGGCCAAGTCAGATGCCAGTGGCAGCTTCATCATCAGCCTGTACGCCCAGAGCGACACCCGCACCATGCTGGAAGTAACCGCCATTGGCGAAAAACTGATCAAAGAAAGGCTACAAACCATCCCCGGCGTGGGGGGCATCCGGGTCTGGGGCGAAAAACGCTACGCCATGCGGTTGGTGATCGATGTGGACAAACTGGCCGCCTACCAAATTACCCCGCTGGAGGTGCGCAACGCCCTAGCCCGCGAAAACGTCGAACTACCTTCCGGCCGCATCGAGGGCAGCAACACCGAACTAACCGTTAAAACCTTTGGCCGCCTTGTAACGCCGGATGATTTTAATAACCTGGTTATCAAGCAGTCGGGCGATCGTTTGGTGCGGTTTATCGACATTGGCGAAGTGCGCCTATCGCCCGAAAACGAGAAAACCATCTTTAGGCGCAGCGGGCGGCAAATGGTCGGCTACGCGATCGATCCCCAGCCGGGGGCCAACCAAATCGCCATTGCCGACGAGTTTTACAAGCGTTACGAACAAATCCGCAAGGATGTACCCAAAGACATCGACCTGTCGGTAGGTTTTGATGACACCAAATACATCAAAGCCTCCATTGCCGAGGTGCAAGAAAGCATTTACGTGGCCTTTGCCTTGGTGGCCGCCATTATCTTCCTGTTTTTACGCGACTGGCGCACCACCATTATCCCCATTTTGGCCATCCCCATTTCATTAGTAGGGGCGTTTTTTATCATGTACGTGGCGGGATTTTCCATCAACGTGCTCACCATGCTGGGCATCGTACTGGCCATTGGCCTGGTGGTGGACGATGCCATTGTAGTACTAGAAAACATATACGCCAAAATCGAGGAAGGCATGGAACCCATGCAGGCTGGCTACAAGGGCGCGGAAGAGATTTTCTTCGCAGTGGTGTCCACCACCATTGCCCTGGCGGCGGTATTTATGCCCGTTATCTTTTTGCAAGGGCTTATTGGCAAGTTGTTTGTCGAGTTTGGGGTGGTCATTGCCGGTTCGGTGCTGATATCGGCTTTTGTGGCCCTTACGCTCACTACTATGCTGTCCACCCGGTTGCTGAAGCGACGGGAGCGGCACAACTGGTTTTACCGGGTTACGGAGCCTTTTTTCGAAGCCCTTACCAATGGTTTTGAGAGTAGTTTACGGTCTTTCATGCGCGTGCGCTGGGCGGCGTTTTTGCTGGTCGGCGGTTCGGTTTACCTTATTTGGCTGTTCTTTGGCCAGTTGCCGCAAGAGTTGGCCCCGCTCGAGGACCGCTCGGGGCTGAGGATCCAAGTAACCGGCCCAGAAGGGGCCTCGTTCGAGTACATGGACAGCTACATGACCCGCCTGGCCGATAGTGTAGCCCAGGCCGTGGGGCAGGAGAGCAAGGCGGTGATCGCCATCACGTCGCCTAGTTTTATGTCCAGCGCGGTCAATACGGGCATGTCGCGCATTGAACTGGTGGAGCCGGCCAACCGGGGCCGCAGCCAACAACAGGTGGCCCAAGCCGTCGGGGCTAAAATCCGGGATTTGAGCGAGGCCCGGGGCTTTGTTACCCAACAGCCCACCATTGGCAACAAGCGTTCCGGTCAACCGGTGCAGTACATTATCCAGGCCCCCACCTTAGAGCGGCTGCGCGAGGTACTGCCCAAGTTTACGGCCCAGGCCAACGAGCACCCCGACCTTACCCAAGTGGACGTAAACCTTAAATTTACCAAGCCAGAAATTAGGCTAGAAATCAATCGCGAAAAAGCCAATAGCTTGGGAGTGAGCGTACTAGATGTGGCGCAAACGCTTCAACTCGGTTTCGCGGGCCAGCGGTTCGGGTATTTTATCATGGATGGCAAGCAGTATCAGGTCATCGGTGAGCTAAGCCGGGCCAACCGCAACGACCCCTTAGACCTGCGCACGCTGTATGTAAAAAGCCGCAACGGGGAACTGATCCAACTCGACAACTTGGTGAGCTTGCGCGAAGACAGCAGCCCGCCCTCCTTGCTCCGTTACAACCGCTCGGTGTCGGCCACCATTGCGGCCACCCCCGCCCCGGGCAAAACCATTGGCCAGGGCATTGCGGCCATGGATGCCATTGCCGCCCAAGTGTTGGACGAAGGATTTACCACCGCTTTGGCCGGGCAGTCGCGGGAGTTCAAAGAAAGCTCCTCGAGCTTGTGGTTTGCTTTTGGCTTGGCCTTGTTGCTGATTTACCTGGTACTAGCCGCCCAGTTTGAGAGTTTCCGTGATCCGTTCATCATCATGCTCACGGTGCCGCTGGCGTTGGCGGGCGCATTGCTATCGCTTTGGTTTTTCCAGCAAACGCTCAATATTTTTAGCCAGATTGGGATGATCATGCTCATTGGTCTGGTTACTAAAAACGCGATTTTGATCGTCGAGTTTGCCAATCAGAAGAAGGAGGAAGGCATGAGCAAACGCGACGCTGTGATTTTTGCGGCCGGCCAGCGGTTGCGCCCCATTCTGATGACGGCCCTTTCCACCATCCTGGGCACGCTCCCCATCGCGCTGGCCCTGGGGGCCGGGGCCGAAAGCCGGGTGGGCATGGGCATTGCCGTGATCGGGGGCATGATCATCGCCACCGGGCTTACCTTGTACCTCATCCCGGCCATTTATTCCTACCTTTCTACCGAGCACACGCCCGCGCCTGAGCCTGCCCCCGAGGCGGTAGAGGTGGCGTAAGGCTATTTCAAGGCTTGCCAAATAGTAAGGGCGGCGACCGCCAACAAGATAATCCCCGACCAAAAGCTGGCGCGGGGCGCAAACGATGCCCCCAGCCGCTGGCCCCACCGGGCAGTGAGCCAGGCCAGGCCCGCCAAAAAAGCGAAGGCCCCCAGGCCGCTACCCAGCATCAATACCAGTGGCAGCCACTGGCTCGATTGGTGGGAGGGGGCTAATGCCCAAGGCCATTGCGGCAAGTAAGTGAGCACGAACAGCCAAAAAACGACCAGTTGCGCGTTTTGGAGGGCCAAAATGAACCCTTCGGCCAGGGCTTTGCGGTGGCTGCGAACCCGGCTTTGGGCCTGGGCCTGCACGGGCAAACGGGCCTGATGTAGATAATAAAGTCCGCCCAACACCAATGCCGCCGCCGCTAGCCAAGGCAGGGCTGGGGCCAGGTGGCTCCAGTTGGCCAGCCAGCCGTGAACCCCCCGGTGAATTTGCCAGGCCAGGCCAGCGTACAGTAGCTCGGGCAGGCTGCCGCCCAAGGCCAACCAAAGCGAGGCGGCCAGCCCCTGCCGCAGCCCGGTTTGCACCACGGCCACGTTCACCAACCCTGGTTGCAGGGAGCCAACCGCGCTCACCAGGCAAATCAGCAAAAAGAAAACCCACATGGTTGGTTAAACACTAATCGATTGGTGGTGCAAAAAAGACTTCACCCACCCTTCAGCCGTTTTTTCAGTTCCTCCAGTTCGCGGAGGGCGGCTTCCAGCAGGCGGTCTTTCTCCTCTTTCTGGCGGCGTTCCTTGCTCGGCGATCTTGCGGTCCTTCTCGGCCAGGAGCTCGTTCTTCTCGCGGAGCTCGCGCTCGAATACGTGGTCGATCTCGTCCTTTAACTCGTCGAGCAGGTACTGGGGCATAGGGCTGGCCCGCTGTTCGGTCATATCAAATCCTGAAATTGTTCTTTTTTCAATTGTTGGAAGGGTGGTATTCCCTATTCACCCTTCAGCCGTTTTTTCAGTTCCTCCAGTTCGCGGAGGGCGGCTTCCAGCAGGCGGTCTTTCTCCTCTTTCTGGCGGCGTTCTTCTTCCAGCAGGCGGTCTTTCTCCTCTTTCTGGCGGCGTTCTTCTTCCAGCAGTTGGTCCTGCTCGGCGATCTTGCGGTCCTTCTCGGCCAGCAGTTCGTTCTTCTCGCGGAGCTCGCGCTCGAAGACGTGGTCGATCTCGTCCTCGACCTCCATCTGGCGGCGCACCTGCTCGCTGGCCCAGCCTGGTCTGCATCACCACTTTGAGCCGGGGGATCTGGATGGCATAGCAGTCGTGGGTGAGCTGCTCGATGAACGGCTCGCGGATATGCAGTTCCCGGCGCGTGACGGCGTCGCGGTAGGTGCGGCCCACCTCCAGCACGGCGGCTTCCACGTTTTCCAGCCGGAAGCCCAGGATGTAGATGGTCACGATGGGCAGGGCGGCGGTGAGCGTGCGCCCGTCGGGGCCGGGGCCTAGTTGGTCCTCGCGGCGGTAGTTCTCGCCCAGGTAGCGGCGGAAGCGCATCACGTCGAACAGGTGCTTGGCCTTTTGGAGCTCGATGAGCACCTTCTTG
>JALONO010000352.1 GCA_025454895.1 Bernardetiaceae bacterium
CCAAAATGCTCCGGGGCCGCGCCCGAACACCCGCTTGCCTTGCCCTCACGGGCAAACTAATCCGTCGGTTTAACTCACTATTAACAACAATTTGAAAATCATTAACAACTCGGGCGGCGGGCTAGCCCTAATTTTGCAGTGTCATCAAAAGTTAAAACCTCAAATCACTAACAAAATGAAAAAAGCAATTTTCACCTTGGCATTGGGCCTATTGTTTGCTTCGGCCGGTTTTGCCCAGTCCACTCAGTCGGCGGGCACTAGCCAAACGGCCCCCAAAGCCCAGTTGGCGGTTTTTAAGTGGGAAAAAACCGAACATGATTTCAAAAACATCCCCCAAGGCACCCCGGTGGATGCCGTATTCAAGTTCAAGAACACGGGCAAAATTCCTTTGGTAATCGCTAACGCCATGGGCTCTTGCGGTTGCACCGTGCCTTCGTGGCCCCGCGACCCCATTGCCCCGGGCGAGACTGCCGAGATCAAAGCTACTTTCAATGCCGCGAACCCTGGCCCGTTCAACAAATCAATTACAATTTATGCCAATGTGGACAATGGTTCTTCCACGGTAACCATCAAAGGCACGGTTGACGCTAAAGTTACCAACCAGTAATCAACCCGGTTACGGTTTACCAACCCCCGCCGAGGTGGCCCCGTGCCGCCTCGGCGGGGGTTGTTTTAGCCCCGGGCGGGCAGCCAATGGGCCATCTGGCCAGCCACGATTTGCTTGAGGTATTTGCCCAGCACGTCGAACTCGAGGTTGACGATCTGGCCTAGTTGCAGGTGTTTAAAACTAGTGTGCTCGTAGGTGTAGGGGATAATGGCCACGCTAAACCGGCCCGCCGCCGAGTCCACCACCGTGAGGCTGGTGCCGTTGACGGCGATGGAGCCTTTCTCGACCGTGAAGTTGCCCAGGCTGGGGTCGTACTCAAAGGTATAGCGCCAGCTACCCTGCTCGTCGGCCAGGGCGGTGCAGCGGCCCACCTGGTCCACGTGGCCCTGCACAAAGTGGCCATCGAAACGGCCCCCGGCGGGCAGGCACCGCTCTAAGTTCACTGCGTGGCCCACTTGCCACTGGCTCAAATCGGTTTTGGCCAGCGTTTCGTGGATGGCCGTTACCGTGTGGATGCCCCCGGTTACGCCCGTAACGGTGAGGCACACGCCGTTGTGGCTCACGCTCTGATCCACCTTCAACTGGTCCGAAATGGATGACTGGATGTGAAAAATAAGGTTTTGGGCCTGGTGTTCGATGTGGGTGATGCGCCCCAGGGTTTCAATAATGCCGGTAAACATGGAAGATGGCCGTTTTTAGGGCAAAATTATACCAAAATCAAATAGAGATTGCGTATTTTCTATCTTGTAAGTAATTGATAATCAAAGATAAAAATCGTTTGATCATGCAATCATTTAGTCATTTTAGTATTGGCCTTTTGGCGGGCATGCCATCGGTTGGCCGGTGGTTTTAGGGGCCAGGGCGAGGCGGTTAGTAGTCGCCAGACCTTGCGCGACCCAGGGTTTCGGCGGGTTTGGCCTATCTTTGCCGGAGGTTGGCTTCTAGGGCCGCCGTTGTTAAATTTTTGTTTTATGACCACCGCCACTTTTTTGTCTAGTGCCGATTTGATTGCCCTCGAAGACCAATACGGGGCCCACAACTACCACCCGCTACCCGTGGTGCTCGCGCGCGGGCAAGGCGTACACCTGTGGGACGTGGAAGGCCGCCGCTATTTCGACTTTCTTTCCGCCTACAGTGCGGTGAACCAGGGCCATTGCCACCCGCGCATCATCGCCGCCCTCACCGAACAGGCCCAGCGGCTCACCCTCACCTCGCGGGCGTTCCACAACGACGTATTGGGCCGCTACGAGCAATTCATCACCGAATTTTTCGGTTTTGACCGCGTGCTGCCCATGAACACCGGGGTAGAAGGCGGGGAGACGGCCCTCAAACTTTGCCGCAAATGGGCTTACGAGGTAAAAGGCGTACCCGCTAACCAGGCCAAAATCGTTTTCGCGAGCCGCAACTTCTGGGGCCGTACCCTGGCCGCCATCTCTAGCTCTACCGATCCGGGCAGTCGCCGCAATTTTGGGCCATATATGCCTGGTTTTGAGATCATTGATTATGACGACCTATCCGCCTTGGAGCAGGCCCTCCAGGATCCCCACGTGGCCGGTTTTATGCTGGAGCCTATCCAGGGCGAAGCGGGGGTGGTGGTGCCCCAGCCGGGTTATTTGCGCCAAGCCTACCAATTGTGCCGGGCTAAAAACGTACTTTTTATTGCCGACGAGGTGCAAACCGGGATTGGCCGCACGGGCAAATTGCTGGCCTGCGAGCACGAGGGCGTAAAACCGGACATCCTCATCTTGGGCAAGGCCCTTTCGGGTGGGGTGTACCCGGTATCGGCGGTGCTGGCCCGGCACGAGATCATGCTCACCCTGCGCCCCGGCGAGCACGGCTCCACCTTTGGCGGCAACCCCCTGGCCTGCGAGGTGGCCCTGGCCGCCCTGGCCGTGGTGCGCGACGAACGCCTACCCGAAAACGCCGAGCGAATGGGGCAAGTGTTCCGCGCCCGCATGGCGCACCTGGTGGCTAAAACCGACCTGCTCACCCTGGTGCGCGGCAAAGGGCTGCTCAACGCCCTGGTGGTCAACGATGGCCCCGACAGCCACACCGCCTGGAACCTGTGCCTACAATTGATGCAAAACGGACTACTCGCCAAGCCCACCCACGGCAACATTATCCGGTTTGCCCCGCCGCTGGTGATCACCGAGGAGCAAATGCACGAATGTTGCGACATTATTGAGCGCACAGTGCTGGGTTTTAAAGGTTAAGATATTTAGAATGAGTTAGTTAATCTACCTCCCTCCGTAGGCGAGAACTGGTTTGATCATTCGCCGGGGCTGGGCAGTTCCACCTGAAAGGGGCTGTCTTGGCCCAATTGGCGTTAGGCGAGGTTTGATTGCGGCTGTTTCTTTGGCAGTGTAGACATAAGCGTGACTTAGCCGCCTTTGCGTAAACTCCACAAACCCGGCGTACCGCCCAAGCCACCCCAAATCCAACAAACAGCCCCGCCGGGTAAA
>JALONO010000353.1 GCA_025454895.1 Bernardetiaceae bacterium
AGCCGGGGCGACAGTACGCTGCGCGGCCACTTTCCGGCTGAGCCAGAGGCCATTACCGAGGGCCTGGGCGAGCGGTTCGACGCTTGGTTCCTCATCCCGTTTTTTGCCGAGGGGGGCCGCCTCACCCGCGCCGATGTGCATTACGTGCGCGAGGGCGAGCGGCTGGTGCCCGTGGCCGAAACCCCGTTTGCCCAAGATGCCACTTTTGGTTTCCGCCACTCCAATTTAAAAGCATGGGTGGAGGAAAAAACCCACGGCCAGATAAGCCAGGCCGAAGTGGCGTCGGTTGCCTTGGCCGAACTGCGGGCCGCCGAGCCGGGGCCGCTGGTGGCCAAACTGGCCGGGCTGCAAAACGAACAAGTGGTGGTGGTCAACGCCGAGACTTACGACGACTTGGCCGGGCTGGCCCAAGCCTTGGAGCAGTTGCCCCACAAGCGGTTCCTGTTCCGCACGGCGGCCTCCTGGGTAAAGGTGGTGCATGGCCGCGCCACCGGCCAGCCGGATAGTGGCCCCGCCGACCAGTGGGGCGGGCGGGTTGCTGGTGGTAGGCTCCTACGTGCCCAAAACCACCGAACAACTGGCCGTTTTGCGGAACCAATTTCCTGATTTACTGGCCGTTGAGGTTTCGGTTACGGAACTGCTCGCGGCGGATGGACTGGGCTACCTGGCCCGGTGCGGCAGGCAGGTGGACCAGGCCGTGGCCCACGGGCGCGACGTGGTGGTGTTCACCAGCCGGGACCTGGCCAAGCACCCTGACCCGGAGCAGAGCCTGGCCATCGGCAATCAAGTGTCGGCTGGCTTGGTGGCGTTGGTGCAGCAGTTGGCCACCCGGCCGCGCTACCTTGTGGCCAAGGGGGGCATCACTTCCAGCGACCTGGCCACCAAGGCCCTGGGCATACAGCGGGCCCTCGTGCGCGGGCAGGTGCTGCCGGGCGTACCCGCCTGGGAACTGGAAGGCGGGCGTTTCCCAGGGTTGTTTTACGTGGTATTTCCGGGCAATGTGGGCGGCCCCGGAGCCTTGGCGGAGGTGTATGACTGGTTGCGAATTGCGCCCTAATCGGTTTACACAAAAATGGCTAAATGGCTAAGTGTGAAATACAAATTTTTATTCTACATCAAAAAATACTTTTTGTGCAACTGATAGTAAGTAAAATCATTCAATCATTCAATCATTCAATCATTCAATCATTCAATCATTCAATCATGAAAATTGCCATTCTCGGCGGTACGGGGGCCATGGGCGGCGTGTACGGGGCCAAACTCTTTTTGGGCGGGTACGATGTTACGCTTTATGACACCAACCAAACCGCCATCGATCATGTGAACGCCCAGGGGCTACAGTTCCTGGACCGCGACGGCCAAACCCATGCCCTCAAGATCAAAGCCACGGCCAACGCCCACGCGGTGGAGCCTGCCGATGTGGTCATCGTTTTTGTGAAAGGAATGTACACCAAGGCCGCGCTGGAAGGAGCCGGGCCGTTTATCCAAGCCCACACGCGCGTGCTGAGCCTGCAAAACGGTTGGGGCCACGCCGAGGTAATCGGTGGGGTGGTGGGGACGGAACGCCTGGCTTCGGGGGTTACCTACGCCAGCGGCGTGGTGCTGGGGCCGGGGCACGTCAAGCAAGTAGGCGGACTGGATATGTTCCTCGGCAACTTTGCCCGCCCCAACGATGAGGTGGTGGCCGAATTGGGCCAGATGTTCAAAAATATTGGGTTCAATGCCGTGGTGTCCGACAATGTGGTATTTGAAATCTGGAAAAAGCTCTCGCTCAATGTGTGTACGCTGCCCGCCACGGCCATTCCGCGCCTCACGGCCGACCAGGTGCCCACCCACGAGGGGCTGGTGGAACTGATGCGGGGCATCTTGGGCGAAACCGTGGCCGTGGCCCACGCCAACGGTATCGGGCTGGACTACGAAGAGCGGATCAACTATATCGTCAATCTGTTGAAAAACGCCAAGGGGGGCCGCTCGTCCATGTTGCAGGACTTTGAGGCCAAGCGGGCCACCGAAATCGATTTTATCAACGGGGCCATCGTGAGGGCCGGGGCTAAGGCGGGCATCCCCACGCCTTATAACCACGCGATGGTGTGCCTGGTAAAAGCGATCCAAGACGATTACCTTCGGGCATGAAAACCGACGTGATCTTGGTGACGGGCGGCTCGGGCTTTATCGGTAGCCACCTGTGCAAGCAACTGGTGGAGGCGGGCCACCGGGTGGTCAACCTGGACTTGTACCCGCGCCGGCCCGAGATGTCCTGGTTGCTGGGCCGGGAAATCGAGAAGGCCATTGTGTTCGAGCCCGGCTCGGCCGCCGACGAAGCGCAGTTGCTGGCGGTGGTCCAACGGCACCGGGTGAACAAAATCGCCCACTTGGCCTCGATGGTGAACGATGCCGCGACGATTAAATCGCCCAAGAGCAGCTATACCAATATGCTGGGGGCCACCATCAACGTGCTGGAGGTGTGCGCCAAGGCCGGGATAGAGCGGCTGCTCAACTGTAGCTCTATCGGGGTGATCCCGATCAAGCAATACGAGCCGATCGATGCCAACCACCCGGTGTTGTTGGGCCAGGCTGGCCCGGCGGCCGGGGCCTATGGCGCGGGCAAGGTAGCGGGCGAGGCGTTTTGTTGGGCCTATCGCGAAGCTTTTGGGCTCGATTTTGTCACCATCCGGCCGTCGGCGGCTTATGGGTTCATCAGCGGCAACCTGATTTACCTCAACCAGTTCCTGGAGGCGGCCCTCCGGGGCGAGCCGCTCCATTACCCCTCGGGGGCCAACAACCCGCGCGACTACACGCACGTGCACGACATCGCGGGCATAGCCAAGGCGGGGCTGGAAGTGCCCCCTGGGCAACTGAAAGACCGGGTGTTTTATGCGGCCAGCGGCATGGACCCGCTGGTTACGGCCGGGCAGGTGGCCCAGATTGTGTGCCAGATGGTGCCCTCGGCCCAGGTGGGCATAGAGCCAGGGCTAAACCTGGTGGACACCCTGGAGGTGCGGATGCGGGGGGTGCTGGACGTGAAGCCCGTTACCGAGCAGTTGGGCTACCAGTTTAAGTACCAGGATATTAGGCAGGGCATGGCCGAGCATGCCGACCGTTACTGCGAGTGGCTGGTGGCCCAGGGGCAGCGGCCCGCCGACCGGACGTTTTGAGCGGCAAAGGCCCAACGCCAACCAATGCTGGCCCTACGTTGAAAAGTTGTTATCAAAAAAATCAAAGAGATAATGAGCAAAATCCGTTTTTTGGGCGTGGCCGCCTACGAAATTATCAACAACCGGGGGCAGCGGATTTTGCTCGACCCGTATATCGACAGCAGCCCGCGCTGCCCCATCAAGTCCACCGAGTTTGACCGGGTGGACCTGATCGTGGTGAGCCACGCCCCGTTCGACCACTTTGGCGATACGGAGGAGATCGCCCGGCGCACGGGCGCGCCCGTGGTGTGCGGGGGCGAGATCCGCAACTTCCTGATAGCCAAGGGCATTCCGGCCACGCAAATCCGGGCCACGGTGTGGGGCATCTGTGTGCAGGTAAACGGGATCAAGGTCTATCCGGTAGAAAACCACCACTGGTCGCAGCTAAAAATGCCCGACGGCACGTTCGCTTCGGGCGTGCCCAATGCGTATGTGGTGTATCTGGAAGAGCACGTGCGGTTTTACCACTACGGCGACACGGCCATTTACCGCGACCTGACCCTGGTGCGCGACCTCCACCGGCCCACGCATGGCTGCCTGGGCATTACCAACCCGCCGGAGCTGTTGCAGATGATCCCCGCCGCCGGGGAAATTTTGACTGGGGAGATGAACCCGCTCGAGGGCGCGCTGGCCGCCCAGTGGCTGGGGCTGCACACGGTGTTCCCCTGCCACTACTACGACCATGACTGTGCCGACGTGCGGGAGTTCCAGCGGCGGATCGCCCAGGCGCAGGCCGAGGGGGCCCCGCACGCGCCCGTAAAGTCGGTGCCCCTGGCCCTGGGCGAGTGGTACGAACTGGAGCC
>JALONO010000115.1 GCA_025454895.1 Bernardetiaceae bacterium
CCGCGAGGGTGGTTTCAACCGTAAACCCCGCTTCGGCGACGATAACGACGGCGGCAAACCTTTCAACCGCGAGGGCGGCTTCAACCGCAAGCCCCGCTTTGGCGAAGAAGGCGGCGAGGGCAAACCTTTCAACCGTGAGGGCGGCTTCAACCGCAAGCCCCGCTTCGGCGATGATAACGACGGCGGAAAACCCTTCAACCGCGAGGGCGGCTTCAACCGCAAGCCCCGCTTCGGCGACGATAACGACGGCGGAAAACCCTTCAACCGGGAGGGCGGCTTCAACCGCAAGCCCCGCTTCGGCGATGATAACGACGGCGGCAAATCCTTCAACCGCGAGGGCGGCTTCAACCGTAAGCCCCGCTTCGGCGACGGCGAGGGCAAACCCTTCAACCGGGAGGGCGGCTTCAACCGCAAGCCCCGCTTCGGCGATGATAACGACGGCGGCAAGCCCTTCAACCGGGAGGGCGGCTTCAACCGCAAGCCTCGCTTCGGCGATGATAACGACGGCGGCAAATCCTTCAACCGGGAGGGCGGCTTCAACCGCAAGCCCCGTTTTGGCGATGATAACGATGGCGGCAAACCCTTCAACCGGGAGGGCGGCTTCAACCGCAAGCCCCGTTTTGGCGATGACAAACCTTTCGGCCGCAAGTCTGAGCCGCGCAACCCGTTCACTAAACGGTCTAAACGGTTCGAGCGCGAAGACGGTAGCTTGAATTTCCGCCGCAAGGGCAACAAATCGGAGGCCCCGGCCCCGCAACCCGAAAATGAGAACGGCGAAATCCGCCTCAACCGGTTTATTGCCAACGCGGGCGTGTGCTCGCGCCGCGAGGCCGATGAATTGATCACCAAGGGCCGCATCATGGTCAACGGCCAGGTGGTAACCACCCTCGGTTCCAAGGTAAAACCCGGCGACGAGGTGGTGTGCGACGGCGAGCGCCTCACCCGCGAGCGCAAGGTGTACCTGCTGCTCAACAAACCGAAGGACTACATCACCACCACTGACGATCCCGAGGAGCGCAAAACCGTGATGGAGCTGATCAAGGACGCGGGCACCGAGCGCGTGTACCCCGTGGGCCGTTTGGACCGCAACACCACCGGCGTGCTACTGTTCACCAACGACGGCGAACTGGCCAAGAAACTCGCCCACCCGTCGCACCACATTAAAAAGAATTACCAACTGGAGCTTACCCAGCCGCTTACCGAGGCTCATTTTGACCAGATTAAGCAGCAAGGCGTAACCTTGGACGACGGCGAGATCAAACCCGACGACCTCTTCTACCTCACCGACGACCGTAAAGTGCTCAGCATTGACCTGCACAGCGGCCGCAACCGCATCGTCCGGCGCATCTTCGAGCACCTGGGCTACGAAATCCTCAAGCTGGACCGGGCCTCGTTCGCGGGGATCACCAAAAAGAACCTGCCCCGTGGCCAATGGCGGCACCTCACCCCCCAGGAGGTCATCCGGCTCAAGCACTTCGTGCACTAAGCCCCAAGCCATCACCTTCCACCCCCCTGCCAGCACCCAACTGCTCTGGCAGGGGTTTTTTATACCCTAACCGTGGCCAGAAAAAGCAGCAGTTTTACCCGCCCCGCCAATACCAGAATCAAATAGAAATTACTTGTTCTTGGCACGCAAATAATTGATAACCAAGTAAATTAGTCATTTAATCATGCAATCATTGAATCATTTCAATAAGATTTCAGCGCATCCCGGTGGATGAAGGACAACTCCTCCCACGACTCGGAGATGGCGAATATTTCGTACCCTTTCCGCTTCAGTTGCCTAATTACCTGGGTAGATTTAGGCGGCTCGTTTTCGTAAAACCGGTCATGGAACTCGATCAGGATTTGCGTGATGGGGATGTTGGCATTTAAGATGTTTTCCATCACCCAATATTCGGCCCCCTCAATGTCCATTTTCAACAGGTCGAGGTGCCGGTGGCCTAGTTCGTGCATAATGTCCGTGAGCGATTTCATTTCTACCTCCACGCGGTTGAGCGTGTCCAGGTTTTCGTGGCCCACCATACTGCCCGATACGTGGTCGGGGTTGCGGGGGAGGTAAAAATCGACGAGACCGCTTTGGGCCGCAATGCCAAATGGGTAAAAATGAAATTGATCCAAAACGGGCTGTTGGCTCACCCAATTAACCGACTTGGGGGTGGGATCAAACCCAAAAACCGGGCAATGGTGGTTTTCCATCACGGCCTGGTCAAACGAAATGTCCTCCCCGATCCCAAACGAGTACACCACCGAGTTTTCATTTAGCCCGTCGGGGTAAACGAAGAACCCGCCATAGGTGTTGCCGTACCAAACGTGGTTTAAGGCCACGCCCTTCTTGGGGCGGTTCAACCGATTGGTGATCCTGGTAATCAAATTATTGATCTTCGACATGGCGGTTTGCGTTCGGTTTTGAAAAATCACGGGGCGGCTCGGGGCCTTGCCGGGAGGGCCATTACCAAGCCCTGGGGTTACTGCCCCAAATTAGCGGCCAGGGGGCTGAAAAAACAACGCAGCCCGGTCTTGTTCACTTCACAATTAGGTCTGCCCCTCGTGCAACTTGGGGTATTGTTTGAAGTGGATAAATGATCATTCTCATTGGTTATCAAGTATTTACAAAAATATAGATGCGTAATGCGGATTTGATTTCAGGACTGCTTTTGACGCTCCGCCCGCGCGGGCGGTTGGTTAGCCAGGCCAGCCAGGGGGTAGCCCTTGCCCAGGTTTTAGGTGAAAATAGGGGACCAAACCGTTATGCTTGTTGTTTCGCTGTGAGCAAACGAGCTTCTTCCAGGTCCAGTTCGTGCTCTAATTTGCGCATTACCTCCTCGTCGATTTGGCGGGCCTTGCGCATGTCCCGCAAAAAGCCCCGCTCTACTTCCAACAGTTCTACCTGCATTTGCACAAACTGGTTAAACACATCAATGGGCGAATTAAGACCGTCCGGCACCTCCTGGTTGTGGATGGCCCGCAGCCGGTTGATTTTGATCTCATACTTGGTCTTGAGCTGCCCCAGCACCTGGTCGCTCATGCGGCCGTAAGAGAGGTTTTCCTCAATATAGTTGATCGACGAGGTGATGAGGGCCAGCCGGGCCTGCACCTCTTCCTTGGCCGACGAATAAGGTTCCAACCGCAACAGCTTGATCAACCACGGCAAGGTAAGGCCCTGCAACGTGAGGGTAACAAACACCACGCAAAAAGTAAGGAACGTAATGAGTGCCCGGTTAGGGAACGCCTGCCCGCCCACGATGGTGAGCGGCAGGGCAAAGGCCGCCGCCATGGACACCACCCCGCGCATACCGGCCCAGCCAAACACCACCACGTTGCCATGCCGGAAATACTCGCGCTCGCGGATGCGGCGGCTCAGCAGCCGGGGCAAATAAGCCGCCGGGTACACCCATAAAAACCGGACGACAATGGTGGCCAGGCTCACTAGCAGGCCATATCCCCAAAGTTGGCTCAGCGAATAAGTGGTGTCCAAATCGGCCACGATGTGCTTCAGTTGCAGGCCGATGAGCAGAAAAACCAGGCTATTGAGGATGAAGTTAACGGTTTCCCACACGGCCCGGCCCTGGAGCCGCGATAGGGCCGAGTTGGTTTGCGGGGCTTTTACCGCCAAAAATAGGCCGCAGCTCACCACCGCCAGCACCCCCGAAACGTGCAGGTTTTCGGCGATGAGGTACGCGAAGTACGGGGTTAAAAAACTCAGAACGGTTTCTACTTTCGGCTCCTCGGTCCAGTTGCGGTACACCCAGGCCACCAAGTAGCCCAGGCTGAGGCCAATGGCCACCCCGCCGCTGGCCACCACTAAAAACTGCCCGGTGGCCTGCCATAACGAAAAAGCCCCCGTAACCACGGCCGCCACGGCGTACTTGTAGGCGATCAGCCCAGAAGCATCGTTCACCAGGCTTTCCCCCTCCAAAATCACCCGGATGCGCTTGTGCAGCCCCAGCCCCTCGGTAGCAGCGGCGGCGGCCACCGCATCCGGCGGCGATACGATAGCCCCCAGTACAAACGCCTCGGGCCAGCCCAGGCCAGGCACCCACTGGTGGGCGGCCCAGGCCACCAACGCGGTGGTAAAAAACACCAGCCCCACTCCGGCCAGGCCAATGGGCCGCAGGTTGGCCTTAAAGTCGGCCCAGGGCACCCCCCACGCCGAAAAGTGGAGCAGCGGGGGCAAAAAAATAAAGAACACCAACTCCGGGGCCAGCGAAATCTGGGGAATCCAAGGCACTTGGCTGAACAGCATCCCCACCAAAATGAGCAAAATGGGGAAAGGGAACCGGGTTTTGTCGGCCACGACGGCCAAAAAAGTGGTGATCGTGAGCAACACGATGATGATCTCCAAGTTTTGCATAGGCAGCCAAGGGGGAACCCAAAACTACGCGAAAGTAGGGGGATGTAGCGCAGTTTCTGCGGCTAGCATGGTCTAAAATCAAAAGTGGGGTTACGGAATGTAGGCCGAAAAATTAGACCTCTTGCACATTATCCGCACTCGGTTCAAAACTGCGTTCCCTGCCCACCGGACGGCAAAAACGGGAGTCTTTGGGCGAGAAAGTGCGGCTGGCCAGGGTGGGGCCAACTAGGGCGGATTTTGAACGAAAATCCGGGCTGTTACAAGGTCTAAAATCTAATTTGCAAGAGATCTATTGACTTCCTAGGCCCGTTGTCCAGCCCCGTCTCTATAAAAGAACCCAAAATAAAACCCCAAGGGTTTTCAACAACCCTCGGGGTTGTGGCGTTGCCACAAGTTAGCTACTAACGCCTGGCCCACCACAGCCGGGTGGTGGGCAGGTCGGGGCCTTGGCGGGCCACCGCCGCTTCGTAATTGGCCTGGTTCAGGCTTTGCTCGCTGGGGGGGTAGCGCACCCGGGCGGGCATGAGGCCGTTGGTTTCGCCGGGGTTGGCCCAGGGCTGCAACGCCGGGAACCCGGTGCGGCGCAACTCGGCCCAGCCCTCGAACCCGTTGGGGTACAGGGCGATCCATTTTTGGGTGATGATGCGCTCGATGGTGCCGTTGTACTGCACCGAGGGCTGGGCCAAATAGGCAGTGGCCTGGGCATCGGTGAGGCCCCGCCGCTGGAAGTTGGCCCGGATGCCCGCCTCGTACAAAGCCCGGGCATCGCCAGTGCCCCAGCCGCGCTGCACGGCCTCGGCCTGCAAAAAGCACACCTCGTCGAACATCAGCACGGGGATGGGCGCGCCCTCGGCCCTAATGGGCGGCCCCGGCTGCGAAAAGTTCTCGCGCGCGTTCGCGGGCTGGCCCAGTTGTACGGCATTTAGCCCGTTTGGCAGGCCTGCGTACCGGGGCGGGTTGCTATTGGGCACGGGCGCGGCATACACGGGCAGGCGCGGGTCGTTCAGCTCGGTGAGCAGGTCCACCATTGTCTTACTCACTCTAAATTCATTGAAATTGAATAAGATAGCTAATGGATTGCGGTTAATGAACTGGCCAGTGGTAAAGGTTACCATTTGCGCATTGTCGGCATTGGAGGCCAGAAAGCGGTTTTCCGTCATCAGGGCACGCACCTCGGTTTGGGCGGCGGCTGGGTCGGCGTTGCTCATGCGCAGGGCCAAGCGCAAGCGCAGCGAATTGGCAAACCGCCGCCAGCGTTCCAGGTTATCGTTGTACAAAATATCGGCCGCGCCGTAGCGGGCGGGCTGGGTCGGGTCCAGTTGGGCCGCCGCTTCGCGTAGTTCCTCGATCATATCCCGGTAAATCGACTCCTGGGTGTCGTACTCCGGGGTTTGGCTCCCGTTAACCCCCTGGCCTGCTTGCGAATAGGGCACATCGCCCCAGTAGTCGGTGAGGCGGTGGAACAGCCACGCCCGCCAAATCCGGGCCTGGGCCACTTTGTTCACGGCCCGGGGGTCTGGGCTGGCCAGGCGGATGGCCTCTTGGGTGTTGATGATGAAGTTGGAGTAGTAATTGTTCCAAAACGTGGCCAGCCAACCGGGGTTGGTTTCCAAGCGGTCGGTTTGGAAACCCGGCGCGTTGTTGGCAAAATACTGACAGTAGAAATCAGCGTGCAGGTTTTGGCCAATTTGGTACAGGTCCCAGTTGAGGGTGCCGCTGCGGAGCGCGCCGGTAAACAACAAATCGGGCGAGATGGACGTGGTGGCCCGGGGGTCGGTGTTCATTTCCTCGAAATTGCTGGTGCAGGCAATCATCGATAGGGTGAGCAGTAAATAATTAAGTTGAAATATCTTCTTCATGATTTTTCTGGATTGGGCAACTTGGCGGTTGGCCAGGTTGCCAGTTGAAAAATGGGAATGGGCCAAGGTTAAAACGTGGCTGTGAGGTTAAGCCCAAAGCTGCGGGTGCTGGGGAACGCGGTGGACTCGATGCCCTGCACGTTGCCCGTGTTGTAGCTGCTCACGTCAGGGTCGAAGCCCGGCAAGTTGTTGAGCAGCAGGGCCAAGTTGCGCCCCACTATCGAAACCCCCAAGGCCGTGAAGGGCAACCGCTTGAGCTGGGTTTTGTTGAACGTGTAGCCAAACGTTAGCTCGCGCAGCTTAATAAACGTGCCGCTGTACACAAACGCCTCGGCCACGGCCCCGTTTTGGGTGGAAATACGACGCCAATAAGCCTCCGGATCCACAAAGCGGGTGTTGGGGGTAAACGAGCCGTCGGCGTTGGCCACCACCCCGTCCACCAAAATGCCGCCGGTACCCGCGTACCATTCGGCCCGGCCGGCCAGGGTAGCGGCGGCGTTACCGTTTTCGGAGGCGAAGATGTTGGACAGCGAAAGGATGTCGCCGCCCATGCGCATGTCCACCAGCACGTTGGCCCGGAAGCCCTTCCAGGTAATGATGTTGTTGAGGCCGCCTTGCCACAGGGGCAGGTAGTTGCCAATCACCACATCTTGGGTGGCAATGAGCGGCAGGCCCTGGGCATCCACGACGATGCGGCCCTCGGGGTCGCGCTGGAAGCCCCGGCCCCTGAAGTCGCCAAAAGGCCGGTCCGGCGAGGCGGCCACGGTAACGTTGCGGTCGTTGCCGATGAAAAAGTTGTTGATGCCCGCCCCGGTCGACACGATTTTAGACCGGTTGCGGGTGTAGTTCACTTGCACGTCCCATTTCAGGCCGCTTTCCAGTTGCAGCGGTGTGAGGCGCAGGGCCACCTCCCAGCCTTGGTTTTGCACATTGCCCGCGTTGATTACCGTGCTGGTAAAGCCGGAAGTGGCACTAATGGGCGGGGTGAAAATTTGGTTAAAGGTATTCTTTTTGTACCAAGTAACGTCGAGGCCGAACCGGTCGTTGACAAACCGCAGGTCGGCCCCCAGCTCGATGGCCTGGGTAATTTGGGGCTTTAGGTCCACGTTGGGCAACTGGGTGCGGATGGCTCCCGTGCCTTGGTTGGCGTGGGGTAGCCCCAGGCCGTAGTTGAGGGCCAACTGGTAAGGCTGGGCCGCCCCGCCCACTTGGGCAATCGAGGCCCGTAACTTGCCGTAGCTCAGCACTTTTTGATCCAACTTGATGGCATCGGTGAGCACAAAGCTGAGGCTGGCCGCTGGGTAAAAATACGACCAGTTGCCCCGGGGCAAGGTGGAGGCCCAGTCGTTGCGGGCCGACACGTCCAGGTACAGGTAGTCTTTGTAGCCCACTTGGCCCGAGGCGTACAGCGAATTGGTTTGCCGCTCGCTAATGCCGTACAAGGGCACCGGGGCGGCCCCGTTGGCAATGGTAAACAGGTTGGGCACGTTGAGGCCCGCCGTTTGGGCACCCACTTCTTCAAACTTCGACAGGCGGATGTTGCCCCCGCCGCTGGCACTCACGGTCAGGTCGTCTCCAAATTTTTTGCGGAACGACAGCAAAACGTCGGCGTTGGTTTCCACCACGTTGTGGTTGGTGATCACGTACTTGGCCCGGTCGCGCGAGCTCTCGAACAGGGTACGGGTGGCGGTGCGCTCCTCCATGCGGTGGTTGTAGTAGTCGGTCCCGGCCCGTAGTTGCAGGTTCAGCCAGTCCGTAAACTCGTATTTGATGCTGGCAAAGGCGATGATCCGGTTCATCAAGTCCTCGTTAGTATTCTTGTAAATCGACCAAAACGGGTTTTGCCGCCGACTGGTGGGGAAACCGTTGTTGGGGTCCACGCCGGTGGCGGCCCAAGTTACCGGGTTGCCGTTTGCATCCTCGAAGGTGCGGAGGTCGTCTAACCTAATGCTGCGG
Organism: Bernardetiaceae bacterium; assembly: GCA_025454895.1. GTDB lineage: Bacteria > Bacteroidota > Bacteroidia > Cytophagales > Thermoflexibacteraceae > JALONO01. The sequence goes on from JALONO010000115.1 coordinate 8,170, forward strand.
GGCATGTAAATAAAGCCGTACATCGGGTTGTCGGGGTTGTCGGTGAGGTTAGGCCGGTTAAAGCTGCTCTGGCGGATGTAGTTGGCCTTGGCGTCCACCGATAGTTTTTTGGTGATCTGGGCCGTGCCCCGGGCCAAGAAGTTGAGGCGGTCCAGGCTGCTATTGGGCATAATGCCCCGGTTGTTCATGCTGCCCAGCGAGAAACGGAAAGTGGCCTTTTCGCCGCCTGCGTTCAAGCTTAGATTGTTGTTGTAGGTTTGCCCGGTGCGGAAAAAGTCGCGGATGTTATCGGGCTGGGCCTCGTAGGGGCGCACCTGCCCGGTCCAATCGCGCACGGATTGGCCGGTCATGCGGGGCCCCCAGCTACTCTCGATGTTGCGGGGGATGTTGAGCGTACCATCCGTGCTGGTGGGCAGTTGGCCGCCCACGCCCTGGCCGTATTCGTTCTGGAAATCGGGCAAAATAAGCGGCGTCTCAAAGGTAGCGTTGGCGTTGTACTGCACCCCGATGCCCTGCTTTTGGGTGCCCTTTTTGGTCGTGATCATGATCACCCCGGCGGCGGCCCGCTCGCCGTACAAGGCGGCGGCGTTGGGGCCGGTAAGCACGTCGATCCGCTCCACATCGTCCGGATTGATAAGCGAGGCCCCCGTGCCGTAGTCGATACCCCCGAACCGGCCCGGGGTGCGGTTGTTGGTGTTGTCCATGGGCACGCCGTCGATCACGATGAGGGCGTTGTTGTCCGTGCCGGCCAGCGAGTTGGCCCCACGCAGCACAATGCGGGTGGAACCGCCCGCGCCCGTGGCGGCCTGGCTCAACTGCATGCCCGGCACCCGGCCCTGCAATGAGTTGATGATGTTCACCTCGCGGGCCAGGGTCAGGTCCTCCCCTTTTACCGATTGTACGGCATAACCCAGGGCTTCTTTTTCCCGCTCGATACCCAGCGAAGTAACCACCACCTCGCGCAGGGTTTTGGTATCGGTGGCCAAGCTTAGGTTAATCACGGTTTGTGCGCCCAGGGCCAACTCTTGGGTTACGTAGCCTACGTAACTGAAAACCAGCGTGCCGCCCTCGTTAGTGGGCAAGCGCAGGCGAAAGTCGCCGTTTACGTCGGTAACGGTGCCCGTGGTGGTGCCTTTGAGCAAAATGCTCACGCCGGGTAGCGGGGCCCCGTCCTCGGCGGCGGTTACCCGCCCGGTGAGGTTGCGCTGGGCCAAGGCCGGGCCTATCAGCCCCAAAGCCAACGCCCAAAACAGGAGTAATTTTTTTTTCATGGGATAATCGATTGGTTAATAGTTGGACTTGAAAAACGAAAATGAGCGGCTCTAGCGTAAGACGGCCGCAAAAAATGCGAGAACAACCTACTAATTCTACCAAATTAAGCTAATGTGAATGGGGTTTGCAAAAAACCAAGCCGTAGAGTCGGTATTTTCTCCGGCGGCAACTCGTTAGCTAATTTTCCCCCAGCCGGGTCTTTTGGCAAACAAGGAAAAAACTCATTTAGACACGCATGACTAGTGGCCTGTTTGCAAAGCAGCCTCAAAAATAAAAAAACTTGTTAACGAAAGGTTAACAAGTTCAGTGTTTTGTGGAGATTACCGGAGTCGAACCGGTGACCTTTTGCATGCCATGCAAACGCTCTAGCCAGCTGAGCTAAACCCCCTTGGTTTTTGTGAGGGCAAAATTACTAAACAAGCGCGATTTGCCAAGTTTTTGCGGAAAAAATTAATGCTGTACCTGTTGTAGGTTGGGCAGATCCAACCGAAAGTGGGTGCCTTGGCCCGGCTCGGAGGTAACGAATATCTCGCCACCCATCGTTTTAACGGTCTCTTTTACAATGTATAAGCCTAGCCCCGAACCCGTTTTTTGTTCGGTGGCCCGGTAAAACATATCGAAAATCCGGGGCAAGTGCTCGGGGGCAATGCCAATGCCATTGTCGCTTATTTTAAAATGGGCCGTGCCGTTGCAAGCCTGCGCCTGGATGCTCACCTGGCTGGTGGGTTTGGCGGGATCGGCATAACGGATGGCGTTAGCCACCAAATTATTGAGTACAATGGAGAGCCGCTGGCGGTCGCCGTAAAAGTCGACCGTCTGCACTACTTCTACCTGCGGCTGGGGCTTGTGCTCGAAGTTACCCAAAAACTGTAGCTCTACCACTTCATTGATCAAGGTGGTCAGGTCCAGCGGCTCAATCTGCCGCTCGGCGCGCGAGTTGCGCGAGAAGTCGAGCACGTTGCGGATGAAGTGGTCAAGGGTTTGCAGGCTTTTTTCCTGCATGTCGAAATAAGTGCGCAGCAGTTCGGGGTTGGTTTCCAAGCGGCTGAGGCGCACCAAGCCCAGTACCGAAGCGATCGGGGCCCGCAAATCGTGTGACACGCTGTACACGAACCGGTCCAGTTCCTGGTTTACCTTGTTAAGTTCGTGGTTTTGGTTTTGCAGGTTGAGGGCGATTTCTTTTAAATGCTGGGTGGTTTGGTGGTGGCGGCGCACATAATTGAGCGTGAGCGTAAAGGCGCATAGCATACAAACCGCCAGCACCACCAAACTGATGGTCTGCTGCATGGCCGGGGTTACGGCGGGGTCGGCCAACAATTGAAAACCCGTTAAATACAAGGTCAGGGCCGTGGCAAACGGCAGGGCGAACATGGTGATGGAAAAAGGCGTAAGCTCGGCCTTGAAGTTGAGCGTAACCGCAAAGAGGGTGATAATGAGCACATAGTGAATGTCGCTGGCGTAGCCAAAAACCGAGCACGACCAGAAGATAAACACATAACCTACCAAAAATACCCATAACCGGCCCAGCCCGTGCCAACCTAGGGCATTCCACAATACCCCCGTAAAATTGAGGATTGCCAGGCCCATCAGTGCCCACCAGTAATCCTGCTGGGGCATCAGGTAATAATTGATGAACGGGGCGGGCAAGGTATATAACCCTACCAAAACACTGGCTTCGTTGCTCGTATAAATGTCGTTTTTCTGGCGGGACGGATAGTCAGACCTAATACCCGTCAACAATAGCCGGTGCCAAAACCGATGAATGAGGTGCATAATGATGATGGACAGGGCTAGAAACAATAGGTTGCGGGGCCAGGTTGGGCAAAGTAACAGTGAAGCTGGAGCCTCGGCCCAGAGTGGAACTGAGGCTGATTTGGCCACCCAGTTTGGCCAAGGTCTCCTTCACAATGTACAGGCCCAACCCAGAACCGACCGACTGTTCCGAGGCGCGGTAAAACATATCAAACACCCGTAACTGGTGTTCGGCGGCAATGCCAATGCCGTTGTCGGTAAATTGGATCACCGCCTGCTGGTGGTTAGCCTGCCCCGTAACTTTTAGCCAAGGGGTGGCGTGATTAGGCTGCTGGTAGCGTAATGCGTTGGCAATTAAATTGTTGAATATAACACCCAACCGGCGTTGGTCGCTATAAAAGGGCGCGGTTTGCGCAATATCGGTCTCTATCTGCACGGTGGTTGGGCTAGGCTGGTGGCCCTGCTGGGCGGCCGAGGTCTGTACTAGGTCCGCAAGGGCAATCTCCTGGGGAACCAGCGGCAGCCGTTCGTTCCGCGAAAAATCTACCAAGTTATGGATAAACTGGTCTTGCTTGAGCAGGCTGGTTTGTTGCATTTGGATGTAAACGTCCAGCCGAGGGTCCTGATTTTCAGCCCGGAGCAGTTCCACCAGGCCCCGCATGGAGGCTACGGGTGCCCGCAGGTCGTGCGATACGCTGTACACAAACTGATCCAGCTCGCGGTTTAGCTTGGTAAGTTCTTGGTTGCGGGCTTCCAAGGC
>JALONO010000116.1 GCA_025454895.1 Bernardetiaceae bacterium
CAATCACCACTTCTTATGAAAACAACCCAACATTGGGGCCGATGGGCCGTGGCCGGTTTAGTGGCCGCCCTCCCCAGTTGCGGCGGGGCCCCATCGTCCACCGAACAAACTACGGCCATTGACAGCGCGTCCTTGGTGTCCGTGCCCCCGGTGGCACCGCTCGCGAACACCCTCACCGCAGAGGAAACGGCGGCGGGTTACCGCCTGCTTTTCGACGGCCAAAGCTTGGCAGGCTGGCACACCTACAAAAAGGACAGTGCCACGGGCTGGAAAATCGAAGGCGAAACCCTCACCACCCCCGGCAACACCGGCGACCTGGTGAGCAACGAGGAGTTTGAAAACTTTGAGCTGGTGTTCGACTGGAAGATCACGGCCGGGGGCAACAGCGGCGTGTTCTACTTTGTGGACGAAAACCCGAAATACAACAACACCTTCGATAGCGGGCCGGAGTATCAGCTCATCGACGACAACGGCTACCCCGATTCGCTCACCAATATGCAAAAGTCCGGGGCCAACTACGATGTCCACCCGCCCAGCAGTTTCAAAGCCAACCCGCCCGGCGAGTGGAACACCGGCAAGATCGTGGTGAACCGGGGCAAAATCGAGCACTGGCTCAACGGCGAAAAGGTGGTGGATTACGAATACGGCAGCGACGACTGGAAAAAGCGGGTGGCCGCCAGCAAATTTGCCAAGTGGCCTTATGCAACCCCCCACACCAAGGGCAAACTGGCGTTGCAGGACCACGGGCATCCGGTTTATTTCCGTAACGTGAAAGTAAAAACCCTTTAACCTTCGCGGCGGCGCGCCCGGCTATTCGCTCGAGTGCGCGCAAAAGCGATCGCCCCGCTTGGCTCAAGGCCGGGCGGGGCGATTTGTGGATGGCTTGCCGTCAAATGCGGGTCGTCAACTTTATTTTTAAATGAGTAATGGTTACCCTATACAATCAGAGGATTTTTTTGTTAGTTGTTGACAATGAGGCGTTTGGTGATTTTTTCGTTACCCGACTGGATACAGAGAAAATACACCCCTTTTGCCAGGCTATTGTCAGGGTTGATTTGCACACTGGTGGTGAGGCTGCGCGTTTCCACGGTTTTTTGCAACATCACGTTGCCGATTACACTGTACAGGGTGATTTTGATATCGGCAGTGCGGATACCCTCTACGTTGATCTGGAATTCCTTCCCATCGCACGGGTTAGGGTAAAGCTGGAAATCGAATTTTTCCGCCGCCGGTTGTTGGGCTACCGGCTTGGCTGCCGGTTTATCGTTATTGCCCAACACGGGTAAAGCACCCGTCAGTAACGCACAGAATAGGAATATTTGGGTAATTAACTGTTTCATAATCAAGATTTGTAACTTTAAGACGTAGGGTCAATTGGTTATGTTGCATCGTTAGACCGGAACCGGGCCAGGTTTAAATTACTTTAACAGTTGCCGAGCAAATATTTGACCAAACGCTCAGTCGCCCGTGGCCCCAGCCCCCAACAAAAAAACCCCACCCGAAACCGGGTAGGGCTTTACTAAACTTGGGTTGGTTAAAATTCCAACCTATTAAACCCACAACACACTATGAAAATTTGGTTTTTCCGTCAATCCAATGCCTAACCAATGCTAATGGTCTTGGTAGGTTTGGCAACGGCGGTTTCTTTTTTAGGCAGGGTGATTTTCAGCACGCCGTCGGTGTAAGTAGCGTTGATCTGCTCGCTCTCCACGTTTTTGGGCAGCGAAAACGACCGCTGGAACGAGGTGTACGCAAACTCGCGGCGCAACACTTTGTCTTCGGTTTTTTCTTCGTTAGTTACTTCTTTTTGGGCCGATACTTTCAGCACATCGTGGGCTAACTCGATGTTGAAGTCGCCTTTTTCCAGGCCGGGAGCGGCCACATGGACTTCGAAAGCGGTAGCGGTTTCGTGGATATTAACGGCCGGGACTGTGCCGCGCAAACTCAGGCCTGAACCGGCCCAAAAATCGTCGTTGAAAAAGCCTTCAAACATTTTGTCAACGGCGGGGAACAAATTGTTAAATGGACGATAAGGAGCAAGTGCCATGACTTTAAAAGTTTAAGGTAGAACATAATTGGTTACGGTTGTCTTTATTCAAAGGCTGTTCCAAGCCCGATTTTGGGCAATTTGGTCAAATTTAAATGACACAATGTCGGTTTTATGTCTTAAAATTAACCAAAACAAGACTTTTTGGCAGATTTAGGGCAACTGATTACCTAGGATGGGTTGGATAGATTTCCCGGAGGTAGGGCGCGGGTGGGCGTTCATGGATAAAGCCCGGCTGGATGGCCATTTGGCCCAAGCCGGGTTTGGCCCTTGGTTGGTTGCCTCGTCGGGTGGCCCCCGTTCGCTGGGTTTGGTTAGCGGACTAAAACCCCTTTACTTTCAGGGCCAAAATCAAATGGAGATTGCGGATTCCCCATCTTGTAAATGATTGGCAATCAAAGGGAACAATCATTTGATCAGGCAATCATTCAGTCATTTTATTTTAATCAATACCTATGTCGGTTTATCTCGCGGAATTTGTGGGCACTATGTTGCTCATTTTGTTGGGCAACGGGGTGGTGGCCAACGTGAGCCTTGCCCGTAGCAAGGCCCAAAACGGGGGCTGGGTAGTGGTTGCCTTGGCCTGGGGCCTGGCCGTGGCCTTAGCGGCCTATGCCGTGGGCCGGGTGAGCGGGGCGCACCTGAACCCGGCCCTTACCTTGGCCCTGGCCCTCATCGGTAATTTTGGGTGGGGGCTGGTGCCCGGCTACGTGGCCGCCCAACTGGCCGGGGCGTTTACCGGGGCCGCCCTAGTGATGAGCTACTTTAAACCCCACTTCGAGGCCACGGCCGACCCGGCCACCAAGTTGGGGGTGTTTTGCACCGGCCCGGCCATTAGGCGGCCGCTAGCCAATTTGTTTAGCGAGGTGCTGGGTACGTTTGTGCTGGTGCTGGGCATTTTGGCCATTGGGGCTAACCAGTTGGCCCAGGGCTTTAACCCGCTGCTGGTGGGCCTGTTGGTGGTAACCATTGGCCTGGCCCTGGGCGGCACCACGGGCTACGCGCTCAACCCCGCGCGCGACCTAGGCCCGCGCTTGGCCCATGCTTGGCTGCCCCTGCCCGGCAAGGGCGGCTCCGACTGGGCCTATGCCTGGGTGCCCGTGGCGGGGCCGGTGTTGGGCGCGGCCTACGGGGCGGTGTTTTACCGCACGCTGTTCCAAGCCACCCCGCCCGATGCAGCGTTTTGGCTGCTCAGCGTGCTCATGATCAGTTTATGGTTAGGCGTTTGGCTGGAAAAGCCTCGTTCCTGACATAGGGGTAAGGCATGCCTTACCCCTACAATAGATCAACTGGTTCATCACAAAATAGAGATTATAGATTTTTTATACCATAAACAATTGATAACCAAGCAGAAAAATCCTATAATCATTTAGTCATGCAATCATTTAAAAATGACCTACCTCGTTTACGGCATCCCCAATTGCGACACTGTGAAAAAGGCCCTGGCTTGGCTTAAGGCCCGGCAAATCCCGTATCAGTTTCACGATTACAAGAAACAGGGCCTCGATCCGGCCCGGCTGGATGGTTGGCTGGCCCAGCGGCCGTGGGACCAACTGGTGAACCGCAGCGGCACCACCTGGCGGCAACTGCCCGAGGGTGAGCGGCCTACCGATGTGGCCTCCGCCCGCGCCCTCATGCTGCGCCAAACCTCGGTGATCCGGCGGCCCTTGGTGGAGCTCGACGGCCAGATTGTGGCCCTGGGCTTTGCCGAGGCCGAGTACGCCCAGCGGTTTGCCTAAACCATGGGGTTCGGCCAAAAGAATTTCTCGCTAAGCCGCGAAGACGCAAAGGAGAGGGATTGCCCCTTGGCCACGGGGGCCGTTCGAAAAGAATTTCTCGCTAAGCCGCGAAGACGCAAAGGGCGAGGGATTATCCTAGGCCACGGGGGCGGGTTGGGGCAAAATCTGGCTCCAGTCCAGTTGGCGGTACACTTGGGCCACGCCTTGGGCCAGGCCGATTTTAGCTTGCCAGCCCAGACTGGTTAACTTGCTGGTATCCATTAACTTACGGGGTGTGCCGTCGGGTTTGGTAGGGTCTAGCGCAATGTCGCCGGGGTAGCCCACTACCTGTTTTACCAGTTGGGCGAGTTCCAAAATGGTGAGGTCTTGCCCGGTGCCGATGTTGATAAACTGCTCGCCGCTGTAATGGTGCATCAGGTGCAGGCAGGCATCGGCCAGGTCGTCCACGTGCATCAGTTCGCGGCGGGGCGTGCCCGTGCCCCAAATTGGCACCGAGGGCGCGCCTGCCAGCTTGGCCGTGTGGAACTTGCGGATGAGGGCGGGCAACACGTGCGAGTTGTTGAGGTCGTAGTTGTCGTTAGGCCCGTACAGGTTGGTGGGCATGGCCGAGATAAAGTCGCAGCCGTATTGTTGCCGGTAGGCTTCGCACAGCTTAATGCCCGCAATTTTGGCCACGGCGTAAGGCTCGTTGGTGGGTTCCAGCGGGCCGGTGAGCAGGCTGTCTTCGTGCAGGGGCTGGGGGGCCAGCTTGGGGTAAATGCACGACGAGCCGAGGAACAACAGTTTTTTGACCCCGTGGACGTAGCTCTGGTGGATCACGTTGGCCTCGATCATCAAATTGAGGTAGATAAAATCGGCGCGGTAGGTGTTGTTGGCCACGATGCCGCCCACTTTGGCCGCCGCCAGAAACACGTAGTCGGGCTGGTGCTCGGCAAAGAAGGCCGCCACGGCGGCTTGGTTGGTCAGGTCCAACTGGGCCGAGGTGCGCAGCAGGAGGTTGCCGTAGCCAGCTTGTTGCAACCGCCTCACCAACGCCGAACCCACCATGCCCCGGTGGCCCGCCACAAAAATTTTCGCCGATTTTTCCATAAAAATAGAGCCAGATGCTCGGGCTTTTTTGGCCGTAAAGTTCGCACTTTTTGGCGGAATTGTGGGCGGCTCCGGGGCGGCGAGGCCCGCTGCGCCCGGCGCCTGGAGCGCGCGACCGGAGGGAGCGGTGCGCGGGCGGGCGGGGGCGCGCGAAGGCGCCGCGTGCCCCCGCCCGCCCGCGCACCGGAGCTTTTGCGTAGTGCGGAAGGGGCCGCACCGCGGTAGGCTATGGAAACCCACCGGGCCTGGCGCCCAAAACCAATCCTGCGTCGGGCGCAAACTTTGTGGGCGGCAAAGGGTTTTATTGGTGATTTAGGGTGAGTTTTGCTTACACAACTTTGTTTTTATGCTTCCGCGTCGCGATTTCCTGAAAACCTCCGCCCTGAGCGGGGTGGCCCTGGCCCTCGGTTTTTTGCCCCAGGGCGGTGGCCAGGCCGCCGAGGCCGCCATCACCAAGCTGCCGCTGGCCGGGCTAAAGGACTTCGGCTCGCCGTTTATCGCGCTGGATGCGCAGGGCGGCATTGTGCTCATTAGCCCCCGGCCCGATATGGGGCAGGGCACCTTCCAGGCGTTGCCGATGATGCTGGCCGAGGAGTTGGAGGTAACCCTGGACCAGGTGCAGGTGCGCTGGAGCGACGGGGCCAAAAAGTTTGGCGACCAGTTGTCGGGCGGGAGTAGCTCGGTGCGGATGTTTTGGGAGCCGCTGCGCAAGGCCGGGGCGGCCGCCCGCGAAATGCTGGTGCAGGCGGCGGCCAACCAGTGGAAGGTAAGCCCCGCCGACTGCCGGGCCGAGCGGGGCCAGGTGGTGAATTTGAAAACCAAAAAAACGCTGACCTACGCCCAGTTGGTGGCCGCAGCGGCCCAGTTGCCCGTGCCCACTGCCCCCAAACTGAAGGACCCGAAGGACTTTAAGCTGATAGGCAAAAGCCTGCCCAAGGCCGATGTGCCGCCGAAGAGCAACGGCACGGCCCAGTTTGGGCTGGATGTAAAAGTGCCGGGCATGTTGTATGCCAGCATTGAGCGCAGCCCCACCATCCACGGCACGGTAAAAGCCGTGGACGACCGCCGGGCCAAGGCGGTGCCGGGGGTGCGCCACGTGGTCAAATGCGAGCGTAGCTTATACAAAATGAAGTTTGAAGGGGTGGCCGTGGTAGCGGATCACTACTGGGCCGCCACCCAAGGCCGCCGCCAGTTGCGGGTGGAGTGGGATACGGCCAAACACCGCACCAACACCGACGAGCTATTTGCCAAAATGCGCGAAACCGCCGCTACCCAGCCCGGCAACGTGCAGGAAGAAGAAGGCAGCTTTGCCAAAGTGTGGGGCCAGGGGCTTACCCAGTTGGAGGCCGTGTACGAAACCCCGTTTTTGGCCCACGCCGCCCTGGAACCGATGAACTGCGTGGTGCACGTGCGCGAGGGCGAGTGCGAAGTTTGGGCACCCAACCAAGGCCCCGATTATGTGCGCGGCGACCTGGCCAAGTACCTGGGCCTCCCGGAAGACAAGATCATTGTCCACATCCAGTTTATGGGCGGCTCGTTTGGCCGCAAAAGCACCCAGGACGAGATCAAGGAAGCGGCCTTTTTGAGCCGGGAGCTGAAAGTGCCCATCAAGCTCGTGTGGACTCGGGAAGACGACATGACCCAAGGCCCGTTTAGGCCGGGCATGGTGAGCAAGCTCCAGGGCGTGCTGGATGCCCAGGGGCAGTTGTTGGGCTTGCACCACCTGGTGGTAGGCCCCTCGATCCAGCACCAGCACTTTGCCCCGCTGGCCCCCGGCAAACCCGACGGCTGGGCGGGCGAGGCCATTAGCACCCACGATAGCCCCTACGCGGTGCCCAACTACCGCCGCAGCCACCACCTGGTGGAGACCGAAATCCCGCTGCTATGGTGGCGGTCGGTGTACTCGTCCACCAACTTGTTTGGCCACGAGTGTTTTATGGACGAACTGGCCCAGGCCGCCAAGCAGGACCCGCTGGCCTTTAGGCTCAAATTGTTGAAAGCCAGCCCCCACGCCAACGCGGCCCGTATGGCCGGGGTGCTGGAACTGCTGCGCGAAAAAGCCCGCTGGGGCGAAAAACTGCCCGCCGACCAAGCCCAAGGGATGGCCATAGGCCGGTGTTTCGAGAGCATTTGCGCCCATGTGATCACGGTGGCCAAAACCGAAGGCGGCCTCAAAGTGGCCAAGGTGGTGAGCGTGATCGACTGCGGCCTGGCCATCAACCCGGACAACATCAAGGCCCAAACCGAGGGCAACGTAGTGATGGGCCTCACGGCCGCCGTTAAAGACGGCATCACGTTCCAGAACGGCCAGGCCCAGCAAGCCAACTACAACCGCTACCGGCTGTTGCGCATTAACGAAACCCCGCCCATTGAGGTGCACATTGTGCCCAGTACGCACGCCCCCACCGGCGTGGGCGAACCGGGCCTGCCCCCGGTGGCCCCGGCCCTGGCCAACGCCATTTTTGCCCTCACGGGCGAGCGTCCGCGCAAGTTGCCGCTGGGGTGGGCGTAAGGGGCAGTGCCCACCAATCAATAGCGATCAAACCCAGGCCGTGGCTTGGGTTTTTTATTGCTTTTCCATCAAAATTATTGATTAGGCCTCTTGCAGATTAGATTTTTGACGGGTTGAAAGCCCAGAATTTTCGTTTGAAATCCGCCCTTTTTTGGCCTCACCCTATCCCTCCCCGTCGGGGAGGGGACGCAATCTCGACCCGATTACGGGTGATTTGAAAGGGATTCAATGTAATCTGCAAGAGGTCTATTGATGAATGTGGAATGCCCCAATAATTGCATGATTAAATGGTCGTTCGGGTGAGTGATCCATCATATAAAAGATAGGAATGCAAAATCGCGATTTGATTTTGGTATTGGCTATTTTAGAGAGAGCAAAACTGTCCAAAAGCGAACGTTTTTTGTTCAGTTTTGCTGCAACCGCTCTAGGAATTTTTCTTCTAAAAATTTTTATAAATAATTGATAATCAAATATTTATGTTTATTGGCACGTTAATTGAACAATTTAGTTCGTCGGCCATTAAACTTAGGCTGGCGTAATTATTAAAGTCATGAAAAAGATCATTTTGTCAATCGTTTTGTTGAGTGGTTTAACCGCAAGCGGGGCTTGGGCTAAAAGTTTACCTAATCAAGAAAAACCGCGTTACGCTAAAATAATAGCTTCATTGCAGCCTGCCCCACAAGCGGCACTAAGCGATCGTGATTTGGAGGTGCTTTCCGCCAAATTGGAAGCCTATCTGTATGAAAAATATGAGCTTCCGGCCCAGCAACTGCGCCAACAATTGCGGGCGGGCGAGCAGGTGGTGGTAACTAACGCCCAGGGCGAAATTGTTTACCAGAACGTGCCTGGCCAGCGGCCGGTGATCCCCACCAACGCCCAACTGTGGTTTAGCCGGGACGGGGTCGATTATTACCTGGTTTTTTAACCACGTTCAGCTTCGCAGATTTGGTTATGGCCCGTCGGGAAATGCCCCGGCGGGCTTTTTTGTTTAGCACTCCATTTGCGGGGGATAGGCAAAACCGTTTTATGGAATACCTCGATAAGTTGACCCCGCCCAGCCCCGAGCTGCCGTTTAAAGACCAAGTCCGCCATTTGGTGGGCCAGTACCTGCAAAACCCGGCCGGCCGCGAGGCGGTGGACAAGTACAACCAACTGGACCAAGAACTGCAAGGGCGGCAGGCTAAACAAGCCAGCCTCAAAACCGGGCAGCGGTTGCCCAACTTTACCCTGCCCGACCACACGGGTAAGCCGCGCAACATTTACGGCCTCCACGCCGTGGAGTGGCTGGTGCTGGTGTATTACCGGGGCCAGTTTTGCCCGTTTTGCAACTTGGAACTACGCGCCCTACAAGCTCACTTGGCCACTATTGAGGGTAGCCCGGCCCGGTTGGTGGCGGTGTCGCCGCAGGGGGTGGGCAGCACCGCCCAAACCGTGGACCGCAACCAATTGGGCTACGTGGTGCTCAGCGACCTGGGGGCTGCCGTGGGCCGCCAACTGGGCCTTATCTACCCCGTGCCCGATTATTTGGTGGAGTTCCACCGCAAAATCGGGGTGAGCCAGGAGTACTTCAACGCCAGCGGGCAAATGGAACTGCCCATGCCCGCCACGTTCATTGTGGACCGCCAGGGCCTGGTGCGCTTCGATTTTGTGGAAACTAACGCGGGCAAACGCCTGGGGCCGGAGCGCGTGGTGGAGTTCATCCAGGCCAACCGGGAAAAATAAATAGTTGATTAGCAATTGATTGAATTATTCATAAATTGGGCGGCCAATGTTTTGCCATGCCTACTTACCCGCTGCTAAGGCCCTGGGTGTACGACTGTGCCGCCTGCCCCACCCGCTGCGACGGGCAAACCGTGCCCCAGTTCGACTTTGCCCGCGACGTGCGCTTTGCCGAGCAGATCGAGCAGCAGGTGATGGCCGAACTGCACGCCCGCTACCCGCACCTGTGCGTGCGCAAAACCACCCGCCCCGGCTACCCGGACTTGGAACTGAGCCTGGCCAGCCAACCCGACCTTTGTTTCGGCTATTTGGAAGTAAAAGGCCAGGCCCGCACCTTTATGAAAGTGGCCGAGCGGCTGCCCGCCAGCGGGTTGCAACCTTCGGAGACCATCGCCCTCAATTTGAGCGACTTGGAACGCTATTTTGCCATTCAAGCGGAGGAAGACAAACCCATTTTTCTGGTTTGGTGCCTGCTGAACCGGCCTTGTTTGGTGGCCTCGGGCCAGCGGCGGTTTTTTCACCAAGAACTGGGGCCGTTGCAACAGATCTGGCGCGCCGATGAGGCCAACGCCCGGCGGTTCCGGCGGCGCACCGGCCCCGGCGACGTGGCGGACGGCCAGCACCGGGGCGTGGTGGTCAACTACCATTTTCGGCTGGGCGAGCTGTTGCCCGGCCTGCCCGATTTTAGCGAGGTGGGTTGGTGAAACCAGGGCCGTTTACGTTCGACTTTTTTGTTATTTTTGGCCATGCATCATCCCCCCCGGGCAGCGGTTACCCATCGGCATCCAAGATTTTAGGACCCTCCGCGAAGGCCAGTGGCTCTATGTGGACAAAACGGCGTACCTGCCCACCCTGCTCAATAAGGGGAAATACTTGTTCATCGCCCGGCCTAGTTCATCGCCCGGCCTAAGCTTTTTGGCAAGTCGTTGTTTATCAATACTTTAAAAGAACTCTTTTTGGGCAATCGCCCGCTGTTCGAGCATTTGTGGATCGCGGAACGCTGGGCCTGGGAACCCCACTCGGTGATTGTGCTGGATTTTAACCGGCTCGATTACCGCCAACAAGACCTGGACGGGGCCTTGCTGGATCACCTGCGGCAAACCGCCCTGGACGCGGGCCTTGCCTTGCGGGCCACGCGCTCACCGATTTTTTAATGGATCCCCTGCGCTTGGAAGCCAACCGTCAAACCCTCAAAAATTTTTACAGCATCCTCAAATCGGCCGATTCCGACCTTCATTTTGCTTTGCTTACCGGGGTATCCAAGTTTGGTAAAGTGTCCATTTTTTCTGACCTAAATAATTTGTTAGACCTTACCCTGGACGAAAGTTTGGCCGCCCTTTTTGGCTACACCCAGGCCGAAGTGGAACACTATTTTGCCCCGCAGTTGGCCCAAGTGGCCCAAAAACTCGGCTGGCCGTTGGCCCGAGTGCGGCAAGTGGTTCAGCGGTGGTACAACGGGTATTCGTGGGACGGTGAACAAACGTTGTACAACCCGTTTTCGCTCCTCAGCTTTTTGCAAACGGGCGAATTGGGCAACTTTTGGTTCGAGACCGGCACCCCTACCCTCCTCACTAACTTACTCAAAAACGGGCAGTTGCCGCCTTTCCAATTGGAGAAACTCGAGGCCGATGAGCAAGTATTTTCCGCCAGCGAGCTGCCCCGGCTCGACGTGGTTTCGCTGTTGCTGCAAACCGGCTACCTGACGGTGAAAGCCCGCACCCGCACCGAGTTTGGCCGCCAATACACCTTGGGCTATCCCAATTACGAGGTAAAAGAGTCGTTCCTCAAGTACCTGCTGGCCGACTACACCGAAACCACCGTGGGCCTAGTGGAGGTCAACATCGCCAACCGGGTGCGCCAAGCGTTCCAGCAAAACGACTTACCCGGTTTTTTCCAGTTGTTGGACACCGTTTTGGCCTCGGTGCCGTACCAGATTTTTAAAACCGAGGAAGCCTATTTCCACTCGCTCACCCACGTGGTATTGCAGCTTTCAGGGGTGGTGGTGTTTTCGGAGGTGGCCACCCGCCACGGGCGGATGGACCTGGCCCTGGAAACCAGCCGGTTTGTGTATGTGCTCGAGTTCAAAGTGCGGGGCACGGCCGCCGAAGCCTTGGCCCAAATCGAGGCCCTGGGCTATGCCGACCGTTTCCGGGCCACGGGCAAAACCCTCCGCTTGGTGGGCGTGGTGTTCGACCCCGCCACCAAAGCCATAGCCGAATGGCAAGTGGTGGACAAAGGATAGGCCGCCCTCCCAGCCCTGTGCCCGTTGCCAAATGGCGGTTGACCAAGCGATGCCAAAAAGGGCAGATCTTTTGTGGGGTTTCGAGCCATTAATTCATCCAAAAGTAGCCCAGGCAATCCTGCAAAAATCACCCCCCCACCAGCACCGGAGCCAGCAAAATGGTGCTACCCGCGTGGATGCCCGCCTGGCCCAGGCTCTGGGTAAGCGGCAGGTCGCGGCCGTTGCGCTGGTCTATGAGCTTGTAACTGAACCGGTTGCCGTCCCGGTCGGTGAGCGGGAAACCAAATTGCTCGGCATTATCGAGCAACTTTTGCAGCAACTGGGCCGTGGTGGTGGTGAGCGGCAAGTCTATTTGCAACTCGGCGTTGAGCGGCAGGATGCGCAAGGTTAAATCTACTTTGTCCATGTAAAGCAAAAATGAATAGTTTAGTGGGCGGGGCCAGGCGTTTTTTTCGCTTCGGTCGCCCTAAATTTCCATCATAAACTTTTATCAAAAAGGCTTCTTGTAAAAACTTAAACAAAAACCGATCATGAAATTCAACTTACTCAAAAGCGTGGCCCTGGCCCTAGGGTTGCTGGCCGCGCCCGCCCTGGCGCAAGAAAACCCCTTGTGGATGCGCTACCCGGCCATCTCGCCCGACGGGCAGAGCATCGTGTTCAGCTACCAGGGCGACCTGTACCGTGTGCCCAGCGCAGGTGGGGTGGCCACGCCGCTCACCTTGCACGAGGGCCACGACTATATGCCCGTGTGGAGCCGCGACGGGCAGCAAATTGCCTTTGCCTCAGATCGTTACGGGAATTTTGATGTGTTTGTGATGCCCGCCGCCGGGGGCAAGGCCACCCGCCTCACCTACCACTCCGGAGCCGACCTCCCCAGCGATTTTGCCCCCGACGGGCAGTCGATCATCTTCCTCGGCAACCGGATCAACAGCGTTACCAACGCGCAGTTTCCCCGGGTGTTCGACCAACTGTACTCCGTGCCCGTGACGGGCGGCCAGGCCAAACTGCTGCTCGACTTCCCGGCCGAGTATGCCCGTTACAGCCCCGACGGCAAACAACTGGTATTCCACGACTGGAAAGGGTACGAAGACGAGTGGCGCAAGCACCACACCTCGGCCGTTACGCGCGACGTGTGGACGCACGACCTGGCCACGGGCGCGTACACCCAGCTCACGAGTTTCAACGGCGAAGACCGCAACCCGCATTTTGGGCCAAACGGCGAAGTGTATTATTTAAGCGAACAGGGCGGCTCGTACAACGTGTGGAAAATGCCCGCCGCCGGCGGCGCGGGCCAAGCCCTCACCAACTTTGCCAAGCACCCCGTCCGGTTTTTGACCCTGGCCAACAACGGCACCCTCTGTTTTGGTTTCAATGGTGAAATTTACACGCTCGCGGCGGGCGGCCAGCCGCAAAAAGTGGCCATCCAGGTGCGGGTGGATGGGCGGCTGAACACCGAGAAAATCGTGCCCGTGGGCGGCGGGGCCACCGAAATGGACCTCTCGCCCAATGGCAAGGAAATCGCCTTTATTTTCCGGGGCGAGGTGTTCGTTACTTCGGTGGAAGGGGGCATTACCAAACGCATTACCAACACGCCCCAGCAGGAGCGCACCGTGAGCTTTAGCCCCGACGGCCGGAGCCTGGTGTACGCCGCCGAGCGCAACCACAACTGGGATGTGTACAAAACCAGCCTCGTGCGCGCGGAGGAGCCGTACTTCTACGCCTCCACCCTGCTGCGCGAAGAACCCGTGGTGGCCACCCCCGCCGAAGAGTTCCAGCCCGCCTTCTCGCCCGATGGCAAGGAAGTGGCCTATTTGGAAGAGCGCACCACCCTCAAAGTGTTCAACATGGACACCAAAGCCAGCCGCACCGTGCTCAAAGGCACGTATAATTATTCTTATTCCGATGGCGACCAGTATTACCAGTGGAGCCCGGATGGCAAGTGGCTGTTGGTGGACTACGTGCCGGCCGGGGGCCAGGTGTTTGTGGGCGAAATTGGCCTGGTGGCCGCCGACGGCAAAAGCGAGCCGGTTAACCTCTCGCGCAGCGGTTACAGCGACGGGGTGGCCAAGTGGGCCATGGGCGGCAAGGCCATGCTCTGGTTCAGCGACCGCGACGGCATGAAAAACCACGGCTCCTGGGGCGGGGAAAACGATGTGTACGGCCTGTTTTTTACTCAAGAAGCCTTCGACCGTTTTAAATTGAGCAAAGAAGATTTCGCCCTTTTAAAAGAAAAAGAAGAAAAGGAGAAAAAAGAAGAGCCGAAAAAAGACGACGCTAAAAAAGACCCGGCCAAAAAAGACGACCCGGCCAAGCCCGACCTCAAGCCCATCACGGTACAACTGGACGGCATCGAGGACCGCCGCCTGCGCCTCACCATCCACTCGTCGCGGCTCAGCGATGCCCTGCTCTCGCCCGATGGCGAAAAACTCTACTACCTGGCCCGCTTCGAAGGCTCTTCCGACTTGTGGGTAACCGAAACCCGCACCAAAGAAACCAAACTGTTGACCAAAAACGCGGGCTACGGCATGGTGATGAGTAAAGACGGGAAATCGATCTTCATCATCGCCAACGGCAACATTGCCAAAGTCAACGCCGACAACGGCCAGCGGGAGTCGGTAAGCATCAACGGCGAAATGAACCTGAACTACCAGGTGGAGAAAGCCTATATTTTTGACCACGCTTGGCGCCAGGTTACTAAAAAATTCTACCTCAGCAACCTGCACGGGGTCGACTGGAAGTTTTATTACGACGAGTACCGCCGCTTTTTGCCCTACATCACCAATAACTACGACTTCACCGAAATGCTGAGCGAAATGCTGGGCGAACTCAACGCCTCGCACACGGGCAGCGGCTACGGCCGCCCGCAAAACGCCGAGGATGCCACCGCCTCCCTGGGCATTTTCCCGGATCACACTTTCCAGGGTAACGGCATCAAAATCAGCGAAGTAATTGCCAAGGGGCCGCTTAATAACGCCCAGTCAAAAGTAAAAGCCGGGCACGTGATCGAGAAAATCGACGGCGTGGCCATCACCCCCACCCAAGACTACCACGCCCTGCTCAACCGCAAGGCGGGCAAGCCTACCCTGCTCAGCTTGCTAGACCCTGCCACCAACACCCGCTACGAAGAAACCCTCAAGCCCATTACCCGTGGCCAAGAAAACGAACTGCTTTACCGCCGCTGGGTCGAGGCCCGCAGGCAAGAAGTGGAAAAAACTTCCGGCGGCAAGGTGGGCTACGTCCACGTGCGCGGCATGGACGATGCCAGTTTCCGCACCGTGGTGGACGAGGTGATGGGCCGCAATTACACCAAGGAAAGCCTCATCGTCGACACCCGGTTTAATGGCGGCGGTTGGCTCCACGACGACCTGGCCACCTTCCTTAGCGGCAAAAAATACATGGACATGGTGCCCCGCGAACAAAAAATGGGCATGGAGCCCATGCGCAAATGGACCAAGCCCGTGGTGGTGCTCATGAGCGAGAGCAATTACTCCGATGCCCACCTGTTCCCCGTGGCGTTCAAAGCCTACGACATCGGCAAAACGGTGGGCATGCCCGTGCCCGGCACCGGCACCGCCGTGTGGTGGGAAACCCAAATCGACCCCACCATCTACTTTGGCATCCCCCAAGTGGGCATGGTGGACCGCCAGGGCAAGTACGCCGAAAACAACCAGTTGGAACCCGACGTGAAATCCAAACTCGACCCCGCCGTGATTCGCCAGGGTCGCGACCAGCAGATCGAGAAGGCCGTCGAAGAACTCCTCAAAAAAGAAGACCCCAAACCGGGCGGCATCGGGGGCAACTGATGTTAAATGACGGAATGATTGCATGATTAAATGATTGTCAGTCACTCATAGTGTTCCCAGTCGTCTCTTCCGATTGACCTACAATTTCTCGGCGGCGTAACCTTGGTTGCGCCGCTTTTTTGTTTTTAGCGCCAAGTCCGGGCGGTTTTCATAGCCAACCCCGGTGCGGCACCTTCCGCAGTCCGCTTGCGCTTCCGTGGCGGGGCGGGCGGCGGGGCCTTCTTATCCCGTCCGCACCGGTAGGCGTAGGCCCGCCCAGTGCCCCGCCCTTGTTTCCGTTAGCCCCGCCACCCGCCCCGCCACCGGGCCAAAAGAGGCCCGTGCTCCAGTTGCCGGGCGTGGGTACGGCGGTGCCCTGGAGCACCCGTCGGCCCCGTCGGTCAGGGCTGATCCCCCTCTATTCTTAGCAGTTTTGCATCGACCATTTGCGCCAAGCTTGGCCCGGTACAAGGCGCGAAGACCCCTTTGCGCCTTAGTGCCTTTGCGAGAAAAATAATTGAACGCCTCCCACTTTGTTCTCCCTATAAACAACTGATAACCAACCAAAATCGGCTACTTTTGTCATCACCCAACCAACCGATCATGACGATGAAGAAACTTACCATTTGCCTCTGGCTAGCCACCGGGCTGGCTACGGCCGCCTTGGCCCAGCCCACCCCCAAGTTTAGCTTGGAAAAGTACCTCGACTACGAAACCGTGAGCGAGCCGCGCCTGGCCCCCAACGGCCGCCAACTGGTGTACGCCCGCCAGTGGATCGACAAGGTGAACGACCGCCGCGTAACCGACACTTGGATCATGGAGGCCGACGGCAGCCGCCAGCGGTTCCTGCTCCGGGGCAGCAACGCCCGCTTCAGCCCCGACGGCAGCCGGTTGGCCTACCTGGCCGAGGGCGAGCCGAAAGGGACGCAACTGTTTGTCAAATACTTAGATAGCGACGGCCCGGCCACGCCCGTTACCCGGGTAGAGCGCGCGCCCAACCACCTCACCTGGAGCCCGGATGGCCAGTGGCTCGCCTTCTCGATGCGGGTGCCCCAAAAAGACAGTTGGCCCGTAAAACTGCCCAAACCTGAAGGGGCCAAATGGACCGAAGAACCCCGCTTTGTGGATGACCTGGTGTACCGCCGCGACCGGGTGGGGTTTGTCGAGGACGGCTACGTCCACGTATTTGTGGTGCCCGCCGCCGGGGGTACGCCCCGCCAAGTAACCAGCGGCGACTGGGACCACGCCGAGGGCGGCCTGCACTGGACCCCCGACGGCCGGGAAATCCTCTTCACCAGCCTGCGCGTGCCCGAGGCCGACTACCAGTACCGCGAGTCGGAGGTGTACGCCGTCAACGTGGCCTCCGGGCAAATCCGCCAACTGACCCAGCGCAAAGGCCCCGACAGCAATCCCCTCCCCTCGCCCGACGGTAAGCTGGTGGCCTACACCGGTTACGATTACAACGAAGAGAGCTACACCGACAGCCGCCTGTACGTGATGAACGCCGACGGCAGCCAACCGCGCGACCTCTCCGGCAACTTCGACCGCAGCCCCCAGGCCATGTGGTGGGCCGCCGACGGCTCCGGGGTGTACTTCACCTGCGAAGACAAGGGCAGCATCAACCTCCATTTTGCCTCGCTCAAGGGCGGGGTGAAAGCCATCACCACGGGCGCGCACCTGCTCAACGTAGGCGAAGTAGCGGCCAACGGCATCGTGGTGGCCACCCTTACCCGCCCGCAAGCCCCCAGCGAGGTGGTGAGCTTCCGCCTGGCCAAGGGCAAAGACGGCGCGCCGCTGCCCGTGGCCACCCTGCCCGCCCCGCTCACCCAAGTCAACGACGACATTTTGGCCGGGGTGAAACTTGGCCCCGTAGAGGAGATCTGGTACAAATCGGTCGATAACTTCGACATCCAGGGCTGGGTGGTAAAACCGCCCGACTTTGACCCGGCCAAAAAGTACCCGCTCCTGCTGGTGATCCACGGTGGGCCGCACGCCATGTACAACGTGGGCTTCAACCCCACTTGGCAGCTCCACGCCGCCGAGGGCTACGTGGTGCTATACACCAACCCGCGCGGCTCCACTGGTTACGGCAGCGCGTTTGCCAACGCCATCAAAAACGATTACCCCAACAAGGATTACACCGACCTGATGAACGGCGTGGACGAGGTCGTCAAAAAGGGCTACATCGACGACCAGCGGCTGTTTGTGTACGGCGGCAGCGGCGGCGGCGTGCTCACTTCCTGGATCGTGGGCCACACTAACCGCTTCGCGGCGGCCTCGGTCAACTTCCCGGTGATCAACTGGTTGTCGTTTGTGGGCACTACCGACGGCGTAAGCTGGTACCGCAACTTCCAAAAACTGCCCTGGGAAGATCCCTCGGAGCACCTGCGCCGCTCGCCGCTCATGTACGTGGGCAACGTAAAAACCCCCACCATGCTCATGTGCGGGGTCAACGACCTGCGCACGCCCATTAGCCAAACCGAGGAGTTTTACCAGGCCCTCAAGCTCCGCAAAGTGCCCACCGTCATGATCCGGTTTAACGACGAGTACCACGGCACCAGCAGCAAGCCTTCTAACTTTTGCCGCACAGTGCAGTACTTGCACTACTGGTTTAAGCAGCACGACGGCCAAACGGGCAAGTAACCCTCCCCAAAGCCAGCTTGACCCCAAATACAAAGGCTCAACCGTGATCGGTTGAGCCTTTCTTGAAAAGATTTCAGGGACTTTACAAAAAAATCGGATATCGAATTGCGGATATTGGGTTTTACAGATGATGGATAATCAATGTAAAAATCTATTGATTGTCCCCATTGACCAGATGCTTGGTATCGCCTATTTCAGCAATACCTGCGCCCCCGCCAAGGCCGTGGCGGCGTTTTCTTTGATTTTCAGCAAATTAGCTTTCACTTCTTTGTGTACTTCCAGCACTTGCTCGGGCGTGGCCTGGGTGGGGGTGTGGTCGTGCGCGTGATCGTGGGCTTCGCCTTCCGCGTGGTCGTGGCCTTCGTGGTCATGGGGCAACTGGGCCAAGGTTTTTTCCCACTCGCTGTAAGTAGAGCCAAGGCCCTCAATGGCCGCCAGGGTGGCCGTGAGTTGGCCGGCCCGCAGGCTGTCGGGGCCACTGGCCAGCGAGTCTTTCAAGGCGGCCAGCCGGGGTTTCAACTGGTCCAGTTCGGCCAGTTGGGTTTTCACGAGTTTTTCCTCGGCGTGGATCTCCTCGTGCAGCTTCTCGGTTTCGGCAGCTACGGCTTTTTCTTCCGCGCTAGGCCCGCAGCCGATCAAAGAACCGACCAGCACGGCCATTACTACAAAACGCATCGTTGATAACATGGGGGTAAAAGGAAGGTGAGTAAAACGGAGATAGTAGGTGAGTGGTGAAAACGGAACCCGAAAAGGAGGATACTAAAATCAAATAGAGTTTGCGTGGTATTTTTGATAACTACATTAATCCATACTCAGAAGTAAATATCTTTCACGATAAAGTTACTCGCCCCGGAGTTGCGTCCCCTCCCCAGCGGGCAGGGGTGATCCCTTCTATTTTTGGCGGCTCGGAATAGGTCATTTGCATCCAGTTTGGCACGTTCAAAAGCTTGAAATTGGCTTTGCGTCTTAGCGGCTTTGCGAGAAATATTTTTGAACAGATCACCCCTGCCCAGCGGGCAGGGCCAGGGTGGGCCAACAAGGGCGGTCTAAGGTTGGTCAGTCTGACAATTCACCAAGCCCGATTGACCAAGGCAACATCTATTTTGAAACTTAGCCATTTCGGCATTAAATTAAATGATAAACAATTGATAATCAAAAAGAATAGTCATTTAACCAAGCAATTATAAGTCACTTCAGGGTTAAGTTCCCAAGCAAAGTTAAAGGTTTATCCGCGACCAATCCGGGTTAGCGCAACGCGGACGGCTAAAACCCCTGGTGTTGCCGCTGCATTTGTTTCATGATCTTCATGCCAAATTGGCCCGTGGGCTGCGGTTCGGCTTGGGCCTGAGCGTGCGAAAAGTAGGGGTAAGCCACGCTGCCCACCGTGATCAGTAACGAGAGCCAAAACACCAGTAACTCGGTGCGGTGCCCGGCGTGCCGCGAAAAGTAGGCTTTGTAAAACGCATACACTACCACGCCTAATTGCAGGGCCAGCAAAGGCGGGCGCAACGGTTCCAGCCAGTCCACAAATGCCACCAGGCCGCCCACGCTCACCACCACGCTGAGCAGGGGCAGCAGGCAGCACAGTAGGTGCACCACCGAGGTGAGGGCCAAAGTGGAGACCAATAAAGTAGGTTGTGCTTTCATGCCAAGGATACTTTTTGTGATTCACCCCAACCAAAGGGTTCTTTGCAATTGGGGTGCAAATTTAGCGCAAAAAAATAATGCAACAAAGTTGCGTTTAGGATTTTCCTGATTTCCAAGCAGAATGCCGGAAATAGCCAGTCAGTCCCCTAAGTTGGCGGAGCCATTCATTAATGTGCTTAAATTGGCTGCCAAACTGACGGTCATGGACACCCCCACTCCCGAAAATCAACAAGACTGGCTGCGCGAATTGGCCACCAAAAGCTGGGAACCTGAGCTGATCATCTCGGCGGCGGCCATTTACCTCACCGGCAGCCTGCCCGAGTGGATCGATGCGGGCTTTTTCTACTTCGACTTCAACCTGGCCGATGGCGACCTAACCTCCGCCAACCAACTGGCCCTCATGGGCATTCTGTTTTTTAAACTCACGGCCTATTTCCTCACCGCCGGGTTTGTGGCTCACTTTGTCCTCCGGGCGTTTTGGGTAAGTGCCCTGGGTTTGCAATCGGTGCTGCCTAATGAGATCAATTACGACAAAGTGGGCACCCTGAGCCAGTTTGGCCGCCAAATGGCCCGCCAAAAGCTCGGCTCCTTTGCCGATTTCATCGTCAGGCTCGATAAAACTTGCAGCACCCTGCTCTCGGTGGTGTTTTATTTTGCCATTGTTGGGGTCAATGTGGCCCTGTTGTACCTCACCATTTTTGGCTTTACCTATCTGATCAAAGGATTTTTTCCCACTCATTTTCAAACGATTACCTGGGTCGTTCGCCTGGTGGTATTAGGTTTCAGCATCGTGCTCATCGGCGCGGCCCTGTTGGCCAAAACCAAGTGGATCGACCGCCACCCGGCCCTGGCCCGAGGGCTGTGGCGGCTGCAATGGGGCCTGCCCCGCATTTTGTTCCCGCTAGGTTTCAATGGGTTTTACCGCCTGGGGCTAATGTTCCAAAGCAACCTCAGCAAGCGCACCTACGCCCTGGCCGTGGTCGGTTTTGCCTTATCGCTCATGGTGGGCCTGGCGGTCATGCTCGTGAACCAGCGCGGGATGCCGCTCAAAACCCGCGATTTCTACACCCGTTATTCCGACAACTACCACCTGGCCACTACCCAGTACGACAACCTGCGGCCCAAAGGCCGGGCCATTTATTATGCCAGTATCCCCAGCGAGGCCGTAACCGGGCCGCACCTGAAGCTGTTTATCGCCTACCCTAAAATATTGGACAGCGAACTGGCCAAGTTTTGCCGCCAGCCCCCGTTGCCCACCTCCTTGCCCGAGCCGGCGCGCATCGAGCAGCGGACGGCCGCCTACGTGGCCTGTTTTGACCGCTACTTCCAAGTGAGCCTCAACGACAGCCTGTGCCAAAACCTCGACTACCTGTTTGCCCGCCACCCCAACCAGGGCGAAGTGGGCTTGTTCACCTACCTGTCCACCCGGGCCTGTCGCCCCGGGAAAAACCTCCTCAAAATCACCCGCCCCCACCCCGATAGCCTGGCCCGCCGCGAAACCTATACTGTCATCCCCTTTTGGTATTTGCCATAACCAATTTGTAATCAAGTTTTTAGGCGCGGCACCAGCAGTTTTCCATAGCTGGGCGCGGGGCGGGGCCTTCTGGGGTCCGCGTAAGCTCCCGTGCGGGGGCGGGGGCACGCCCGGCCAGCTTGCGCGGCCAGGTTGGCCCCCGCCCCCGTCCCGGTTCGTACCTCACCGCCCGCCAGTCCCCGGCGTTGCCGCCCGCCGTGCCCCGGCGCAAAAACACTCTTTCCCCCACACCCTAAGGGTTTCCAAAACCCTTAGGGTGTGGGCGGTGGCCCCATCCCGCCCATTTTTTATAATGCTGATTTACAGTTGATTGCAGAAAATCTATAA
>JALONO010000354.1 GCA_025454895.1 Bernardetiaceae bacterium
GTTGAGGGCCAAGGCCCGGTTTTGCACCTGTTGCTGCTGGCTGGCGTTGGTCAGTTCCATCTGCACGCTTTGGGTCAGTTGGGCCAGTTGCACGTTCAGCTTTTCGGCCTCCAGGCGCTTGCCCGCCAGTTTCTGCCGCCGGGCCCCGCCGTCGAACACGTTCCACTGGAGTTGGAGGCCCGCCCACGAGCCGCTCAGGAAGTTAAAATAACTGCTTTCGCCACCAATGGCGTAGCCCGTGTAGTTGAACAGGCCGTAGGCGTTGAGCACGGGCATAAAACTGTCGCGGATGCTGCGCTGTTCCAGCAGGTTGGCTTCTTGCTGCTTGCCCAGCAAGGCCAGTTCCAGGCGGTTGGCCTGACCTGGCTCGGCCAGGGCGACGGGGCTGGCGGGCACCTCGGGCGCGGGCTCGATCTCCAGCGGCTCTTCTTGGGGTTTGCCCATGAGCAGCTTGAGCAGGTTGAGCAGTTGCAGGCGGCTGGCCTCCAAGGTGAGCACCTGGTTCTCCAGCCCGGCCTGGCTCAGGCGCAGCTTGTCCACGTCGGTGCGGCGGGCCAGTTGGTTCTGGACCAGCAGCTCGGTGGTGGCGATGGTGCGGCCCAGGGCCTCGGCGTTGGCCCGCAAAAACGCCCGCTGGCGGGCCAGCGTTTGGGCGTTGTAGTAGGCGGTGCTCACCTGGTAGGCCACGTCCTGCTTGGCTTTTTGCAGTTGCAGGCCGCTGATGTCGGCCCCCAGTTTGCTGGCCCGCGCCGCGTTGAACACGTTGGCGTTGAACAGCGTTTGGGTGGCCTGCACGGTGTTGCCCAAGTTCCAGGGCAGGCCAAAGGCGGCCTCCCGGAACTGGCCCGCCGGCCCGCCAAACACCGAGGCGGGGATCACCTGCGGCGGGATTTTGAAGTAATGCTTGTAGTCTTTGCGGTCGGTGATCTGGCCATCGAGCACGGCGGCCCGCACGTTGGCGTTGTTGGCCAGGGCTTGCTCCAGGCACTGGGCCAGGCTCAGGGGCGCGCCCGGTTGGGCCTGGGTCGAAGTACCCAACAGTAGCCCTACCACCAAGAGGCCCCAATAAGCCGCGTACATCCACCAGGCCCAAGGCTGGCCGTTGTTTGATTTGCTTAAATTGTTCATTTTAAACATCTGATTAATATTGGCTCAAAAAAAAGGAACTGGCCAACCGGAGCATTTATTCCGGTTGGAGGAACAAATACTGATACAGCATATCTTTCACCATTTGTTTGTGCTGGAGCACGAAGTGGCGGTACTGGGCCTCGTCCATCTGGGTGATGCGCGACACGATGGGCTTGGCCATGAAGAAGAACTGCACGTTCGACACGATGGTGAGCATCAGCTCAATCGGGTTGATGTTGCGCACCTGGCCTTGGGCCTGGGCCTGCACCACCTGGACCACAAACTTGGAGTTGAGGAACGCATCGCGTTTGGCCGTAAGCATTCCAAAGAAATTTTCGTTGTTAAGATAACCTTGGGTCATCACAAACTTGGGCAAATCGGGATTTTTGAGCAAAAAATCAACATCTTCGTCGATCAACTGGCCTATTTTGTCCCGCAGGGGCAATTCGGAATTTAGGACGGAGATAATGATGCGGAACAGGTCCTGGAACGCCTCGCCATATACCAAGTCGAACAGCTTGTCCTTGCTGCGGAAGTAATAGTTGGTGAGGGCGATGTTAATACCCGCCACCTCGGCGATCTCGCGCGTGGTAGCCCCCGCGTAGCCCTTTTCCATGAACACTTGGCGGGCGGCTCTCTTGATTTTCTCCTCGGTGCTCAGTTCGGTTGTCATTATTTAGGGGCCGTCGGCTTGCATCCTCCTCCGGCCACGCCACAAAGTTAATTGGGACTTTGATTTAAACAAGTGTTTAAAATAAAATTTTTAAATCTAGCTAGCCTGGGCCGGAGAAATGGATTCAAACGGCTAGCCCAGCGCAAAAACCTTTGGTTCATTGCCTCCGTTTCAGTAATTTGGTAATAGTGAAAAGATGATTTTTAGCACTCTTGGCCCTTCTTCGCTCATTATCAGGGCGGTAACCCTGCTCTGCGCTCCAAATTCTGCCTAGTGGCCATCTACCTCTATCATCTTTGTTTCCCAAATTTCAAGTCATGATGAAGTATGTTTTTTGGAGCCTGCTGGGGGTTTCTTCCCCAGGGCTTGGCCAGCCTGGTCGGGTGAACGCCACCAGTTTTAGCCAAGGGGCCAGTGTGGTGAGTGCTACTTCCTCCTTCGGAAGAACAACCAAGAAAAGCGCGCAGATCGCCGAATGGAGTACCGAGGGCCTGTTGGACGGCAACCCGAAAGTGGGCTGGTCCAGCGAAATGAAACGAACTAATAGCAATCAGTTCATAATAGAACTTTCGGAAGATTACCTGATCGACCAATTCCGTTTCAACAACCTGTGCCAAAAAGAGTACGCGGGCATTTGCGCCAAGCAGGTAATGGTGGAAGCCTCCACGCAAGGTCCCACCACCGGGTTCGTCAAACTGGGCGAGTTTACCCTGGGCGAATATGCCCCCGTCAACGATTTCAGCATCCAACCAGCCAAGGCACGCTGGTTGCGGCTCAGCATTTTGAGCAATTACGGCCATGACAAATACACCGAACTGATGGAGTTTGAAGCCTGGGGCCGGTTTGCCGTTCCCGAGGTGGCTTCGCTACCCTATTTAAACGGCGTTTGGAGCAGCAACTGGGGCTGGGTATCGCTCAACACCAACCCTTTGGGCTTCCTCTATGGCTGTTACGAGTACAACCAGGGCACGTTGAGCGCAGAGGCCACCCACCGCCGGGTCATCGAGTTTGCTTGGGACGAAGGGGCCGAGCGCGGCTGGGCCACCCTGGTGCTGAACAAGGAGGGCACCCGGCTGGCGGGGATCTGGGGAGTCGGCAACGACCGTTCCCGCTACGGTTTTTGGGATTTTACCCGCCAAAACAACCGACCCAATGCTTGCGGCAATGATCAAAAAATGGCCCAACGGCCACCCACCCGTTACCGGTCGCCCTTCAAAGCTGGGCACTGATTTTTAATTACTTGTAAATAAACATCTTAACTCGCCTTTGCACAGCCTTACCGCCAATGGTGAGATGAATCCCAACCGCAAAAGTCCGTTGAAAGGACTTTTGCGGTTTTTTTGGTACGTTACTTTACTGGCATGGGCCGCCGCCTCTTTGGATCCAGCCAGCCATTTACTTGCGTAACGGGCAACGCGACCGGGGGTTCCTACCCGCGCGCTGGCACTTGAAGCCGCGATAAATGGTAGTTTCTTCCTTCTCCCAATATTTAACCTCCCCAACCGCAACCCCCGTTTACTTTTGCGAGTAAAAGGAATGGATTGCCACAACTGACAACCGCTGACCAACATGCAAACTTCCCTAGCCCTCCTCGCCGCCGAGAAGGTCGAGCGCGACCTGGCGCACCTGATGCGCAGTTTTGACCGGGTGCTCGCCGAGCTGGACGAACCCGGCCTGGCCCAGGCCCTCACCGCCCCGGGGGCTGGCCCCTCGCTGGCCCAACTGCCCCCGGCCCAACAAGAAAAGTCCATCCAGGCCCTGAGCATGATGTTCCAGTTCATGAACCTGGTAGAAGAAAACGCGGCCGTGCAGCTCCGGCGGCGGCTCGAGGACGAGCACGGGGCCGGAGCCGTGCGTGGCTCGTGGAGCGAAACCCTGGCCCACTGGCAGCAGCAGGGGCTATCGGCCGAGCAGATGCTGGCCATTTTGCGGCAGGTGGAAGTGGGGCCGGTGCTCACCGCCCACCCCACCGAGGCCAAGCGG
>JALONO010000355.1 GCA_025454895.1 Bernardetiaceae bacterium
TCGGTCGTGTTGACAAACTGGGTCAGGTCTTGGTTGGTAACCACTTTTTCGGGCACGTAGAAGCCCAGCCCGGCAATTTTGGTGCGTGTCATGAGGTTATGGGTAGGTTAAATTTCATTCCGGCACAAAATTGCGCAAAAGAAGGTCAGGTTGGGCGGGGGGAGGTGTACAGTGAGTGAGGGTTTAGGAGGGGGCAATTCTGGTAACCAAGTGGCCAGGCGCATCTGCGCGCAGTTGTGCCAAGCCTGTTTGGGCGGCTAAGCCTTTATCTGGCAACTTCGCCCAGCAATAACTGCCACAACGTGTCCTGAAACTTCTCGCGGAAAATCCCGAAATGGCCGATGGCCATCGCAACCCAAGCCGTTAGGCCAAATGTGCCACGGAAACCGTATCTTGCCCAAGCCAAATTGGCCCCTGATACTTCCACCTGCCCACCCATGAAGCTACTCATCTGCCTCCTTGCCCTGCTCGGCCCGTGGCTGGCCGGGGCCGGACTGGCCCAGCGCCGCCCCCCCGTGATCCAGGACGAGGCCCAAGTGCCCGCCTATAGCCTGCCCCCACTCCTGGTGGGCCAAGATGGCTCGCCCGTGCGCACCCGCAAGGACTGGGAACAAAAGCGGCGGCCCGAACTGCTGCGGCTCTTTGCCACGCACGTGTATGGGCACACGCCCGCCTGGAGCGGCCAGGTGCGGTGGAAAACCCTGCAAGAAAACCCCCAGGCCCTGGGCGGCAAGGCCACCCGCCGGGAGATAGCCCTCTACTTTACCCCCGACGACGCGGGGCCCCAGGCCCGCCTGCTCCTCTACCTGCCCAACCAGCGGCGGGGGCGGGTGCCCGCCTTCGTGGGCCTCAACTTCAACGGCAACCACGCCGTGGAGGCCGACCCTACCATTGCCCTCAACCCCAACTGGATGAACCCGTGGGCCGAAAACTTTATCGTAAACAACCGGGCCACCGAGCGGTCGCGCGGGTGCGAGGCCCGCCGCTGGCCCGCCGACCTGGTGGTGGGGCGGGGCTATGCCCTGGCCACGCTCTACTACGGCGACCTGGACCCCGACTTTGACGACGGTTTCCAGAACGGCATCCACCCGCTGTTTTACCGCGCGGGCCAAACCCGGCCCGACTCGGCCCAATGGGGCAGCATCGGGGCCTGGGCCTGGGGGCTGAGCCGCGCCCTGGACTGCCTCCTGGCCGACCCGGCCATCGA
This sequence comes from Bernardetiaceae bacterium, assembly GCA_025454895.1. Classification (GTDB taxonomy): domain Bacteria; phylum Bacteroidota; class Bacteroidia; order Cytophagales; family Thermoflexibacteraceae; genus JALONO01. The sequence goes on from JALONO010000355.1 coordinate 1,208, forward strand.
TGGCAAGCGGGTGGCGGTGGTGGGCCACTCGCGCCTGGGCAAGGCCGCCCTGTGGGCCGCAGCCCAAGACCCGCGCTTTGGCCTGGTGGTGTCCAACAACTCGGGCTGCGGCGGGGCAGCCCTGTCCAAGCGCATCTTTGGCGAAACGGTCGGCCTGATCAACGAACAGTTCCCGCATTGGTTTTGCAAAAATTTTCAGCAGTACAACTATTTTGAGGAACGCCTGCCGGTGGACCAGCACCAGTTGCTGGCCCTAATGGCACCACGCCCGCTCTACGTGGCCAGCGCGAGCGAAGACCTGTGGGCCGACCCCCGGGGCGAGTTCTTGGCGGCCATCCACGCCTCGCCGGTGTACCAACTCTACGGGCACCAGGGCCTGGCCGGGGACATGCCACCCCCCAACACCCCACGCGCCACGGGCCGGGTGGGCTACCACCTGCGGGCGGGCGCGCACGACATGCTCGCCTACGACTGGGAGCAGTACCTCAACTTTGCCGACCGGGTGTGGGGCAGGCGGAGATGAAATTGGCCTAGGCCACCGAACTCGGCATAAAGCGCATTTGACCTAGGCGGCCGCTCTGGGCGGCCTCGTTTTTGGGCAAATACTATATCTCACTCGCTATTTGGGCAATGGCTACTGTCAAAATACTTTCAAGGTGCAAACGTATATTCTTCTGTTTTGATAAAACTTCACCTTTGATAGAAACGACGTATGGTTTTATGTCAAGTGGTATGGTTGTGTCAGTATCTTCGTTTGGCAAAATGCCCTTATACTCCAAAAATGCACCAATAGCGATCACACTATCTTCATAGCCAAAATGATGTAAAGTAATAACTAACTCATACTCTTTCGCTTCAAACTTAATTCCGAATTTGAAATATGATCTAGGCAATGTACGATTAAAATAATAGTTGTGCTTTTTAGCGTAGCTAACTATCTGTTTGTAATAATAGTGTTGTTTTGTGGCATCATCAGGCCTACCACTATCAATATACAAAAAAAGGCTGTCAGCAAATTCAGTTTCAAGTTTATACTTGTACTCATTGAGGAATAAGCTACAATAGTTAAACACTTCCAACCGGTTTTCGGCTAGGGTCTTTTCATATTGCTGTTGTTTCTCTTGTTGCTTTCTTTGGATTTTCTGTTTGAAGATATTGGTTACTTCGCTTAAAGACGTATTACTTACTTCCTTGATATTGAGGGCTTCTTCAATATTGCGTTTTTGGATTTCAGCAAAGTAAGTTACTAATTTTTGAGGTTGATCATTATCCGCTTCCTCTAATGCCTGAATGTATTTGACTTTGGCTTCTTCCCTTAAAACTGTAATTGGGAAAAAGTTACTTTTTATCAAAATCAAACTTGCAACCAGCCTTACCACTCTGCCATTTCCGTCTTGGAATGGGTGTATCATAGTGAATGCGTGGTGTACCCAAGCCGCAATGATTAAGGGATTTACATTTTGCTCAGTAAGCTCGTTGTAAATCTCAATGAGCCTATCCATTTCGGCTTCTACGTGTTCAGGCGGACAATATAATACAGTCGTACCGTCTTCGCGGGTGGGGTTATTTTCACGTTCCTTGAACCTGCCTTTGATGAGTGGAATTCTGGTTTTGTTTCCAAACTGGTCCCTGCCTTCGGCAAACTCTTGGTGTCTGGTCGTTAATTGATGCAGTTCAAAAATAAAACCTTTGGTAAGAGGCCTATTCTCTTTAACAATGTCAAATATGAGCTCTACTGCGTCTAAATGATCCTGCAAATGATTAAACAGCGTCTGTTTGGGAACATTCGTGTCCCC
>JALONO010000117.1 GCA_025454895.1 Bernardetiaceae bacterium
AAGCGGGTGGCGGGCACGCACGAGGGCGCGCCAAACGCAAATTTGAAAGGCACGCTCCGGGCGTTTTGGACCATAAACCGAACGCCCGCCAGCCCCAGTACATTGGCAATTTCGTGCGGGTCGCTCACGCTGGCCACCGTGCCGTGCACCACGGCCAGGCGGGCAAATTCGCTGGGTGTGAGCATGGAGCTTTCCACGTGAACGTGCGCGTCCACAAAACCCGGCAGCAGATAGTGTTCCGCTGGTTCGTCCACGGCCACCAACTTGCTGATTTTGCCCTGGGTAACCACCATTTGCACCGGGAAAATTTGACGATTGGCAATATCTACCAAATTGCCGCGTATTTGAAAAGAGAACATGTAGCTAACCGAAATCTAAATCAATAATTATCATGAAGAAGTACTTAGTTTTAGCATTACTGGCCATTATTACTTTCGGTTCTTCTTGCGCCTACGAGCCGCAAACGTCCTGGACCCCGCGCAAATCTAAAGCCATGCGCGAGAAAAAGTCCGGCAAAGGCGATAAGAAGGTGCGCACCATTCGAATGTGGTAATGCACGGTTCCGGGCGCACCATACCTCGGCCGTACTTGCCTTAGTTTTGTCTTGTTTTCTGCCTAAAAGATATATACCGATGCGGAAGTACATCTTTCGGAGTCTCATTTTGGTGGTTTTGTTGTCGGCGGCTGGGTGTTATCATGCACCCCGCACCGCTTGGACCCCCACTGCCTACAAGAAGAAAAAGGTGCAACGCAAAACCAACCCACTACTTAAATAATGTTGCCGAGCCTGCGTTCCCAACTTGCGCATCGCGTGGTGCGCTACATACTGTTAGCCACTCTCGGGTTAATGACGGTGTCGGTGGTACCGGCCTGCGCCTCGTCTAAAGGTGGCAAAAAGGTGAAACGCGGCAAGCCCATCCCTTGCCCCATCAAAGACTGCTAGGTTTTGTCTTCGCGGTACTCGCCTTGCACCGGCGAGTCGATAATGCCCAAATGGGCTTCCACGGCCTGCTCGATGTAGCGGGCCTTTTCTAATTGCGGCAGCACGATCACTTCTACCAAGTGTTTGTCTTTAGTGGCGGCGTGGACCCGGTACAAATACGGTTCCGCGCCCATGCCTTGGGGTTGGCGTTCCACAAAAAGCTGCCAAAGCTCGGCTCGGGCTATTTTGGCCCGGCCAAACGGCGGCAGCGGCCCGGAAGCGACCTCAATCCCGCCGGGGCTGGCCCGCACTGTAGTTTGGTTAAACGTGAGGCGCATTGCTCCGTATAGCCGGTAAAGCCCCGGTAGCCACAGTAGCCCCAATAACCCAAAAGCGGCCAGGGGCACCGGGGTGCCCGCGTTGCTGGTATCCACTAGCAAGTAAAACACCCAACCCACCAGCCCTAGCAGGCCAAGGGCGGCCAAAAAAGCCAGGGCCACTCCGGCGGGGCTAAACCAGCGGTGGCGGATCACCAGGGTGCTATCGGCCAGGGCTACGTGGAGGCCCGGCGGCGTTTGTGAAGGCATACAGGCTAATGTTAGGGCCAAAAACGGCCCAAAATAACGCCAATCGGGGCCACTATTGCCTTGCGGGATCGCCCGGCGCGCATTTTTCCCTCGGTGGGGCTTTAGTTGCCCGAGCTTTTCCCGTTACGGGCCAACAAAGTTGGAGTGGGGGAGTTACCTTTAAAGCCGGTTGGTTTGGCTAGGTTGATCTAACCTTAAAATGATCAAATGATTGCCTGCTTAAATGATTTATATGATTGATTATCAATTATTTATAAGCTAGGGGATAAACAATCGCTATTTAATTTTAATCCGACTTAGCCCGGCCCCGACTGGCTCGCATTATCTTTTCCATTCCTTTTCATCATGAAAAAACTCCTCCTCTTTTTAAGTATCGCTTGGCTAGGGTTGGCCGCCCAGGCCCAAACCGACCTGGGCTACCAACGCCCGCCCCAGGCCATCGCCGATTTGATTGACGCCCCGGCCACCCCCGCCGTGAGCGTGGATGCCACGGGCACCTGGCTGCTCCTCCTCAGCCAGGCCGAACTGCCCAGCATCGCCGAGTTGGCCCAGCCCGAACTGCGGCTGGCCGGGCTGCGCATCAACCCCGCCACCAACGGCCCCAGCCGGGCGGCCTATTCCACCGGCCTCAAATTGAAAAAACTGCCCGATGGGGCCGAAATAGCCGTGCAAGGGCTGCCGGCCAACCCGCTCATCAGCAATGCTACTTGGTCGCCTAACCAGCAAAAAGTGGCGTTGCTGCTCACCCTGCCCAATAAGCTGGAACTGTGGGTCCTCGATGTGCCCACGGCCACCGCCCGTCGGCTCTCGGAGGTGGCGTTGAACGGGGCCTATGCCTTTGCCCCTTTCCGCTGGCTGCCGGATAGCCAAGGGTTGCTGGCCCTGGCCGTGCCTAGCGGCCGAGGCAACCCGCCCGTGGCCAATCTCGCGCCCACCGGGCCGGTGGTGCAAGAAAACCTGGGCCGCCGGGCGCCCTCCCGCACCTACCAGGACTTGCTCAAGAACCCCGCCGACGAAAAGATTTTTGATTACTACGCCACCTCGCAGCTTACCCGCCTGGGGTTGGACGGCACCGCCCAGCCGCTGGGCAGCCCCCAAGTCATCCAAAACTTCAACCCCTCGCCCGATGGCACACTGGTGCTCGTAAACTCCACCCAACGGCCTTATTCTTATCTGGTTACGGCGGGCAGTTTCCCCCTGCGCGTGGACGTGCTCGCCACCACCGACGGCGGTAAGCTGGTAAAGAACCTGGCCAACCTGCCCCTGCGCGATAACTTGCCCCTTGGCTTCGACGCGGTAGCTACGGGCCAACGCGGCCACACCTGGCGCGCCGATGCCCCGGCCACCGTGGTGTGGGCCGAAGCCCAGGACGGGGGCGACCCGAAAAAGGAAGCGGCCATCCGGGATAAGGTGTTTGCCCTCGATGCGCCGTTTACCGCTGCTCCCACCGAGCTAGTGGCTACCCAGTACCGTTACCAAGGCATGGGCTGGGGCAACGCCACCGTGGCCCTGGTGTACGAGTACTGGTGGGCCACCCGCAAGCAAGTAACCCGCCTGCTCAACCCCACGGCCCGCACCAGCGCGGTGCTGTTCGACCGGTCTAGTGAAGACACCTACACCGACCCTGGTAACCCCGAAACCCGCCTCAACCAGTATGGCCGCCCGGTGCTAGCCCTGGACAAAGCCGGGCAAGTGCTCATGTTCGGCCAAGGGGCCTCGGCGGAAGGCGACCGCCCCTTTGTGGATCGGCTCAACCTACTCACCAAAAAAACCGAGCGTTTGTGGCGCAGCGAGGCCCCCTACTTTGAGCGGCCGGTAAGCGTGGTGGACGAGGCCAAAATGTGGGTGCTCACCGTGCGGGAAAGCCAAACCGAGCCCCCCAACTACTTCTTGCGCGATCTGAAGAAGAAAACCTTGCGGCCCGTTACTAATTTTCCCCACCCGTACCCGCAGTTGAAGGAAGTAACCAAGCAGTTGCTCAAGTACAAACGCCCCGATGGCGTGGAACTGAGCGCCACCTTGTATTTGCCCGCCGGTTACAAAAAAGAGCAAGGCCCGCTGCCTACTTTTTTGTGGGCTTATCCCGAAGAATTTAAGAACAAAGCCGCCGCTGGCCAGGTGAGCGGTTCGCCCCACCGGTTCACCCGGCTTAGCTGGGGCAGCCCTATCTTTTGGGTTACCCAGGGCTATGCCATTTTGGATAACGCGAGCATCCCCATTGTGGGCGAAGGCGATAAAGAGCCCAACGATACCTATGTGGAGCAACTGGTGGCCAGTGCCAAGGCCGCGATCGACGAGGGCGTGCGCCTGGGCGTGGTGGACCCCAACCGGGTGGCGGCGGGCGGCCACTCCTACGGCGCGTTCATGACGGCCAACCTGCTGGCTAACAGCACCTTGTTCAGAGCGGGCATTGCCCGGAGCGGGGCGTACAACCGCACGCTCACCCCGTTTGGCTTCCAAAGCGAGGAACGGACTTATTGGCAGGCCCCGGAAGTTTATAACCGCATGTCGCCGTTTATGTATGCCGATAAGTTGAAGGCTCCGATTTTGCTCATCCACGGCGAGGCCGACAATAACCCCGGCACTTTCCCGCTGCAAACCGAGCGGTTTTACAATGCGCTCAAGGGCCACGGGGCCACTGCCCGGTTTGTGCTGCTCCCCCACGAGAGCCACGGCTACCGCGCCCGCGAGAGCGTACACCACATGCTATGGGAAATGCACCAATGGCTGGAGAAATACGTGAAGAACGCCGCTCCCCCCGCCGCAACGGGTGGTAAGTAGTGCCTTTAATTTATTGATTTTAGGTAGATAAATCCCTAAGGGTTTCCAAAACCCTTAGGGATTGTCGTTTCGATAACCCTTGGGGATTATTGTTTTGCTTGGGTGCGAAGACCCGGCGGTGTAACTTGTAAACAATTGATAATCAAATGAAACAATCATTTAATCCTGCAATCATTGAGAAGAACAAAAAACGCCTAATACAACCAGGCCGCCAATCCGTGCGATAGGCCATAGCCTAGGCCGCTGCCTAGCAAAAGCGTGATGGCTTCGCGGCCCAGCGCCGGGAGCCAGTTAGCTCCGCTACGGCGCAGGCTCAGGGCCATCCAAACCAGATAGATCACCAGCAGGGCGAGGCCGTACCAGAAAAAACTGTCCACGCGGGCAGTAACAGCCCGGTTGGTTTGCCCGCTGCTGTTGATCATGGCCCAGTCCACACTGTCGGCCGGGGTGCCTTTTTTGAGCAGGCTGGCCTTTAGCTCGTCGTAACTAGGGCCGATGGGATTGCCGTATTTGGCCAAGTTGCGTTGCTCGGCCCAGGCCTTGGTGATGGCGTTGCCCCGTTCACGGATCTCAGCCTTGAGGTCGTTGCGGCCCTGCACCGCCCGCTGGGCCACCGCTTGCACCGCCAAGCCGGGGGCCGGGGCATTGCGGGCCAGTACCATTTGGCTAGCTTGGGCAAAGGCCTGCTGGGCCAGTTGCAGCGACCGGGTTTCGTATTCGCTGCGCAGCAGGGTTTCGTGGATGCACACCACGCCGGCATAAAACAAGAGTGCCCGCAGCAAGCCCGCTCCCACGGTCGTGCCCGAAAATACCTTAGGGTTCATTGAGCCTGAAATTTGCGAGCGCAAAATTAGCGGCCCGCGCCGGGTTTTTCCCTAACTTGCGCGCTAAAAAACGAGCCTTGGGCGCGAGGCAGGTCAACAAAAAGTTTTTTTTGATCTTAAGAAGCTCGTTTTCAAAAAGCTGCCCTGCCTTTTTGCCCGCTTACCCTAACCGCTTTTGCCCCGCGCATGGAAGCCCTGCCCACCTTAGAAACCGCCCGCAAACTGGGCCTGCTGGCCGAGGAGTACGATCAAATTTGCCAGATTTTGGGCCGCCAGCCCAACTTTAACGAACTGAGCATTTACTCGGTGATGTGGTCGGAGCATTGCTCGTACAAAAACTCGATCCTTTGGCTCAAAACCCTGCCTAAAGACTCGCCCCGGATGCTGGCCAAGGCCGGGGAAGAAAACGCGGGCCTGGTGGACCTGGGCGACGGCCTGGCCTGTGCCTTCAAAATCGAGAGCCACAACCACCCCTCGGCCCTGGAGCCGTACCAAGGGGCGGCCACCGGGGTGGGCGGCATCAACCGCGACATTTTTACCATGGGCGCGCGGCCCATTGCCCAGCTTAACTCCCTGCGGTTTGGCAACCTGGCCACCGACCGCACAAAATGGATCATGCGCGGGGTGGTCAAAGGCATCGGCGACTACGGCAACGCCTTTGGGGTGCCCACCGTAGGCGGCGAGGTCTATTTCGATGATTGCTACGAGATTAACCCCCTGGTAAACGCCTTCTCGGCCGGGATTGTGGAGGTGGGCAAGGTGGCTCGGGCCATTTCTTACGGGGTGGGCAACCCGGTGTTCATCGTCGGTTCGGCCACTGGTAAGGACGGCATCGGCGGGGCGGCCTTCGCCTCCGAGGACATCAGCGAGAAATCGACCGAGAAGTTGCCCGCCGTACAAGTGGGCGACCCTTTTCAAGAAAAACTGCTGCTCGAGGCCACGCTGGAAGTCATCGCCAGCGGCCACGTGGTGGGCATCCAGGACATGGGCGCGGCGGGCATCATCTGCTCCACCTCCGAGATGAGCGCCAAAGGGGAGCATGGCATGGTGGTTTGGCTCGATAAAGTACCCACCCGCCAACCCAACATGAAGCCGTTTGAAATCCTGCTATCCGAGTCGCAGGAGCGGATGCTGGTGGTGGTGGAGAAAGGCCACGAAGCCGTGATCCAAGCCATTTTTGACAAATGGGACCTCAACTGCGTACAAATTGGCGAGGTAACCGCCGGCGAGCGGCTCCATTTTTACATGCACGGCCAACTGGTGGCCGACGTGCCCGCCGAGAGCCTGGTGCTGGGCGGCGGGGCTCCCCAATACCAACGCGAGTTTAAGGAACCTGCTTATTATCAAGAGTTTAAGAAGTTTGACCTGGCCACCGTGCCGGATGTAAACGGCCCCGACGAGCTACGCCAAGTAGCCCGCCATTTGTTGGCCCACCCCAACTTGTGCTCGCGGGCGTGGGTGTACGAGCAGTACGACAGCATGGTGGGCACGGCCAACGTGAATGCTACTGAGCCTTGCGACGCCGCCATTGTGAACGTGAAAGGGACGAACAAAAACCTGGTGCTCACCGTGGACTGCAACGGCCGCTACGTAAAAGCCGACCCCGAAGTGGGCTGCGCCATTGCCGTGGCCGAAGCTGCCCGCAACGTGGTGTGCAGCGGCGGCGAGCCAGTGGCCATCACCAACAACCTCAACTTCGGCAACCCCTACCTGCCCGAAGTCTATTGGCAATTTGTGGGGGCCATCAAAGGCATGAGCCGGGCCTGCCTTAAATTTAGCACTCCGGTAACCGGTGGCAACGTGAGCTTTTACAACCAGAGCGTGCCCAAAAACGCCCCGGCCAGTGTGGAAAGTGCCGTTTTCCCCACCCCCACCATCGGTATGCTGGGGCTATTGGAAGGCTGGGAGAACAAGATGAGCCTCACCTTCAAACAGCCCGGCGACCTGATCTACCTCATTGGACGGCCGGTGAACGACCTGGCCAGCTCGGAGTACCTGTACTCGTACCGGGGGGTGAAGGCCTCGCCCGCCCCGGCCTTTGACCTGGACTATGAGTACGCGGTACACCAGGTGATAAAAGCCTTGATTAGCGGCAAGTTGATCCGCTCTGCCCACGATGTAGCCGATGGCGGCCTGTTCGTTGCCGTGGCGGAGAGTGCCCTGCACGGCCAACTGGGCGGCCAACTGAACCTGGCCCCGGCGGGCCTCCGCCACGATGCCTTCTGGTTTGGCGAGGCCCAAAGCCGGGTGGTGGTAACCGTGGCCCCGGCCCAGCAAGCCGGGTTCGAGGCCCGGCTGGCCCAGCTCAACGCCGATTGGCTGGCCTTGGGCCAAGTAACCGCCCAGCCGCAATTGACCATTGGCCACGACCTGATTTTGACCCTGGCCGAAGCCGCCGAACTGCACCTGGGCACGCTGCCCGGCTATTTGGGTTAAAATCGCGTGTTTGCTTGTTTTTTGCCGCCAAACCACCTCCATTTATTTTATGCTGATCCCGGCTTTCCAAAAAGATGATGCCCTGGTGGCCGACGTGGCCCAATTTCGCCACCTGACCACGGGCTTCCGGGTGTGGTGGCTGGGCCAGAGCGGTTTTTTGGTGCAGTGGCAGGGCCGCCACCTGCTGCTGGACCCCTACCTGTCCGACTCGCTCACCCGCAAGTATGCCGACACCGACAAGCCCCACACCCGCCTGAGCGAGCGCGTGGTGGACGCGGCCCGGCTGACGATGGTGGACGTGGTAACTAGCAGCCACAACCACACCGACCACCTGGACCCTGAAACCTTGCAGCCGTTGCGGGCGGCCAACCCCGGCCTCCGCATTTTGGCCCCCGAGGCCAACCGGGCCACCGTGGCCGAGCGGGCCAAGTGCCTCCCGGCGTTCCCCGTGGGCATTAACGACGACGGGCAAGCCATTGAAATAGCAGGCTTTACCTTTTTGGCCGTGCCTGCCGCCCATAACCAGATCGAGCGAGACGAGCAGGGCCACTGCAAGTTCATTGGCTTGGTGGTCAAGTTTGGGCCTTACGCCCTCTACCACTCCGGCGACACGCTGTGGTACCCCGGCTTGGAGGACCTGCTGCGCTCCCACCGGGTGGACGTGGCTTTTCTGCCCATTAATGGCAACCGGCCCGAGCGGCGGGTGGCCGGTAACCTGGACTTTGACGAGGCGGCCCGGCTGGGGCGGGCCATGGGGGCCAAACTCACCGTGCCCCACCACTACCACCTGTTCGAGTTTAACACCGAGGACCCCGCCAAGTTTGCGCAGGCGGCCCAGCAGCACGGCACCCCCTACCGGGTGCTCCGCCTAGGCGAGCGGCTGGATGTAGCCTGAAAGCGCAGGTACTAGGGTGGGCAGTGGCTGGCTTAGGGGGGCGGAGGGCGCGACGTAAGGAGCGGTGTTGTGTAAGGGCGGGGGCCAAAAAAACCGCTGCCGAGGCTTTAGCCGTGGGCAGGGTTTGGCCCCCGCCCTTCCACAATACGGGAACTATTGTGTACCCCGGAGCACCCCGGCCCCGCGCGCGAACGGGCGGGCGGGCTTTGTACGCACGGGTACCGGCGCGCGGGGCAAGCCCCCAACGGTTAGCCATCACCCTGCTTTGGGCCTAACTCCGGTTTATTGGGCAAACTGGACGGGGCTTTGCTCGTACACGTGCCAGGTGAAGTCGCGCTCGGCCAGGAAATCGGCGTAGTTGCGCCGCCGGTTTTTTCGGCGGGTTTTGTCTTTGTAGCGGGCCTTGCGGTCCTGGCGGAGGTAACGGATGGCTTCGTCGGTTTTGAACCAGGCCACCACGCGGTCCAGCCCTAGCTTGGTGAGTTCGGCGGGGAAGATGAGGCCCAGGTACTGGGGTTGGTAGCTCAGTTGGCCGTCCACGAGGTGGGCTTCGTCTTCCCAGGCCAGGCGGCTGAAGTGGGGAGCGGGGTACGGCTGGCCAGTGGCTGGGTCGGTAAGTTCCTTACGCAGCGAGTCGGGGGGGAGGCGGACCAGGCTGTCGCCGTGGGCGGTGGTAAGCCGGGTGTAGGCGGTTAGCTTGCCTCGGCGCACGCCCTCGACCAAGCGGGCGGTAAGCTCCCTTTTTTTGGCAAATACGCCCTGGTTGCTGGGGAGGGAAAGCACGATTTCGCCGGTGAGTTGCTGGCGCAGCGGGCGGATAGTGTTAGCGGGTGGACCGAAGGTTTCCGCTTGCCCGTTGAGGGGCAGGTAGCGGCCTCGGCGCAGGGCCTCGGCGTAGCTACGGGCGGGGGGCTGGGCTTGCCACAGGCTGTCGGGCACTAGGTTTTCAAAGTCGGCGGTGCGGAAACGGGCCACTTCGGTAATTTGGCCGGGCTGGGCGGGGTTTTCGGCCAGCAGGCCCAGGGCCACGGGCTTAAACTGCCCCGGCCCCACCAGCGAGTCGCGCACGGCCACGGTGAGGTGGTGGGGCGGGTGGGAGGCCACGCGCGTGCGTAAGTCATTGACGGGCAAAGACTTATTTGCAAGATACCCCACAATTTTGCCATCCTGGGCGGCTTGGCGCAAGAACCCGCTGAGTTGCTGGGTTTGTGACCCGTGCAGCCACGGGCCAAAGCGGGCCGGGCTGCGGGGGAGCCACACGGCCCGGGGGTCGGTGTCGAGCACGCGCTCGCAGTCGGCCCATTTGAACGAGGCTTCGTAGCGGTCGCGGCCCTGATCGGGGGTTTCGTAATAGGCCAGCACATCGGGCGGCACAAACAGGCTAAGGTACCGCTCGCCTTGCCAGGTAGCCAGGCCCACCACCCGGATTTCTTTGGGCAGCCACTCCTCGCTTTCGCGGCTGGCCGGGTTAATGAGCACCCGCGACACCAAAACGGGCACAGCCAGCGGCCGAGCGGCGGTAGGCTCGCCCTGGTCGTTAAAATCGAGGTCGTAAACAGGCAAGCGGCCCGCTTTGGCGGCCTCGATCAAAATGCGGCTGATTTCTTGGCCCGGCTGGTAAAACGGGCGGTTGGCAGGCTGCCCGCCGTCGAACCGCAGGGCGGGCTGGGCCAGCAAGGCCCCACTGGTGGCCAAACCCATGAGCAGGCCCACTAGTTTTTTCATGCACAAAGGGCGGCCGGTGGAAAGAAAAAGGCCGCCGCCTAAATTTCCTCAAAATTGCTGCCACTAATTAGCGCACCGGGCCGGTGTCCACTTGGTTCTCGAGGACTTGCTGGAGGCTGGTGGGTAAACGGTTCAACAAGTCGAGGCCGGTGGCATTCTGGATGGCGGCCACGGTGGTGCGGTAGCTGGCCCAGGTTAGTTGACCGGCGGCCTCGGTGTTGGGCAGGTCCACCGCGATCACGCGGGTGCCGGGGGTGAGGCGGGTCAGGTCGTCGGTGCCTTGGGGCAGCACCACGGCGATTTTCCACAACCGGCTGGGGACCACCAGGTTGCCGTTGGCCAGGGTAGTGGTGCGCCCGCCCCGGCTGCCGCTGCCGCCACGGCCGTAACCCCCCGCGAACAGGTACAGCTCGTAGCCTTGCTGGGTAAGGCGGCGACAATATTCTTCCAACTGCCGCCAAGGTTCTTGGTTGTTTTGGGGGGCCTGGGGCACAATGTTGGTCATTAAAAAGGTGGCGGCGTTGTCTTCCGGGTCGGCATCGCGGTCCTCGGAGGGGCAGAGGTGGCCCCGGTCGAAGCCGGAGTTGGTGTAATCGTCGGGGCTGATGCGGGACCAGCCACCGGGCAGGTCGCGGTCGGCCCGGAAGTTGTTTTGCCGGGGGGCATCGCCGCGCCAGGCCGGGCTGAGGTGCCAGGCCACCCAGTTGGCCGTGCCCCGCGAGCGGTTGTAGGCCAGCGCGTATTGGGGCCTCACCATCAGGTAGTTATCGTAATTGCTGGGCGAGGGCGTGGCCGCGCTGGGGTTGCCCAGGGCCAGGGCGTCGTCGCGGGTGGGCAGCTCGGGGCGCACGGCCACGGGGCGGCAACCGAACTGCCAAGCGGCCAGCCCAACGAGGAGTAAATAGGTGAAGGGGCGCATAGAGGGAAGTAACATGGCCGCAAGTTAATAGTTATTTTAATATGTTGTATTTTATTATTGATTTTGCAGGGCGGCGGTTGGGAAAATGATGGGGAGGGGATGTAATCTCGACGCGAGTATAGCTAATTTAAAAGGCTTTTGATGTAATAAGAAAGAATTCTATTGTTTCGGAAAACCTTTTTGTGCATCCTGTGGAGGCGTAATCAAGCAGTTCCACGAAGTATTTCCCAACCTTGAACTAATTTTGGTAAATGAGGCAAATAAAATGGATGGCTCGCCGCTAGTCTTCGATGTGATCTGCATTAACGAGGAAATGATAAAGTCTTGTGTGGCTTTCCACAACGAAAGTTATCATACTGATTTTCAGATCGTAGGCTACTCCTACGACGAAGTGGTGTTTGCGACAATAAGAGTTGAAACCTACAAGCCGGAAGACATTTTCAACTTAGGCTATCTCTTAGGAGCAACAGAAAAAGCCTGGAAGATCAAGCATACCATCAGGTAGTGAGGGGTATATTCTTCGGAAAGGGTCGCCAACTATTAAGTAACTGCCCCCCCAACCGCTCCTCCCGCTCGGGCGGGCATCGCATTCTAAACAAGGATTTATAAACCCTTTAACCCAAGCCAACTTTCTGCCCGCCAAAAGCAGGTGATCGCCGGGCGTATGCTCACGGCCGGAACGCGAGATCGGTCTTTCGCCCAACTTACTACCTCTAATCCTTCAAAAACACATAAATGACCGAACTGGAGCGGTTGACCTGCCCCAGCCCGACCAGTAGCGAGAGCCCGCCCCAAAACAGGCCCGCCACCGGGCCGAGGGGGTTTTTGCGGTATCGCTCGCTGAGCAGCGACACGTACAGTGGGTCGAAGGGCATGGTTTGTTTGGTGAGCAGAGCAAAGCCGTGGCGGGTCAGTAGGCGTTCCAGGGTGGCGGGGGCAAAGTGCCACAGGTGGCGGGGCACGTCGTACCCGGCCCAGTGAGGGCCGTAGTGGCGGGCATCCAGGCTTTGGTGGTTGGGCACCGCGATCACCAGTGCACCCTTGGGGTCCAGCAGGCGGAGCATCTGCCCCAAGTAGCCGTCCAGGTCGTGTACGTGCTCGAGCACGTGCCAGAGGGTGATGGCGTGGTAACCCTCGGTGGGTAATTGGGCCAGGGCCGCCGGGGCCAGGGGCTGGATGCCAAATTTGCGTTCGGTGCTGGCCCGGGCGGCTTGGTCGGCCTCGATGCCGGTTACCTCCCAGCCGAAAAGTAGCCCGTGCCGGACCCGATGTCGAGCACCCGGCCGATTTTTTTACTGGTTACTTTTTGTACCAATTTTCGCTTAGCGGCCAACATGCGCCCCCGCGCCCAGTGGTACAGTTGCTCGAACAGGCTTGCTTTGCGGTCGCTGTGCGAAATGTAGCTGGCCGACTGGTAGTAAGGCCCGATCTCGGCCTCCGGGGGGGCGTTTTGGGTGAATACAAAGCCGCACTGGTCGCATTTTACCAGTTCAAACTCGCGTTGGCTCACGGTGTAGTCGCGGCAAACGAGGAACTTACTAAATTTGGAATGGGAGCAAACCGGGCAAACAGCGACCATGAGCAAGCGGAGTGGCCCCGCCGGGCCGTAACTGGGGGGCGAGCCTAGCCGGTAAAATCGGAGTACCAGGCCAACTCGCCGCTGCGCTGCGAAATTAGTGCCCACTGGGCAAACGGGAAAACGATTTTGGCCGCGCTGCCCATGCTCATGGTGCCAATTTCGGCCCCGGTCAGGTACTCGGTCAGGTAGGTAATGCCAGGGTTGTGGCTCACCACCACTGCGTATTCAAATCGGTCGGCCAGGTGGGTGAAAAAATCGAGCAAAGTCCGGGGCGAGGCGTTGTAAAGCTCGTCCACGTACTGGATGTGCTGGCCCACCAGGCCCAGTTGTTCGCCCACCAGTTCGGCGGTGCCCACCGCCCGCTTGGCCGAACTGGAGAAAAAAGCGTCCGGTTTTTCGCCCTTGGCGGCCAGTTCGCGGCCGATGCGGCTGGCCCGCATGGTGCCCGACGAGGTAAGCTCGCGGTCAAAATCTTTTTGGGCCAGGCTAGGTTCCTCGGCCTCGGCATGGCGGATGAGCAATAACGTTTTGGGCATATGGTTTACCGAAAGCGGGCGTAAAATGATTGGGTTTCAAAATAGGGGATTTTTGCCCAATTGGCCAAACGGGCGTGGAGAATGGGTGCGTCTAGCCCCTGTAATTTTGGGGGATCCGTTCAAAAATATTTCTCGCAAAGGCACAAAGACGCTAAGATGTTTTTGGGCTTTTGACTGGGCTGAAAGGCTCCAAAAATAGCAGGGGTCAACCCTCGGCAAGGGGTGGGGCCTCGCGCACGGTGTCGCTGGCAATTTGGCCGTCCACGATCTCGATGCGGCGGTTGGTCATGCTGGCCAGGCCGGGGTTGTGGGTTACGATCACGAAGGTTTGGCCCATCTCGTCGCGCAGTTGGAAAAACAGGCGGTGCAGTTCCTCGGCGTTGCGGGTGTCCAGGTTGCCGCTCGGCTCATCGGCAAACACCACCAGCGGCGAGTTGATCAAGGCCCGGGCCACGGCCACCCGCTGCTGTTCGCCGCCGCTCAGCTCGGCGGGTTTGTGGCCCAGCCGGGCGGTTACGCCCAGCAATTTGGCCAGTTGCTTGGCCCGCTGCTCCACTTGGGCACTGGGCCGCCCGCCAATGTAACCGGGCAGGGCGATGTTTTCCAGGGCGGTGAACTCTGGCAGCAGGTTGTGGAACTGGAACACAAACCCGATGCGTTGGTTGCGGAACTGGGCCAGCCGTTCGTCGGGCAGGGTGGCCAGGTCGATGCCTTCGATGCGCACTTGGCCGCGGTCGGGGCGGTCCAGCGTGCCCAGGATGTGCAGTAGCGTGCTCTTGCCCGCGCCCGAGGGGCCTACGATGGCGGTAATCTCGCCCCGGCGCAGTTTCAGGTTAATGCCTTTGAGTACTTGCAATTGGCCGTAGCTTTTGTAAATGGCCGAAACGTCGATCATCGGAAGAAGTGGCGGGGAAAGCCGTAAAACGGCGGCTAAGTTAGCCAAAAACCCGGATGCACCGCCCGGCCTGGCCGGGAGAAAAAAGCCCCGCTCAAACGGACAGGCCGGTTGGGCTAGAGCGCATAAAAAATCCCCGAAGGCTTGCCACACCCTCGGGGATTTGTGTTAGCATTTCTATCTACGCTTCCACCTTCGCTTCTTCGTACTCGCTTATGGGCAGGCAACTGCACACAAGGTTGCGGTCGCCGAAGGCACTGTCGATGCGGCTCACGGTGGGCCATACCTTGTGGGTTTTCAGATAGGGCAGGGGGTAGGAGGCCCGCTGGCGGCTGTAAGGCCGGTGCCACTCGTCGGCCATCACTACCTCGGCGGTGTGGGGGGCGTGGTGTAGCAGGTTGTCCTCGCGGCTGGCCTGGCCGTTCTCGATCTCGCGGATTTCTTCCCGCACCGCGATCATGGCCTCGCAGAAACGGTCCAGTTCTTCCTTCGGCTCGCTTTCGGTAGGCTCTATCATGAGCGTGCCCGCCACCGGGAACGACACCGTGGGCGCGTGGAAACCGTAGTCCATCAGCCGCTTGGCGATGTCTTCCACCTCCACGCCCGCGCTGGTTTTAAAGCCCCGGCAGTCGATGATCATCTCGTGGGCGCAGCGGCCGTTTTTGCCCGTGTACAAAACGGGGTAGTGCGGCTCTAGCCGGGCCTTGATGTAGTTGGCGTTCAAAATGGCCACTTCGGTGGCGCGGGTGAGGCCCTCGGCGCCCATCATGTTAATGTACGCATATGAGATGGTGAGGATGCTGGCACTGCCCCAAGGCGCGGCCGAAACGGCGGTAATGGCCTTGGGGCCACCGGTTTCGCGCAGCACGTGGCCGGGCAAATAGGGGGCCAGGCGTTCTACCACGCCAATGGGGCCCATGCCGGGGCCGCCCCCGCCGTGAGGGATGCAGAAGGTTTTGTGCAGGTTCAAGTGGCACACGTCGGCCCCGATGTTGGCCGGGCTGGTGAGGCCCACCTGGGCGTTCATGTTGGCCCCGTCCATGTACACCAGGCCGCCGTTTTGGTGGATGGTTTGGCAAATTTCGCGGATGTCTTCCTCGAACACTCCGTGGGTAGAAGGATAGGTTACCATCAGCGCGGCCAGGTGGTCTTTGTGCTCTTCGGCCCGGGCTTTCAGGTCGGCCAGGTCGATGTTGCCGCGCTCGTCGCATTTGACCAGCACCACCTTCATGCCCGCCATGACCGCGCTGGCCGGGTTGGTACCGTGGGCCGAGGTGGGGATGAGGGCCACGTTGCGCTGGGTATCGCCACGGTCTAGGTGGTAGGCCCGGATCACCATCAGGCCCGCGTACTCGCCTTGCGCGCCCGAGTTTGGCTGTAACGACACGGCGGCAAAGCCGGTGATTTCGCTCAGCCATTTTTCCAGGTTGCGGAACATTTTTTCGTACCCCTTGGTCTGGTCGGCCGGGGCAAAGGGATGCAGGTTGCCAAACTCGGGCCAGGTAACGGGGATCATCTCGGCCGTAGCGTTGAGTTTCATGGTGCAAGACCCCAGCGGGATCATCGAGTGCACCATCGAGATGTCCTTGTTTTCCAAATGCTTGAGGTAGCGCAGCATCTCGTGTTCCGAATGGTGTTTGTTGAACACGGCTTGTTGCAGGTAGTCGGCCGGGCGCACCAGGGTGCTCGGCAACGCCGACTGCACGGACAGGGCTTTGCCGCTCACGTCGTACACGTAGGTGAGGTCGTTGGAGCCGGCAAAAATGCTGATGATCTCGGCCAGGTCGTCCATGGAGGCGGCCTGGTGCAGGCTAATGCCCACGCAGCGGTTGTCGGGTAGGTAGCGGAAGTTCACGCCCGCTTCCTCGGCCCGCTCGCGGATGTTCTGGGCAATTTCCTCGTTGCTTTCCACCACCACGGTGTCAAAGAAATGCTGGTGTACCACCTTGAACCCAATGGCCCCCAGGGCATTGGCTAACAGGGCGGCCATGCCATGCACCCGCTCGCCGATTTGGCGCAGGCCCTTAGGCCCGTGGTACACGGCGTAGGCGGCGGCCATCACCGACAGCAGCACCTGGGCCGTGCAAATATTGGACGTGGCTTTTTCGCGGCGGATGTGTTGCTCGCGGGTTTGCAGGGCCATCCGGTAGGCCACCTTGCCCTGGGCATCGCGCGACACGCCGATGATCCGGCCGGGCATTTGGCGCTTGTACTCGTCTTTGGTGGCGAAAAACGCCGCGTGCGGGCCGCCGTAGCCCATCGGCACGCCAAACCGCTGGGCCGAACCAACAGCTACGTCGGCTCCCATTTGGCCCGGCGACTTGAGCACGGTGAGGGCCAGCAGATCCGCCGCCACGCACACCAGCAGTTTTTGCTCGTGGGCGGCCGCGATCAGGGCCGTATGGTCCACCACTTGGCCGTCGGCGGCTGGGTATTGCAGCAGCATCCCAAACAAGGCCGGGTCGGTGATGTCGAACTTGGTGTCGTCGCCCACCACTAGCTCAATGCCCAGGGGGGTGGCCCGGGTTTTCAGCACGTCGATAGTCTGGGGCAGGGTTTGGGCCGACACGAAAAAGCGGTTCGCGTCTTTTTTCTCGCGCGGGCGCACGGAATGCAGGAGGGCCAGGGCCTCGGCGGCGGCGGTGCCTTCGTCCAGCAGCGAGGCGTTGGCGATCTCTAGCCCGGTGAGTTCAATCACCAGGGTTTGGAAATTGATCAGCATTTCTAACCGGCCCTGGGCAATTTCGGCTTGGTAAGGCGTATAAGCCGTGTACCAGCCGGGGTTTTCCATGATATTGCGCAAAATCACGGGCGGCACCAGTGTGGGGTGGTAGCCCAGCCCGATGTACGATTTGAAGACCTGGTTTTTTTCGGCCAGTTTCTTGAACTCTTTTAAGAATTGGGACTCCGATTTGGCGGTCGGTAGGCCCTTCATCGGTGCCCGGCGGATGGCGGCGGGCACGGTTTCGGCTACCAGTTGCTCCAGCGAGCCGACCCCGATGGTGACCAGCATGTCATCGATGGCGGCTTGGTCCAGGCCCAAATGGCGGCCCTCAAACTTTTCGGTTTGCAGAAGATTGATCTTCATTTAGTAAATATAGGTAGATGGGTAAGTGGCAATTTGTGCCTCAAAATTATAGCAAAGCGGCCCCAATTTTTAGCTTCTTTACGGCAAAGAAGGTTGGCTCAAAGCCAATAAAAAATCGTTCAAGGCAAATGTTTGGCTCCGGGCCGCTGCTTTACCGCAACTGGCCCGGTCGCTTGATGCGGCACTTTTGCGGTTTCTTTGTTAATTGCAGGGCGGTTGTTGCCGTTTTGACCAAAATCAACCTCGTTTTGCGTATGACTACATCTGCTACCTCCTTGGGCCACCCGCCCTTGCGCACGGTTTTGCTCACCGTGCTGGGCTTTGGCGTACCTGCCTTGCTGCTAAGTGTGGCCAATGCCAACGGCTGGCTGGCCCTGCCCGAAGGTTTTTTGGCCGGGTTTCGCTGGCTGGCTCTGGTGATGCTGATGTATTACGGCTACCGGCGGGCCAACCTCACCACCTGGATCGTGGTGGCGATGTTTGTTGGGGGCGAAGTCGGCCACGATTTTCCGGAGGTGGCCAAAAACTTGAAAGTCCTCAGCGATATTTTCATCCGGCT
>JALONO010000118.1 GCA_025454895.1 Bernardetiaceae bacterium
GTATGGGGCGGCGAGTTTGGCCGCACGCCCATGCAAGAAAACCGGGGCGGCTTGGTAATGCCCTTTGCTGGCCGCGACCACCACACCGAGGCGTTCACCATCTGGCTGGCCGGGGGCGGCATAAAAGGCGGCCTCAGCTACGGCGAAACCGACGAACTGGGCTACTACGGCGTGAAAGACCGGGTGCACGTACACGACCTGCAAGCCACGTTGCTGCACCTGCTCGGGTTCGACCACGAGCAACTTACCTACCACTTCCAGGGCCGCGATTTTAGGCTAACCGACGTTCACGGTGAGGTGGTGAAACCCATATTGGCTTGATTGCCAACTATTTCTGCGTAGGTTTAGTTTACTAGGGCTTGCTTTGATCCACCTTCAACCCAATCTCCATGATCAGTTTCACCGGGTCGTTGGGCATGGTGTGGGCGAGTTGGAAGGTGTAAGTGCCCATCTGGTCAAAGCGGAACGAGGGCAGCACCACCGAGTCCACATCGCCCAGGTCGCCCAGCACCTCGCCTTTGAACGCGCCGCTTTGGGGGTCGCGGATGGCGAGCACCACCGGGTACTCTTGGGCCGGGCCGCTGGGCGGCGTAACGGTGAGCAACGCCCTAATCTCGTTGAGTTTGATGTAAGCCGTGTGGCGGAGGGCCACCGCCACATCGGCCTCGGTATTGGCCTGGGTAATGCTGACTTTGAAAGTGCGGGGGGCCGCCTTTTCCCAACTCATGTTGGGCAGTTTTTGGTGTTCTTCGAACAAACTGGCCGACTGGCAGGCCGCCGTGGCCACCAGCACCCCGAGGAGCACTGCCCGGTTGAGCCATTTTTGGAGAGGGGTAAACATGGGTTATTTAAGATTGCTTGGTGATTAACGTAGCAAAAGGTAATTTCGTTTACCCCCGGGCCGGTTTTGTGGGCCAGGCCAGGTAAGATTGTTCCTTAAAACGCAACTGCCTTGGCACCAAGGGCCACGGGAGGGCTGGGGTTTCCTCAAAAAATGTTAAGCCCCCTACCGCCCGAACCAAACCGCTGTACAGAAAGTTGTAAGATAAAAATGATTGACAATGAAACATTATCTGTTTGGGTTGTTTGCCCTGGCCTTGGTCAATTGCACCAACGGCCAAAACTTAGACCAACAGTCAAAAAAAATAAACCAAACCAAAATGGCCGCCCCATCTGAACCGACCCAGCAAGTGGAAAAAACCGAGGAGCAGTGGAAAAAAGAGCTTACTCCCGAGCAGTTCTATATTTTGCGCCAAAAAGGTACCGAGCGGGCCTTTACGGGCAAGTACTGGAACCACAAAGAAAAAGGCACTTACGCCTGCGCCGCCTGCGGGCAAGAGCTGTTCACCTCCGAGCAAAAGTATGACTCCGGCTGCGGCTGGCCCAGTTTTTACGCCGCCGTTGGTAATGGCCGGGTAATTACCCAAGTGGACCGCAGCCACGGCATGGTGCGCACCGAGATCATGTGCGGCAACTGCAAAGGCCACTTGGGCCATGTGTTCGACGATGGCCCTGAACCCACCGGGCTGCGCTACTGCGTCAACTCGGTATCGATTGATTTTAAGAAAGTGGAATTAAAAAAATAGCTTTTCGGCTTTCAATAAACAAAAAACCGTTGGTTAGCCCGGCTAGCCAACGGTTTTTGCGTAACCTAGGCCCACTTTTTTACGTGAAATAGCTTAAAATTGCACCGCTAACACCAAACGGTAAGCGGTGTGCCCACATCAGCCTCATAAATTCCACTCCACTTTTTCGCGTTTTCCCGCCTGTGGCCAACCGATGTTGGGTTAGCCAGGCTGGGCCAATTTGGTAAACCTTGTTTTTAAGATGGTTTTGAGGCATTTCCCCGAACGCTCCTCCGCTCCAATGGAGGATCACCCGGTTTTCGGGCGTGGTACTATTTATTTTGTCATCGTCAATTTTCATGTCAATTATGCGTAAGTTTCAATTTATGGCTTTATCGAGAGCCGGTGCCCGGCGCACTTTGGTGAGTGGGTGCCAACTCATGGCGGCAGTGGTGCTAGGGTTGTGGGCCAGCAGTGCTCAGGCCCAAGAAAAATGGGACCTCCAGCGGTGCATCGATCACGCCTGGGCGGAAAACCTGCAACTGAAAATCAGCAAAATCCAACAGGACATCAACGAGGCCAACCTGTTGCAATCCAAAATCCAGCGGTTGCCCAACTTAAACGCGGGCGCGGGCCAGCAATGGAACCAGGGCCGCTCAGTGGATCAGTTTACCAACCAGTTTACCAACCAGCAAGTAGCCAACTTCAACGCTCAGTTGTCGGCCGGGGCCACTTTATTCAATGGATTTCGGCAACTGAACGCCATTAAACAAAATAAATCGATTTTAGAGGCCAGCCGGTACGATGTGGAGCAAGCCAAAAACGACCTGGCCCTCAATATTGCCACCACTTATCTCACCATTTTGCTCAACCGCGAGCTGTTGAACACCGCCCGCATTCAGTTGCAGAATACCCAGGAGCAGTTGGACCGCACGTTACGGCTCATCGAGGCCGGCTCGCTGGCCGAGGCCAACAAGTACGACATCCTGTCGCAAAAGGCCAACAACGAAAACCAGATCACCGTTGCCGAGAACAACGTAGAAATAGCCACGGTAAGGCTTAAAATTTTGCTGCAGTTGCCCATTGAAACCCAGATGGAAATTGTGGTGCCCACCCTGGCCGATCCTAACCCGGCCGACGTGATCATGCTGCCGAGCGAGGTTTTTGCCATCGCCCAAACCAACCAGCCCAACGTGCTGGGGGCCGACAAAACCGAGCTAGGTGCCCGGCAAGGCATCGACCTGGCCCGGGGCAACGCCTACCCCACGCTGTCGTTTTTTGGGGGCTTTACATCGGGCACGTCCAGCCAGTTTAGGCAAGTGGTGCGGGGCGAGCCGGAAATCCAGCAAATCGGTTTTTTAACGGGTAACCCCTCCCAAACGGTGAGCACCATTTCGCCCAGTTTTAGCCAGGGGGCGGTGCTGGGTTTTGGCGATCAGTTTGACCAAAACCTGCGCAACAACTTTGGCTTTCAGCTCCAGATCCCGATTTTCAACCGCTTTCAGGTAAAAAATGCGATCACGGTGGCCAAGTTCCAGCAGCAGCGGGCCCAGTTGCAGGCACAAAACATCCGTAACACCCTGCGCCAAACCATTGAGCAGGCTTATGCCGATGCCCGGGCGGCCCAGCGGGCGTTTATCTCTAACGTTACCCGCGTAGAGGCCCTCACCCAGTCGTTGCAGGTGGTAGAGCAGCGATTTAACGCCGGGGCGGCCAATTCGCTTGACTACGCCCTGGCCCGCAACAATTTGAACATTGCCCAGTCGGACCTTATCCGTTCTAAATTCGACTATATCTTCCGCACCAAAGTGTTAGACTTTTACGCGGGCAAGGGCCTCAAACTTTAACCTAACTGAGGGCGCAAACTCAACCAATTTTGTTCAATTAAGTGAGTAAAGATTTTTGACTTTACCATTGTTACCCAAGGCAGTTCCATCTTTTTAAACATTCAATGGCGACGATCGATTTACAAAAAAAGCGAAAACCAAAAAGCAACAGTCGGCTGTACTGGTGGCTGGGGGTGGGGTTCCTGGTATTATTGGGCGGGGCTTTTGGGGCCCGCAAAATGGGCTGGATTGGCGGTAAAGATGCCGTGGAGGTAGAATTTGCCACCGTCAAGCGCACCGAGATTGTGGAAAAAGTGAGTGCCAGCGGCAAAGTGCAACCCGAAACCGAGGTGAAAATTGCCCCGCTGGTTTCCGGCGAGGTGATAGACGTGCTGGTAGAAGAGGGCGACTCGGTGGTGCGGGGGCAGTTGTTGGCCCGCATCAAGCCCGACAACCTCAAGTCGGTGCTGGACCGGGTAATGGCCAACCTCAACGGCCAGAAGGCGAACCTGGCCCAGGCCCGTGCCCGCATGGAGTCGGCCAAGGCCACCCTGCTGCGCCGCAAGCTGGAACTGGACCGCACCAAAACGCTCAACGCCCAAAAAGCCGTTTCTAATTCTGACCTGGAAACCGCCCAAACCAACTACGATGTGGCCGTGGCCGAGCTCAAATCGGCCGAGGAGAGCATTGAGGCTGCGCGGTTTGCGGTGCTCAGTGCCGAGGCCCAGGTGAAGGAAGCGAGCGAGAACCTGTCGTTCACCAGCATCACGGCCCCCATGAACGGCATCATCACCAAACGCAGCGTGGAAAAAGGCGAGCGGGTAGTGGGCACCTCCCAAATGTCGGGTACGGAAATGCTGCGCATCGCCGACCTGCGGGTTATGGAAGTGCGGGTGGAGGTGAACGAGAACGACATCATCCGGGTAGCCACGGGCGACACGGCCATTGTCGAGGTCGACTCTTATACTTACCAAGAACGCAAGTTCAAGGGCGTGGTAATGCTGCTGGCCAACAGTGCCAAAGAAACCGCCAACATGAGCACCGATGCTATCACCGAGTTTGAGGTGCGGATCCGGATTTTGCCCGAGTCGTACCGCGACTTGCAGCAGGAACGGCAAGGTAAAGCCCCTTTCCGCCCCGGCATGACGGCCAGCGTCGAGATCATCACCGACCGCAAGGGGGGCATTTTGACCGTGCCCCTGGCCGCGGTAACCACCCGCGAGGAGAAGAAAAAAACCGACGGTGCGGGCGACCAGGGCGGCCCTCCCGGCAGCCAGCCGACTACGGTGAGCCAAAACCGCCCCCAAAACAAAGCCGATGAGAAGAAAAAAGTAGAAGAAGTGGTGTTTGTGAACGAGGGCGGCAAAGCTAAAATGATCAAAGTGAAAACCGGCATTAGCGATTACGACAACATTGAGGTGTTAGAAGGGTTAAAAGAAGGCCAGCAGGTGGTGGCCGGGCCGTTTTTAACGGTATCCAAAACCCTCAAAGAGGACGACCTAGTTGCCGAAGCGAAGGCCAAAAAGAAGGACGAGAAGCCTAATTAACCTATCGATCACGGTCAACCAAAAAAGTCCAAGCATTGTGCAATGCTTGGACTTTTTTGGTTGCCAAAGGCTTATACTAAAAATGATTGCAGGATTAAATAATTCATGTGCTTGATTGTCAATTATTTAAAAGATCAAAAATACGCAATCTCCACTTGATTTTGGTATGATTTTCAATAACTCACGGCTTGGGTTTGCTCCGCCGGGTTAGCAGTTTTTTCCCTGCCCAAAACAGCAGGCCCACCACTAGGGCGGCGGCCAGCAGTGGCACCGCAATGGCCATTACCGACAGGCCGGTAGCGGCCACGTTCTCGCCAGTGGCCACCACCGGGTTGCCGAAGCCGCCCGTTACCGCCGTGGACCCCGCGCGCAGCAGGCCCGTGCCCGTAGCAATTAGCCCGGCACTACCGCCGCCCACCACCAGGCCCAGGCCCCATTTGAGCACCGGCTGGCTCTCCGGGATCACCGAGGCGGTGAGCAACGTGCCCGCCACCAAGGCCGCCGGGGCCGCCAAGGTATCCAGCAAATTATCGACCCAAGGCACGTAATAGGCGGCAATTTCCACCACGGTGGCCGTGGCCAGCACGTAAAACGCGGGCCAGGTGGCCAGCCAGGCAAAGTCGGGGGTAAACTGGTGGTAGCCCGCCAGGGCGGCGGCATTGGCCACCAGCAAGGGCAAAAACACCCGAAAGCCGCAACTAGCACTCAGGCCCAAACCTAATAAAATACTAAAAATCAGTTCAATGTTCATGCGCGCACGGGCAAACGCCCGCCCGTTGCTGGCGGGCGGGGCAATTGCAAGTTTACCAAAAACCTAGCAAAAAAGTCGATAGAGTTAAAGCCTAGGCACTTGGGCTACAGCTAATTCGTAGGGGCCGTTACCAGGGAGACAGCGATGAAGGCCGGGCGCGGCTACTGCTCCAGCCACTCTTTGAAGCTGGCCCAGCGGTCGCGGCTCACGAACAACTCGTCGTCGGTAGGCGGCTTGAGCAGCACCCGGTAGCGGCTGTTGGGCAAGATGCGCACATCTTTAATGCCCTCGATCTGGGCAATGATTTTGCGGTTGAGGCGGAAAAACTGGGTGGGGTCTAACATTTCCTCCAATTCTTCCAGCGTGTATTCCACCACAAACCGGCGGGCATCGTGGCCCACTAGGTACACCGTTTTGCCATCGGCATAAAAATAGGCGGTGTCGCTTAGGTTTTTGTAGTGCAGGTGGTCGCCAAATTTGATCAGCAGCCGGGTTTTGTAGGTTTTGGGCTTCTGCAAAACCGCGCTGCTTAGTTCGCCGATTTGTTGCGCTTGCAAGGTGGGGTAGTGCTTGCGCAGGTTTTGCCATTTTTCCAGGGCGTGGGCCAGGCCCTGGTAGTTAATGGGTTTTAGCAAATAGTCGATGCTGTGGACTTGGAATGCCTGGATGGCGTACCGGTCGTAACTGGTGGTAAAAATAACCGGACAGGCCACCTCCACGTGCTTAAAAATGTTGAAGCAAAGGCCGTCGGCCAGGTGGATGTCCATCAGCAGCAGGTCGGGAGCCTCATTTTGGAGCAACCAGCGCACGGTGTCTTCCACCGAGTCGGTAGTAGCTAGCACTTCCTGCCCGGGGTCATAGCGGTTGAGCATCAAGTTCAACCGTTCGGCGGCCAGGGGTTCGTCTTCGACAATTAAGGTTCGCATAGCAAAAAGTAACAAGGTTGATGGGTGAAAAAAGTCTGGATTTGAGATTGATCTCCTGAACTGTTAAGTAGAGTTTGTTTGCCAGCGATTGGGGGGGAAGACCAGTTTAAATTTCGGTAAGTTCTAAAATAGGCACCTTTACGGTGAAATGTTTGGGTTCGATTTGGGTAACGATTTTTCGATTGGCGATATATTCATAACGACGGTCGAGGTTGTCTAGTCCCAAATGGGTCGATATTTCTTTTTCTAACTTGGGTTGCAAGTTGTTGCGCACGCACAGGTAGCCCGCCCCGTCCACGGTAATTTGCACCAATAAGGGGCGGGTTTTGGAGCCAACGTTATGCTTAATGGCGTTCTCCACCAGCATTTGCAAGGCCAGTGGTAGCACAAAGTAGCCAAAATAGATGGGGGGCACGTCCACCTCCACCCGCACCCCATCGCGGAACCGCTTTTCCAGTAAATACACATACGACTGGATAAAAGCCAGCTCGCTGCCCAAGTCCACCAGTTCTTTCTCGAAGTTTTGCAGCACGTAGCGGTACACCTTGGCCAGTTCCTCGATAAAATCGTTGGCCAGGGTGGGGTCTTTCTGCACCAGACTCGACAGCACGTTTAGGGTATTGAACAAAAAATGCGGGTTTACCTGGGTGCGCAGCGAGGCAAATTGGGCCTGGGCACTGGCTTTTTTAAACTGTTCGGCCGCCAACTGGGCCTCGCGCTGGCGTTGCAGCAAATACACCATAGCGTTAATGGTGTGCAAAAACAAATTGACCCGGAATCCAAACGTAAGGGCCAACTTGAGCGTGAGCCACACCCGGCCCAAGGCCCAGTGGTGGTAGCCGTGAGCCAGCCCCAGGGTGAGCGGCACCACCGCCAAAACGGTTACCAAAATGCCACCTACAAACAAGATCACCAGCGGGTGTACCTTGCCCCCCATCCGGTGCTGCAACCAAGGTACGGCCCGTTCAATTAACCGGTTGCCTTCCCAAATCAGCAGAATCACCGTGCCGAAAAACGCCAGTAGCTCCCATTCGGCCACGGGTAGCTGGTAGTACACGGGGGCCTCTACATACAGCGTGTTCACAAACGAGTACACGGCCAGCAGCAAAATCCAAACGTAGCGATAGCGGTAGCTAAACATGGGGGCGACGCAGAGGCATTTATAAAGTAACGAAAGCCCGGCCCTAAACGTTACAAGTTTGATTTGGGCTTGGTTGTGCGCCCGGCAAGAAAGCCGCAGTTCGCCACCACCTAAAAATATGGCTGGTACGTTGGCGGTTTGGCGGCAAACGGCTAACATTGGCTGCCCGTTCGCCTGGGCTAAGCCCCTAGGCTCTCGGGCCTGCTACAAGGAGTTCATTTGAAAACAACCCATCTTTTCCCCTTCAAGCCATGCGCAAAATCGCCATGCTGGGCGCCGGGTTCATCGGCGCGTTTTATGTGATGTCGCTCCACGGCCAGCGCCGCCGCGACAAAGTAGTGTCCGTCTATTCCCGCTCGGCCCAGCGCGGCCAGGACTTTGCCCAGCGCTGGGGCGTGGCCAAAGTCCATACCGATATGAAGGCCGCCGTGGAGGACCCGGACATCGACACCGTGGTAATCGCCTTGCCCAACAACCTGCACCGCGAGGCCGTGCTGCTGGCCGCCGCCGCCAAAAAAAACGTACTGTGTACCAAACCCCTGGGCACCACCGCCGAAGATGCCAAAATCATGCTCGAGGCCGTGGAAAAGGCGGGCGTGTTCCACGGTTATTTGGAAGACCTGGTGTACACCCCCAAAACCCAAAAAGCCTTGCAGTACGTGCGCAACGGCGCGCTGGGCCAGGTGCTGTGGGCACGCTCGCGCGAGACGCACCCCGGCCCCCACTCCGACTGGTTTTGGAACGACCAGCAGTCGGGCGGGGGGGCCATTATCGACCTGGCCTGCCACTGCATCGAGCTCAGCCGCAACTACATCGGCAAGCACATCCGCCCGGTGGAGGTGGTTTGCTGGGCCGATACCCTGGCCAAGCCCATCGCGGCCGAGGATAACGCCATTGGCCTGGTGCGCTACGAGAATGGCGCGGTGTCACAGTTTGAGGTGAGCTGGAGCTTTAGGGGCGGCCTGGACCTGCGCGACGAAGCCAGCGGCACCGAAGGCTCGCTGCGGATCGACAACTTCCTGCGCACCGGCTTCGAGGTATTCACCGCCGTGGGCAGCCAGGGCTACGTGGCCGAAAAGGCCGAAAACGACCGCGGCTGGATTTTCCCCGTGGGCGACGAGGTACACGAACTGGGCTACAACCACATGTTTTCCGAGATGTTCGATTGCATCGACAACGGCACCAAACCCCAGGAAGATTTTTACGACGGTTACGTAGTAAACGCCGTGATGGATGCTTGTTACCGCTCCGCGAAAACCAAGCAATGGGAGCCGGTAAAACTCGACATTTGGCGCGGGGCCACCAGCGTACCCAAAATCTCGGCCTTTAAAGACTACGATGCCGACCACTACTTGATCAAAGAAGAACTGTTGCCTGACGGCAGCACCAAGCTCATCTTGAAAAACAAAGCCAGTGGTAAAATTTTTGAGAAAAATCCCTGATGCCAAGGGAGGGTCTTTGAGAAAGCAATTTCTTAAAAAATTGATTTTGAGAAATTTGCATAACTATGATAGACTTAACCAACCCTAACCATGCTCCATTTTAGCGACCAGGGTAGCGGTCCGCCGCTAGTGCTCATCCACGGCTATTGCGAGGATCACACTTTGTGGGACGACTTTGCGGCGGCCCTGGCCCAGGAGTACCGCGTGCTTCGACCCGACTTGCCTGGTTTTGGCCGCTCGCCCCGGCAGATGGCCCCCAGCCTGGACAGCCTGGCCCAGGCCGTGCACCAATGGTTGGGCCAACTGGGCGTGGCCCGGCCCGTGTGGGTAGGCCACTCGCTGGGCGGCTACGTGGGGCTGGCCTATGCCCAGGCTCACCCGCAACAGTTGGCGGGCCTGGGCCTGTTCCACTCCTCGGCCCTGGCCGATACCGACGAGCGCAAGGCCGCCCGCACCCAAGTAATGGCCCAGGTGCGGGCCAACGGGGTGGAGCCGTTTTTGAACACGCTCGTCCCCAACTTGTTTGCCCCGGCCAACCGCGAGGCTTGCCGGCCCGTGATAGAGCGGCTGGTGGCCCAGGGCCGCTCGCTGGACCCCGAGGCCGTGGCCGAAACGGCGGCGGCCATGCGCGACCGCCCCGACCGCACGGCGGTGCTGGCCAGCCTCGCTTGCCCGGCCCTGTTTATCGTGGGCAGGCAAGACGGGGCCGTGCCCCTCGAGGCCAGCCTGCGGCAAATCCACCTCCCGCCCAACAGCACCGTGCACCTGCTGGACCAAGTGGGCCACATGGGCATGTACGAAGCCCCGGCCCGCACCCTGGCGGCGGTGGCGGCGTTTGCCCAAGACTGTTCTGCCAGTTAGCTCTCCGGCGGTTTTATTTCCATTACGGCAATCAGCCACAGTTTAAATTTGGCCTCATCCGGCCCGTGTCATCGCCCTAAAAACCTCGCCCGCCCCGAGTGTCGCCATCCTTGTTCCCCCAAATAGTGGAGCAACGGCCCAGGGATTGCGTACTAGGGCGTAATTTTTTTAAGGAATGTTTGGATGCTACCGATTAATTTCTTTACTTGAGCATTCACTTCTCCGCTCTAATTCTTATGCCACTTGACCGCGACCATAACGACGAATTACCTGATTTTGAGGAATTCGGCAACGAGACCTGGGCGCAAGCCGCCCTCGAGGCTTATATGCACGAAGAGCGGCTGCGCATCCACGGGTTACCCATTAGGCGCAAAGCCGAGGAGATTTACCAAGTGGCCGAAGCCCTGGCCGAGACCATTGTGGAGGCCGACGACCGGCTGGGCGTGCGCGCGCGGCTGCAAGAACATGCCATGTGCCTGGGGGTTAAAATTTCCGGGGCGGAGGCCAGCGACTTGTACATGCTAAAGATGCAAAACGCGGTGATGGTAAAAGCCCACGCCACCGAGTTGCTGGGCCTGGCGGGCTGGTGCCAAAACACCGGCCTCAGCGATGGCCGCTACCTGAAAGTGCTCCGCGACGATATAGAGGAATTTCGGCAACTATTCGTGGCCTGGGTCAAGCGGTTCGATAAAAACAACAACCAGGCCGATGGCTGGGGGTTGTTCGAGGAGTAACCAAGATTGAGATAGCTTATAAGAAGCTGATTATCAAGCAATGGGAGGGGCAATGACCTCGATGATCGAGGCCGCTTCGTCCAGCCCATCTTTAATGGTTTTTGACGATTTGGTGCTGTGGTAGTAACCAGCCAAATGCAGGGTATCGTAAGCGTGATTGAGCCGCTTCAACAGGTTTTTGTCTTGGCGGGCTACGCGGCCCCGGTAATCCTCGATACTCTACGGCTTGCGAAATTTGCTGCCTTCCCGTTGCTCCAAAAAGGTGTCAATGGCCATCAAAACCGCCAAGTAAGCAATGCCTGTCGCAGTTTGTGCTATTTTACATCGGCATACTCGCCGTCTTCCTTGCC
>JALONO010000356.1 GCA_025454895.1 Bernardetiaceae bacterium
CGCGCCCGATACCACCGCTGCCCTGCAAGCCCTGGCCGCCGAACGCCGGGCCGGGTGGGCGTTCCCGGTGGTAGGCATCACGGGCAGCAACGCCAAAACGATTATTAAGGAGTGGCTGGGCCGCTTGCTGGCCGGTGATTTTTCCATCGTCAAAAGTCCCAAAAGCTACAACTCGCAAACGGGCGTGCCACTGTCGGTGTGGCAGGGCGGGCCGCACCACAACCTGGGCGTTTTCGAGGCAGGCATCTCTCGCCCCGGCGAAATGGCCAAGCTGGAAAACGTGTTGCGGCCTACCCTGGGCCTGTTCACCAACATTGGCCCCGCCCACGACGAGGGGTTTGCCAGCCGCCGCGAGAAAATCGTGGAAAAATTACAACTGTTTGCCCGCTGCCCCCGGTTGGTGTACTGCCAGGACCAACCCGAACTGGCCGATCAAATTGTCCATTGGGCCAACGGCCGGGCCGTGGAACTGCTCAGTTGGGGCCGCCGCCCCGGCGTGGCCTTGCAGGTGCGCGAAGAGGTGCGCGGCCCCGGCAAAACTGGGTTCCACCTGGTATGGCGGGGCCAACCGTTTACCTTGGCCTTGCCCGCCACCGACCCGGCCACCATCGAGAACGCCCTGCATTGCGTGGCCGTGATGCTGGCCTTGGGCCTAGCCCCCAGCAGTTTGCAAGCCCGGCTGGACCAGGTGCTTGACACCCCCGGCCACCGGGCCGTGCCCATGCGGCTGGAGCTAAAACGGGGCATCCAAGGCTGTCGCCTGGTGGACGACTCTTATAACAATGACCTGGCCGGGCTGGGGGTAGCCCTGGCGTTTATGGCCCAGCAAACCCCGGCTGGGCACAGCCGGGCCGTGGTGTTATCGGACTTGTTGCAAACCGGGCTGCCGCCGGGGTTGCTCTATCACCAAGTGGGGCAGTTGTTGCAGGCCCACCAAGTGAAAACGCTGGTGGGCATCGGCCCGGAAATTAGCCAGGCTAGCCGCTATTTTAATGTGCCCGATCCCCATTTCTTCCCCGATACGCCCAGTTTTTTGGCCCATTTGGCCGCCAGTGCCAACCCGTTTTTCCAGCAGGCCACCATTTTGGTGAAGGGGGCGCGCCATTTCCGGTTCGAGCAAATCACGGCCCGGTTGCAGGAGAAAATCCACGGTACGGTGCTGGAAATCAACCTGGATGCCCTGGCCCACAACCTGGCTTTTTACCGCCGCCAAGTGCCGCCGGGCACCAAGCTGATGGTGATGGTAAAAGCCTTCGCTTACGGCAGCGGCAGTGCCGAAGTGGCCCGCCTACTGCAAAACCGGGGGGCCGACTACCTGGCCGTGGCCTACGCCGACGAGGGCGTGGCCCTGCGCCGCTGGGGCATCCACCTGCCCATCATGGTCATGAACCCGGCCCCGGAAACCTTCGCCAGCTTATTGGAGCACCAACTTGAGCCGGAAATTTACAGTTACCGACTGCTTGACCAGTGGCTGGCGTTTTTGCGGGGGCAAACGGCCCGCCCGCCCGTCCACCTCAAAATCGACACGGGGATGCACCGCCTGGGTTTTTTGCCCGGTGAGCTTGCCCAACTGGCCACCAAGTTGGCCCAGGCCCAAGTGCCAGTGGCCAGCGTGTTCACCCACCTGGTGGGGGCCGACGAGGCCCGGCACAACGAGTTTTCCGAGCGGCAACTACAAGTGTTCTCCGAGGTGGCCAACCAGTTGGAGCAGGCCCTGGGCTACCGGCCCCTGCGGCACGCGCTCAACTCGGCGGGTATTTTGCGGTTCCCCCACTGGCAGTTGGACATGGCCCGGCTGGGCATAGGGCTGTACGGGGTGGAGGCCAACGGTGAGCACCAAGCCGAGCTACAACCCGTGGGCGTGCTCAAAACGGTGATTTCCCAGATCAAAACCATCCCCGCCGCCGACAGCGTGGGCTACAGCCGCCGGGGCCACCTGGCGGCCTTGGACCAGGGCCTGGCCGAGGGCAAAGTCGGGACGGTGGCCATTGGCTACGCCGACGGGTACGACCGCCGGTTTGGCAACGGCGTGGGCCAAATGTGGGTAAACGGCCACCTGGCCTCGGTGGTAGGCAACGTGTGCATGGACATGACCATGATCGACCTCACCGGCCTGCCCGCCCAGGAAGGCGACGAGGTGATCGTGTACGGCGGGCCGCTGCCCTTGCCGCAACTGGCCGCCCGCATCGGCACCATCCCCTACGAGTTGATGACCAGCATCGGCGAGCGGGTAAAGCGCGTATTTTACTCCGGCTAAGGCTTGGGCAGGCTTTAGGTTTTTTCATCTAATTGATAAAAACTTGGCCCGCGCCAATTACTTTTGCCCACGTTAGATGGGTGGCAGCGGTAAATTTTATCGCTAAGGCGATCCTAAAAAATCAACGACACTTTTTTCGGGTTTTTGCGTAGATAAAAGATTGAAAACCAAAAGAAAAACCTCATTTGGTCGTTCAATCAATAAGTCGTTTCAGGATTACCCCCCAATCAACTAACTTACGGCAACTTTTGCCAGGCCACTGCGCTAAAAATCAGTTTAAATTTGTTTCGTTCACTTTTCAATCCCTCAAGACCTTAGAATGGGCTTTTTCGATATGTTCTCCAGCGACATCGCCATCGACCTGGGAACGGCCAACACCCTCATCTTACATAAAAACAAAATCGTGGTGGACGAGCCGTCCATCATCGCCATGGACAAAGTGAGTGGCAAAGTGATCGCCATTGGCAAAGAAGCCATGATGATGCACGAAAAAACCCACGAGAACATCAAAACCATCCGCCCCCTGCGCGACGGGGTAATTGCCGACTTCCACGCCGCCGAGCACATGATCCGGGGCATGATCAAGATGATCGACACCAAGCGCCGGTTTTTTTCGCCCTCGCACCGGATGGTGATCTGCATCCCCTCGGGCATTACCGAAGTGGAAAAGCGGGCCGTGCGCGACTCGGCCGAGCACGCCGGGGCCAAGGAGGTGTACATGATCCAC
>JALONO010000357.1 GCA_025454895.1 Bernardetiaceae bacterium
CAGCCGCAAATACCGCCGGGCGGCCGTGGGGGAAATGCCCAAAATTTTGCCCAAGTGGCGGGGGCCAAGCTCGGTGGGGTAACGTTTCATTCTTTTGCCCTGGTTTGGTAGTTGGAGTTATTGCTAAAACCGACCGTTTGGTTTGTTGTTTTTCAAAAAAATTAGCCTTTGAGAATTTGGTACAGATTATCCCACATGAGCTGGATATCGTCGATGCCTCGGGCAAAATCGCCTTCCATGACAGCGTGGATAAAGGTGGAATCGACCGAAAAGGCAAACAGTTTGGCGATGGCTAGGCTGGAACCAACTGGCTGGATCTCGCCGCTTTCCACGGCCTGTTCAATCATTTTTTGCCAGAGGTTGAGTTCAGCTAGTTGGCTTTGCTGGCTCTTTTCCCGGAAATCGGGTAGTCGGCCCAAGGCATCAAATACCAAGTTAAAGTAGTTGACCACGCTGGGCACATTGCCATCGATCCCGGCTGATGCCAACACAAACTGGATGTAATGTTGGATGTGGCCCAAGCAATCGAGGTAAAACGCCTTTAATGAGGTTTGCGAGAGGGTTTGGATATCATAAAGGCCCTCCCCGAGGTAGTACTTGCCCACCACTTCCTGAAAAACCTGCTCCTTGCTTTTGAAGTAATGGTAAAACGCGCCCTTCGACAGCCCGGTTTCTTTCACAATATCCTGCATGGTAACTTCCTTAAAGTTTTTGAGCAGGAACAGCCGAAAGGCTATTTTGCTGATGTGTTCTTTGGTATCTGTCATAAACCGACCGTTTGGTATGCAAAGATAAAACTTTGATTCGTAACCTCAACATTTAGCGGAAAAAATTTAGGCCGAGTATTGGTTCGGGTAACCATTGAACCCAACTCGGCAGAACGGCGCGCCTACCTCTTTTAACAAATGCTAACCCCGGCCCTGGCCCAAACCTCGGTTTTTGCGCTAACTTAGCGGGTTAGATTTTCCGCCCTGATGACGTTCATTTATCCGGCTTTTTTGTGGGCCGCTGCCCTGGTAAAGGTTTTATTTACCAATATCGAGTTTTTACGGGAAGTTAAGGCCGTTTCTAACTCGCGCAACCGGCTCAAAAACCTGCTGGTGCTGCTGGCCCGCTGCGGGTTCATCGTGGCCCTGGCGGTGGCGTTTGCCCAACCACAACTGCGCAAAAATGCCCAACCCACCAGCGGCCCGGCTAACAGCAACTACGTGAGCCTGTACGTGGATAACTCGTTTAGTATGCAAAACGAGCAGGACGGTAAGCGGTTGCTCGACGCGGCCAGTGACTTGGCCGGCCAAGCCTTGCGGGCGTTCCCGGCCAACGCTCAATTTTCGCTGATGAACAACAGCTTTGAGGCGGACCAAAACTATTTTGTGGAGGCCAGCAAGGCTGCCGAGCACCTGGCCCGCCTCGATTTTAGTAACGCGGGCCGCCCCTTGGCCGATGTTTATACCCGCCAACTGGCCACCTTGCAGGCCAACACCAGCGAGCGGCGCAATCATTTGTTCTACATCTCCGATTTTCAAAAAAATTCCACTGGCGATTTGAGCCGGTTGGACCTGGACAGCACCAATAACTTTTACCTGCTGCCCCTGGCCCCCAGCGAGGTGGGCAACCTCTACGTAGACTCGGTGTGGCTCGACAACCCATTTGTGCGCGTAAACGAAAACAACGTGTTGCACGTCAAAATCGCCCACTCCGGCCCGGCGGGGGTAAGCGATAAGGTGGTGAAGCTCTTTATCGATGACAAACAAGTATCGGGCGGGACGGTGAGCATCGAGCCGGGGGCCAGCGAAACCCTGGCCCTCAATTTTGCCGTGGGTAGCCCCGGGGCCAAGGCTTGCCGCCTCAACCTGGACGACTACCCCGTGGTGTTCGACAACGATTATTATTTCACCCTTACCGTGGCCCCCGAAATTAGGGTGGTACACATCAACGCCGAAAACAACCAGTTTGTACCCAACGTGTATGGCAACGAGCCGTTTTTTGTGGTAGAAAAGTTCAGTGCCACGGCGGTGGACTACAACAAGCTCAACACGGCCAACCTGGTGGTGCTCCAGGGCCTGCGCGACCTAGACCCCGGCCTGCAAACCGCCCTGCGCAACCTCTTGGCCAAGGGCGGGTCGGTCTTGTTGTTTCCGCCGGGCCAGCCCAACGCGGCCAGTTACGCCGACTTGCTGGGCTTTAAGTTTAACCTACTCCCCGACGTAAGCCCGGAGGAACGGCTAGACCTAGCCGTGCCCGATGGCAACAACCCGTTTTTTGGTGGCGTGTTCGAGAAGGTGGCGCAAAATATGGACTTGCCCCGGGCCGCCCCCGTGATCGCGTGGAGCGGGGGGCAGCGGCTCCTGGCCTTCCGCAACGACCAACCGTTTATCTCGGCCTTTCCGGTGCTCAATGGCCAGGCGTATTTGTGCGCCGCCCCCCTCACCGAGCAGTTTTCCAACTTTGCCCAGCACGCACTGTTTGTGCCCGTGATGTACAAAATTGCCCTAAGTAGCCGCCGCCGGGCCGAGCGGCTGGCGTATTCGTTTGCCGAAAAACTGATTGCCGTGCCCTTGAACGAGGGCCTCACCTATGGCCGCAACGACATTTTCAAACTCGTGCGCCCCGACAGTGCCAATGACCAGCAAGCCCCGGCCGAGTTGATCCCGGCCCAGCGCCTGGCCGACAATACGCTGGTGCTCGAGCTGCCCAAAACCAACCTGGCGGCGGGCAACTACCAATTGGCCCGCCGCAGCGATGGCCAAACCGTGGGGCACCTGGCCCTCAACTACGACCCCACCGAGAGCCGTTTTGATGCCTACACCGCCGCCGAGTTACGCACCATTTTTGCGGGGCGCAAAAACGTGCAGGTCTTTGAAAACGTGGAGGCCGACCGTTTCGCTGCCGAGTTTGGGGCCAAAAACATCGCCCAACCTTTGTGGCGGTGGTTCCTGTTGGCGGCCCTGGCCTTTTTCTTGGCCGAAGTGCTGCTGCTCCGCTTCTGGAAAGGCTAACCTGACCCAATTTTGCCAGGGTTTCAAGTGCGCAACGGATTGGCAATCAGCCTTCCCCTCACTTGAAAGAAACCGCCCGTTGGCTTGCCGCCGCCGGATATTCCCGGTTGGCCGCCAATTTTACTCGGTTAGCCGGGCGGCTAGGCAACCTTGCGGTCAATTTGCCGTCTTTGGGTTACAAAACCTCTTCTTCTATGAAAAAAGCGATTTGTTTGGCCGCCTTGGTTTGGGGTTTGGCCGGTTTGCCCCGCGCGCAAGCCCAATTGCTCTCGTTTGGCCCCCGGGTGGGCCTCAGTATGTCGGACCTGAGCGGGCTGCCCACCAACGCCGACAACGGCACCTACCGCCCCGGGGTAATGGCCGGGGCCTGGGGCCGACTTAAAATCCCTGTTATTGGCTTGTTTGTGCAGCCCGAACTGCTGTACGTACAAAAAGGCGGCAATTATACCGTGAGCGGCACCAATGGCACTTATAATCTGGCAGTCAATCAGTTAGATGTACCCGTTTTGTTCGGCATCCAGTTTTTCCGCACGTTTAGGGGCTACCTAGGCCCGGTGTACTCCCGCACGCTCGATAGCCAACTTTCCGGCCCTAACCTGCCCGGCAGCGAAGTGCCCGGCATTTACCGCGATAGCCGCTCGGCCGTGTTTGGCCTGGGGGTCAACTTCAAAAAGCTCGAGATCGACGCACGGTTCATCACCCGCAGCAACCCCATTGCTTCGTCCACCAACCTGCGCACCGGGGGCTTCCAGATCACGGCCGCCTACCGCCTGTGAATAAGGACGCGCCTGGCCCGCCGGGTGGGCAAAAACCTGCTCCGCTCGCTTTAACCTTGCTTTAACCCGCCCGGGAGATC
>JALONO010000119.1 GCA_025454895.1 Bernardetiaceae bacterium
TTGCTCAGTCCCAACCATTTGAAGCTAAAGGGCTTAAAAAATGAGCAATTTCAATTAAGTTGCTGATATTCAGATATTTAAAAATCCAAAACATGTTCTAAGGCACCTAGCCACCAACTTTCAATTTGCTGTGGATTTTCCACATAAATCCGGTTCATCCGCTCTTGGGTGTAGTCCACCCGACCAAATGACAATGAATAATCAACTGGCGCCTCAAAGCCGGGCAGTAGATTACCTTCGGCATCGGTGCGCTCGCTTAGGCCTACCACCACTACTGGCACATTAGGCTCCACTTTGCCACTGAGGCGGCTGGCTTGGCCAGTGCTGTTAAAAGCAGTCAACCACTCCACATCATCCTCGCTTACACCTTGTGGGGCCACGGCCACCAGGGGTGGTTGGTTTAATGGATCCCAGGTTTGGCAATTGACGGGCACCGCCAGTTGAAAGGCTGGGAACAGGTTTACGTATTGATCAAAATCAGACTGAATGGCCCGCAGGGTTTGCTCCACGGTTTGTCCGCTGGGCAATACCAGGTGCTTAAAATCCTTGTAGAGCACGTCATAATCACCATCAAATTGGCGCATGGCCTGTTGATAGATCAGGGTGGCAAATGAAGGGTCTTTGGCGGCCTGGGCCAAAGTTTTAGCAAAAACCTCTGCCTGAGCATTAAATTTCTGCGGCTCGTACTTAGGCAAAAGCGGATGGGACGGTGCCTGTACTACAACAGGCTGCTCAACGGTTTGAGTTAGTTCAGCATCAATTTCGCCTTTTTGGCAGCTAACTATGGTTAAGAAAGCAGCGGCTGCCGCAAAGGAGCCAACATAGCTTCGCACCCGAGCGAAGCGGGGGGGGGGTGGAACAGTTCATTGTTTCGTTTATTAAAATGAAAGTACTGGTCAGGGCAGGCTTATGGTTCACCGGTAAAACACATTGCGCGCCAAAACTGGCGCAAAATTAAACCAACGAAATTTATTTTCAAATATTCCTGTAAAAATACTTCTTGTAGCTTTTGAAATAAATATTAACACATAACAATGTGCTTTAATCGGCGAATTGCCTCAGCTTGATCAATATCGCGGCCTTTGTTAGGATTATTCTTACGTAATCATCCTTTAGTTGATTGAAATTGACAATAAAATAATCAGTATATCTATCATAAAAGCAGCCTAAACGGTGTTTTTCCTCCGAAGAGAAAAAAAACTGACATGAAAATACGACCTTGCCAAGACGATTTTTGGCAAACTGTTAACCACAAAACCACTATTACAAAACCTACCCTTCTCCCCGCAAAATTTCCAGCGGCGGGCGGTTGAGCAGGCCCCGGGTATTGGCCAGGCCAATGAACATGGCCAGGGCCGTGATGCCCAGCCAAAGCCCCAAAGCGGGCAGCGGCCGGGGGGTAAAGCCCACTTCAAAACTGAAATAGGCCAGGCCCCAGGTGGCCAGCAAGGCCAACCCCACGCCCGAGAGTGAGGCCAAGCTGCCGAGGATAAAATATTCCAACCCGTTGATGACCAGCACCTGGCGGCGGTTGGCCCCCAGGGTGCGCAGCAGCACGCTCTCGCGCATCCGTTGGTATTTGCTCATGAGCACCGAGCCAATGAGCACCAAAATGCCGGTGAGGATGCTGAACCCGGCCATAAACCGGATGGCGAACGAAATTTCGTCCAGCACCTCGTCGAGCGTTTCCAAGATCAAGTCCAGGTCCACCACCGATACGTTGGGGAACTGCCGCACCAGGGCCTGCTGGAAGATGGCCGAAGCCGCCTTGCTGGGCGTGCGGGTTACCAGCACGTGAAACTGGGGGGCTTCTTCCAACACCCCCACCGGGAACAGCACCAGGAAGTTGGTCTGCACCCGGTTAAAATCGACTTTGCGCAGGTGGCCCACCACAGTTTCCAGGGGCAGGCCCTGCACGTTGAACAACAGCCGGTCGCCCAGTTTCAGCCCCACGCGCTCGGCGTAGGGGGCCTCCACCGACACAAAAATGGTGTCCGTCGGGTTTTTGACCCGGCCCCGCCACTGGCCCGCCACGGTTTCCTCGCTATCGGTGAGCGTGTCGCGGTAGGTTACCCGGTACTCGCGGTCCAAGGCCCAGTCGGGCGTGCGGGCCGCCGTATCGGCCTTGATTTGGGCCGCGCTGCGCCCGTTGAGGCCAATCAACCGCATGGTAACAATGGGCACATCTTGCAGCACGGGCATCTGCTGCGCCCGCACCAGGTCGCGCACGGGGGCGCGCTGGGCACTTTGGATATCGAACAGCACCATATTGGGCTGGTTTTCCCGCCCGGCAAACTGTACTTGGCTCAGCAGCAAATCTTGGATAAAAAACAGCGTGGCCACCAGCCCCGTGCCCAACCCGATCGACAAAATCAGGATCAAGGTTTGGTTATTGGGCCGGTACAAATTGGCCAGGCTTTGCCGCCACAAATAGCCCCAAGAGGTGGGGAAAAACCGCCGCACCGCCCACATGAGGGCCAGGCCCAGGCCGCCCAGCAGGGCCAAGGCCAGCAGCAGCCCCCCGGTAAAGTAGGCGGCCCGGAGCGCGTCGCGCACCTGCCACCAGGCAAACCCGAACACAAACAGCAAAATGAGGGCCATCACCAACCAGCGGAGCGGGTCGCGGCCGCCCAGGTCTTGCTCAAGCGAGGCCCGCAAGGTGCGCAGCGGCGACACGTTGCGCACCGCCAGCAGTGGCAGCAGCCCAAACAGCAGGGCCACCAACACCCCCAACCCCAAGCCTTGGGCCACGGCCAACCACGACAGGTCGTTGGTTACCTCCACGGGTAAAAAACGGGCGAACACCACCGGCAGCACCAGTTGCACGGCAGCGCCGAGGGCCGCCCCCAAAGCCGCGCCCAGGGCACCCATCGTCAATATTTGGAGCAGATAAATGGTGAACGCCTGGCCACCGGTAACGCCCAAGCAGCGCAGCACGGCCACCAGCGGCACTTTTTCTTTTACATACACGTGCACCGCGCTGGCCACGCCCACGCAGCCCAGCAGCAAAGCCACAAAAGCCACCAGGTTCAAAAAGGTGTTGAAATTGTCGCTGGCCCGGCCCACGTTTTGCTTGCGGCTGGCCACGGTTTCGTAGCTAAGGCCGGCTTTGTCCAGCACTGGCTCGGCGGCTTTCACGATTTTTTCCACCTCGGTGCCGCCCCCAAACTGGAAGTAATACCGGTATTGGATGCGGCTGCCTTTTTGCAGCAACCCCGAACTGGCCAGGCTGTCGTAAGGGATGTACACCGGCGGGGCCACGGTGGCGGCAATGCCCGCTTGGCCCGGCACCTTGCGCACCGCGCCGCTAATGGCCAGGTGCAGACGGCCCACTTTCACCGTATCGCCGGGCTGGGCGGCAAACTGGATCAGCAACGTGTTGTCCACCAAGGCTTGGCGGCCCTGGCCAAACGCCCGGCCAGCCGGAGCGGGTTCGGTTTCAATTTCGCCGTAAAACGGGAAAGGCCCGCCCAAGGCCCGTACTTGCACCAGCCGGGTGCCGCCGTTTTTGGTAAACTGGATCATAGAAGCAAACGAAGCCTCCTGCGCGCGCCGGGCCTGGTGCGCCCCCGCCAGCGAGTCGAGGTAGCGGGCCAAGGTATCGTTGAGGGGCTGGTTGGCACTCACCACCCAGTCGGCCCCCAGCAGTTCTTTTTCCTTGCGGTCCACATCGCGCCGCAGGTTGTAATTGAACGAATTGATGGCCACCAGGGCGGCAATGCCCAGCGTAATGGCCGAGGTGAACAACAACAAGCGGGAGCGGCTTCGGCGACTGTCGCGCCAGGCCATTTGCCAAAGCCAAGTGAAGGACGGGGCCAAATGCAGATCGGTTTAAATGGCACACAAGGTTAGCGTATTTTGGCGGGGCAAAGGCGGGCCGGGTTGTTAAGGTTTGTCAAAGCAACGGGAGCTGAAAAGAAGTAGTTCTAACCACTTGTTGCCCCGGCCCAATATTTCCACCTCAATTACTGGCGGTCTGGCCCTTGTAGGCTACCATTGGGGCCTTCGCATTAACAAAATCGTTATTTTGCCCAAGGAAAACTTCGGTTATACGCAATGGAGAACTTCGAATTTGACTGGACTAGCTCCGATGGGCTAACCCTG
The DNA here is from genome assembly GCA_025454895.1 of Bernardetiaceae bacterium. GTDB lineage: Bacteria > Bacteroidota > Bacteroidia > Cytophagales > Thermoflexibacteraceae > JALONO01. Next base: position 4,105 of record JALONO010000119.1, read on the forward strand.
CGCGGCCAAGGTTGGCTACCCGCCGGAACGCCCCGGGCCGTGGTGGCCCTGGTCCACGGCTTTAGCGAGCACGCGGGCCGCTACGCCCACGTGGCCGCGCACCTGAACCAGCACAGCTACGCCCTCATCGGGTTCGACCTGCGCGGGCACGGCACCTCCGCCGGGGCGCGCGGGCACGCCCCCAGTTACAGCAATTACCAAGAAGACATCCGGGAGTTTTTGGCCCTCATTACCCACAAATTTGCCGGATTGCCCGTGTTTTTGTACGGCCACAGCGCGGGCGGCGGCATGGTACTCAATTACGCTTTGCGGTTCCGCCCGGCCTATTTGCAGGGCGTGATCGCCACCAGCCCGTGGCTGCAACTGGCCTTTGCGCCCCCCGCCGCCAAACTTTGGGTGGCCAAACTGGCCGCCAAAATCTACCCGGCTTTTCAAGAAAAAGCCGGGCTTAACCCGGACGATATTAGCAGCGACCCCGAGGTGGCCCGGGCCTACGCCACCGACCCGCTCAACCACGGTTTTATCACCGCCGGGGCCTTTGTGGGTTTGGTGCAGGCGGGCGAGCAGGCCCTGGCCCAGGCCGCCGGGTTCCCCCTGCCGCTGCTGCTCATGCACGGCCAGGCCGACCGCATTACCTCCGAGCCTGCCTCGGCCCGGTTTGCCGCCGCCGCCCCGGCCAACCTGGTTACCTACCGCCCCTGGCCCAACGGCCGCCACGAGCTGCACAACGAGACCTTTAAAGCCCAGGTGCTCACCGCCCTCACCCACTGGCTGGCCGCCCGCACCTAAGGCCCGGCGCAAGAATTACCGCGCTTAATCGCTAATTTTGCGGCCTAAAATCGGCCAATGCGGCTGCATTGGCCATTTGCGGTAAAAACAAGCTGGGCGACCCGCAATTAAGTAGCTTACAATCAAAATGTTACCTTTAAAATCGCCCTAGTTATAACTCAAGCATTCACATGGCTTTACAAGTAGGCATTGTGGGCCTGCCCAACGTGGGCAAATCCACCCTCTTCAACGCGCTGTCCAACGCCAAGGCCGAGGCGGCCAATTACCCCTTCTGCACCATTGAGCCTAACGTGGGCGTGGTAACCGTGCCCGACCACCGCCTGCAAGTTTTGTCGGGCCTGGTAAGCCCCCAAAAACTGATCCCCACCATTATCGAGTTTGTCGATATTGCCGGGCTGGTAAAAGGGGCCAGCAAAGGCGAGGGCCTGGGCAACCAGTTTTTGGCCAACATCCGCGAGGTGGACGCGATCATCCACGTGGTGCGCTGTTTCGAAGACGAGGAAGTGGTACACGTGGCGGGCAAGGTGGACCCCGTGGCCGACAAAGAGATCATCGACACCGAGCTGCAACTGCGCGACCTGGACTCGGTGGAAAAAAAGATCGCCCGGGTGCAGCGGGCCGCCAAGTCGGGCGATGCCAAGCTCAAGCGCGAGTACGAGGCCCTGGAACGCTATAAAGCCCACCTGGAGCAGGGCAAAAACGCCCGCACCCTCGATGCCACCGACGAGGAGCGCGAGGCCGTGCGCGACCTGATGCTGCTCACCAACAAGCCGGTGATTTACGCCACCAACGTAAAAGAAACCGATATTTTGACCGGTAACGCCCACGTGGAGCGGCTACGGGCGGCCGTGGCCGACGAAAACGCCCAGGTGGTGGTGATCTGCGCCGCCCTGGAAGCCCAGATATCCGCCTTTGACGACGAAGAGGAGCGGCAACTGTTTTTGCAAGAATACGGCCTGGAAGAATCGGGCCTGAACCGCCTCATCCGCGCGGCCTACGACCTGCTGGGGCTAATCACCTACTTCACCGCCGGGGAAAAAGAAGTGCGGGCCTGGACCATCCGCCGGGGGTGGAAAGCCCCCGCCGCGGCCGGGGTCATCCACTCCGACTTTGAGCGGGGCTTTATCCGGGCCGAGGTGATCAAACTGGCCGACTACGAAAAATACAAGACCGAGGCCGCCTGCCGCGATGCCGGCAAAATTGCCGTGGAAGGCAAAGAATACGTGGTGCAAGACGGCGACATTATGCACTTCCGCTTTAACGTTTAGCGGCTATCTTCTTAATTATCATTAAAATAAACTACAATAAAACCCACAATGGCGTAGTTTCGCGGGGCTTGCACCGTTTGGCCGGGGCAAGCCTCCGTTTTTGCTCTTTTTCAGGCTGTTAGGCTATTCTTTATTGAAGAGAGATCGTCCAAACCACCTAAAATGAAAGCCAGCCAACCCCACAAATCCCTAAATCAATTCATAGTATAAAAGCGCAACCATGTCTTTTAAAAGGAAAAACGACCTGTTAGGTTGGCTCATTTGCGCGGTGGCCACCTGGGTATATACTGTTACCGCCGAGCAAACCGCCAGTTTTTGGGACTGCGGCGAGTTCATTGCCGTATCGTTTAAGTTGATGGTGCCCCACCCGCCCGGCGCACCCTTTTTCTTGCTGGTGGGCCGGCTGTTCTCGTTCCTGGCCCTGGGCGACACCCAGCAGGTCGGTTTCTGGGTCAACATGGTGTCGGTACTGTCCAGCAGTTTCACCATTTTGTTCCTGTTTTGGTCCATCACCTTCTTGGGCCGCAAAATGATCGGGGCGCCCCAGGCCAACGGCGAGTACTCGCTGGGCCAGCAGCTGAGCTTGCTGGGGGCCAGCACCATCGGCGCGCTGGCCTACACCTTCTCCGACTCGTTCTGGTTTTCGGCCGTGGAAGCCGAAGTGTACGGCATGTCGTCGTTTTTCACCGCCTTTGTGGTGTGGGCCATGCTCAAATGGGACACCCTCACCGACGAAGTGGCCGAGAACAAATGGCTACTGCTCATCACGTATATGATGGGCCTGTCTATTGGCGTCCACTTGCTCAACCTGGTTACCATCCCGGCCCTGGGCCTGGTTTATTATTTCAAGAAAAACCCCAAGCCCAACTTTACCGGCATTGCCATTACGCTGGGCATCAGCTTGGTGATCATCGCCGTGGTGATGGAGGGCGTGATCCCCGGCCTGCCCACGATTGCGGGCAAGTTTGAGATTTTTTTCGTGAACTCCCTGGGCATGTTCTTTGGCGCGGGCATCTTCTTCTTCTGCCTTTTGTTTTTGGGGGGATTGATCTACGGTATCCGCTATTCCATTCAACACCAAAAAGTTACGCTCAATACCGTCCTCATGGGCTTGGTGTTTATCCTCATCGGCTACTCCTCGTATGCGCTGATCGTGATCCGCTCCAACGCCGACACGCCCATTAACGAAAACGACCCGAGCGACATCGTCTCCTTCGTGTCGTACCTGCGGCGCGAGCAGTACGGCGACCGCCCGCTGTTTTATGGCCGGGTGTTTACCTCCGAGCGCGGCGAAACCGTTTACGGCGACTCGGTGTACCGCAAAGGCCCCCACCGCTACGAGAGCTACGACATTAAAATGACCCCCACCTACACGGACAACATGCTGCTGCCCCGGGTGTATAGCCAAACCGACAACCACGCCGAGTTGTACCGCACGTGGCTGGGCCTGGCCGAAAACCAACGCCCCACGTTTGGCCAAAACTTATACTTCATGCTCAGCTACCAAATGGGGCACATGTACTTCCGGTACTTCCTTTGGAATTTTGCCGGGCGCGACGGCGACGAGAAGGAGGCGGGCTGGCTGCTGCCCTGGTCGCCCACCGATGCCCCGGAGGAGATCGCCAACAACAAAGCCCGCGACAATTTTTACATGTTACCGTTGATTTTGGGGCTGATCGGGTTGTTCTATCAACTGAAGTTTGACGAAAAGGGCTTTTCGGTGGTGGGCATGTTGTTTGTGCTCACGGGCGTGGCCCTAGTGGTGTATATGAACTCGCCACCTACCGAGCCTCGCGAGCGCGACTACATTTACGTAGGCTCGTTCTACGCCTTTGCCATGTGGATTGGCCTGGGCGTGCTGGCCATCATCAAAGCCTTGGAAAAAGTGCTGGCCAACCAGGCCGCTCGGGCCGTGGTGGCCACGATGGTGTGCGCCATTGTGCCGGGCATTATGGGGGCCAAAGGTTGGGACAACCACAACCGCCACGGCCGCTTCCACTCGGTGGACCAAGCCCGCAACACCCTGGCCAGTTGCGCCCCCAACGCCATCTTGTTCACCGGTGGCGATAACGACACCTTCCCGCTCTGGTACGTGCAGGATGTGGAGGGCTTCCGCACCGACGTGCGCGTGATCGTGCTCAGCTACTTCAACACCGACTGGTACATCAACCAAATGAAACGCAAGGTGTACGACTCGGAGGCCCTGCCGCTGTCGTTGGAGTTTGCCAACTACAAATCGGGCAAAAACGACATTGTGTACGTGGACCCCGAAGGCGATACCCGCAGCCTCAAACTGAAACGGTACATCGAACTGGTAAAACAAGACCACGAGATTGTGAAACGCCCCTACCAAAGCGGCGACAACGTGGAAATGCTCAGCATTGCCCCCAGCCGCAACTTCGAGCTAGCCGTTGACAGCGCGGGCGTGATCAAAAAAGGCTTCATCCCCAAAGGGTTAGAAAGCCGGGTGCTGTCCGTGATGCGCTTTGGGGTGCGCAAAGGGGCGGGCGCGTTCTACAAAAGCGACCTGGCCATTTTAGACCTACTAGCCAACTTTAACTGGGACCGCCCCATTTATTTCAACAACACTTCGGCCGCCACCACCGCCATTGACCTGAAAGACTTCTTGTTCATGGAAGGCATGACCTTCCGCCTGATGCCCATCCGTGCGCGCGGCCGGGGGGGCCTGGGCGAGGTGAACGTGCCCGTGATGTACGAAAACTTGATGACCAAGTTCCAGTTCCGGGGTTTCGATAACCCGGACACTTATAACGACGACGAGTACCGCAAGTTTGCCGCCAACGAACGGCAGGGTTATTTCCGCCTGGCCTATCAACTGTTCGAGGACGGCGACACCGCCCGGGCCAAGCAAGTGCTGGACACCAGCCTGGAGAAAATCCCCGACACGGCCGTGCTGTACGACTACTACATGCCCGACTACGTGCGGCTGTACTACTACCTGGGCGAAACCGAAAAGGCCAAGGCCATTGCCGAGAAAATGGGCAAACGGGCCAGCGACAACCTCAAGTACGTGTTTGACAACAACCTGAAAAACTACAACTACTCTGAGCGCATCCAATTGTGGCTTTATACCGCCAATCGTTTACAAGAAGTGTACTCGCAAATGGCCCAGGCCGAAGAGCAAAACCTACTGTTGCTCAAAGGGAACCCCACCGTGGGCCAAGAGGCGGCCAGCCCCGATAAACTGGCCAAAGCGGAGGCTTTTCTCAAGTTCAGCCGCGAACGGGCCGGTTATTACAACGACTTGCTCAACAAATATTACCCGCAATCGCAGTAGTAGTTGGCTCACCAGCCAATATAAATTACCCCCAAAGCAGTGCCTTCCACCTGCTTTGGGGGTTTTTGCTGCGCCTAGGCCTAGTTGGCGGGGCCTTTTGGCCTATCTTTATTTTTTAATGCGCATACAAATAGTTAGCAGAACAAATATTTTAATTTTGCGTTTAACTACTTAAGTGCCAAAACGTAATGAATATGGAAACCTTAGCTCCGGCCTCCGGGCCTGTTCAACCCTCCGCCGCTGATTTTTTGCCGATCAATGGCACCGATTATGTAGAACTTTACGTGGGCAACTGCAAGCAAGCCGCCCATTTTTACCAAACCGCCTTTGGTTTTCAGCCGTTGGCCTATGCCGGGCTGGAAACCGGCCTCAAGGACCGGGAGAGCTATGTAGTGCAGCAAGGCAAAATCAGGCTGGTGCTCACCTCGCCCTTGCGGGGTAACACCGCCATTGGCCAGCATATCGACCGCCACGGCGACGGCGTGAAGGTGGTGGCCCTCTGGGTCGACGATGCCACCCAAGCCTACCGCGAAACCGTGGGCCGGGGGGCCGAGCCGTACCTGGAACCAACCTGCGAGCACGACCGCCACGGGCAAGTGGTGCGCTCCGGCATTTACACCTACGGCGAAACCGTGCACTTGTTTGTGGAACGAAAAAACTACCGGGGCGTGTTTTTGCCCGGCTATCGCGCCTGGGAGCCCCAGTACCGCCCCGCCGAGGTGGGCCTCCGCTACGTGGATCACATGGTGGGTAACGTGGGTTGGAACGAAATGAACCGCTGGGTCGACTTTTACGCCCGCGTGATGGGCTTTGCCCAGTTAGTATCGTTCGACGACAAAGATATTTCCACCGAATACACCGCGCTGATGAGCAAGGTGATGAGCAACGGCAACGGCCGCATCAAATTCCCCATCAACGAACCGGCCGAAGGGAAAAAGAAATCGCAGGTAGAGGAATACCTCGACTTTCATGACGGCCCCGGCGTACAGCACCTGGCCGTAGCCACTGATAACATCATCGAAACCGTTACTGCCTTGCACGCGCGCGGGGTCGAGTTCCTGCGCGTGCCCGCCAGCTACTACGACACCGTGCTGGAGCGGGTCGGCGAAATCGATGAGGACCTCAAGCCCTTAAAAGAGCTAGGTATTTTGATCGACCGCGACGAGGAGGGCTACCTCTTGCAAATTTTTACCCGGCCCATCGAGCCCCGGCCCACTCTGTTTTTCGAGATCATCCAACGCAAGGGGGCCAAATCGTTTGGCAAAGGCAACTTCAAAGCCTTGTTCGAGGCCATTGAGCGCGAGCAAGAACTTCGCGGCACGCTGTAAGGTTCTCTGCACATTCTCATTCTCCCCGACGTTGCAAAATGTCGGGGTTTTTGTTGATTGTTAGTCTCTTACACCTTTTTTAATTTAGGATTGGTTGAGACGGTAATTATTCGACCTTTTGCGTATTAGACTAAAATCCTTCCAAATTACCCTTTCTAGGCCCGAAATTGCGTCCCCTCCCCGACGGGCAGGGCTGATCCGTTCTTCCTAAAGCCTTGAATTTGTCCGAAAAGAACAAGCCGATTGGTTAGAAGCCGCTTCAAAAAAGCCATCCAACACCTCAAATGTGGTCACTTTATCTGCCGACACACCCCGTGGGGCCAAAAAAGGGCGGATTTCGAGCGAAAATTCCGGGCTTTCTCCCGGCTAAAGACCTAATCTGCAAGAGGTCTATTGGTTTTTCTTACAGCACCTCCAAATGTTTTCCATTGCGAGAAAGGCGCGACCTGGCGTAGAACCTGGACGCAGGGGCAAGGCATGCCTTGCCCCTACAACCGGCCAAATCTCAAAAATGAAGAATCATGCAATCATGCAATCATGCAATCATGCAATCATGCAATCATGCAATCATGCAATCATTTCCCCTAACTTCGCTCCATGCAAGTCGACTGCCTCATTGTGGGCCAAGGCATCGCGGGCACGGTACTGGCCTTCACCCTGCAACAGCGGGGCTGGCGGGTGCTCGTGGCCGACCCCGGCGAGCCAGCCTCCGCTAGCCGGGTGGCCGCCGGGCTGGTGAACCCCATCACGGGCCACCGGTTGGTTAAAACCTGGCTGGCCGACGACCTGTTCCCTTTTTTGCACCAGTTTTACCCAGCCCTTGAACAGCAACTGGGGGCCTCGTTTTTCCACCCTCGGCCGCTTTACCGGCCTTTTGAGAGCGTGGCCCACCAAAACCAGGCCCTCGCCGACCTGGCCGAGGCCCGCTTTGCACCGTACCTGCGCCCCGGCCCCCCCGCCGAGGACTACGGCCGTTTGGTCCACGATCCGTTTGGCGGGGTAGAGGTAGCCCAAGCTGGGTTTGTGGATACCCCCGCCTTGCTCGCGGCCGCTCAAGCGTACCTACGCGCCCGCGACTCCTACCGGCCCGCCCCTGTGCCCGACGAGGCGTTGGAAATTACCCCGGATGGGGTGCGGTGGCAAAGCGTAACCGCCCAGTTGGTCGTTTTTTGCCGAGGCTGGCACGAGGCCCAAAGCCACTACTGGTCTTGGTTGCCCTTTCGGCCCGTAAAAGGGGAAATTTTGCTGGGCCAATTAGACGGGCCCGATTTTTCGGCCATTTTAAACCGGGGTTGCTGGGTGGTGCCGCCTGCCCAAGCGGGCGGGCTTTACAAAGTGGGTGCCACTTACCACTGGCAAACCTTGGACACCCAGCCCACCGAAGCGGCCCACCAAGAACTGGCTCAAAAACTGGCAGCCTTGCTCAAACCGACCTTCCGGCCCGTGGGGCAAGTGGCCGGGGTACGGCCCGCCACCGCCGATCGCAAGCCGTTCCTCGGTCGGCACCCGGCCTGGCCTAGGCTGGCCATTTTTGGCGGGTTGGGCACCAAGGGCATCTCCTTAGCCCCGTTTTTGGCGGCTCACTTGGCCCAACACCTCGAGGGCCGCGCCGGGTTACTCCCCGCCGTGGACGCAGCCCGCTATTGGCCCCGTTAGCCAGGGCTGGGAGGCTAAGGGGCGGCGATGGCCCGGTTCAAAAAGTCGACCAGGGGCTTGGCCTGCTGGCAAATGGCCAGGAACTTCTGGGGAAAATCCGGGGCAATTACCTCCGCATCGGTAAGCGAGGTGGCCGCAATCAGGCTCTTGAGCTTCAAATAGTCAATCAACGGATGGTCGGCCGGGTAGCCTTTGGGGGCAGTTTTCAGCCGTTCGTTGGCCAGCACCCCGTCGCCGGTGAGCGGGCCAAAACGTTGCACGAACGCCGGGGCCTCCACCAGGTCCTGAAACTCCCGCGCGTTGTAGTCGATCTCTTGCCGGATGGCGGCCAGCTGAGGGCTGGGTGGCAGCCAACAACCCGCCCCAAAAAACGAACCGCCCGGCATAATGTGCAGGTAATAGCCGCCCAGCGGTGATTTTTTGCCGCCCTTGCTAAAATAAACGCCCAAATGGGTTTTGTACGGCGTTTTATCGGCCGAAAACCGGGTGTCGCGGTAAATGCGGAAGCTCAGGTCCTTGGGTTTTTGCTCGGCGATGAGCGGTTCGATCGGCCCGAAACCGGCCAGCAATGTCTCGATCAACTGGTTTAGCTCTTTGAGAGCGGCTTCGTAACGCGGTTTGTGGGCCCCAAACCACTCGCGGTGGTTGTTGGCGGCCAAGTCGGTTAAAAAGTGTAAAGTGGCGTGGGTGATCATGGCAAGCAAATAAGGTCTAACTCCGGTTGCAACATAAGCCAAAAATCAATGCCTAGGTTTGGCGGCTGGCCCGGAAATTCTGGCCAGATGAGGGGCTTTGCGGGAACGGAGGCGTAAATTTGGGTGTTTCATCCTTTATAAAAGACCGGGTAATGGATATTCGTCTGGCAAAATTTCACTCCGATTGTTGATTTTATCGTCAATCATTTCTCTATCCATTGTAATACTTTCACATTATCCAAGTTTCAATTACCCAACCGTTCTTCCCATGCCCCAACCCGTCGTGTTTTCCCGCATCGCCAGCAGCATCATGGGCATGTTGCAGCCCGCTGAGCAACGCCAAGCCCGGCAGTTGCTCCAACTGATGGCCGAGGGCCGTGCCCAAGCCCCCGAACTGGCCGGGCTAGCTAAGCTCAAAGGCCCCGGCCAAGCCTACGCCCTCCCCCTGGGCGACTCGCTGCTGATGGTGGTGGAACTGGAAGGCGGCCAGGTAACCCTAAAAGACGTGGTGAACCGCGAACTGCTATCGTTCTACCGCAGCTACTGGCAGCCCGCATGAAGCACCTCGACCACTTTGCGTTCGACTTTGCCCAATACCTAAAAGAGCTTGCCGAGTTGGGGGCGTTGCTACAGGCCAACCCCCAGCTTAGCGAGCAGAAGCAGATTTTACCGTTTTTCGCGGCCCGCCGCCATTTGGCCGCGCAAATTGGCAGCCTGGCCCCCCGGTTAGTTCATGCGGACAAACTGGCCTTCGAGTTCGATGTGTTCGGTGATTTTACCGCCGACTTAGTGGTGGGGGATAGCCAGAAAAACCGGTACTGTTTTATCGAGTTTGAAGACGCTACCGAGGAGAGCCTGTTTGTAAAACGCGGCAAAAAGTTCAAGCCCGAGTTTTCGCCCCGGCTGGAGCACGGCATCAGCCAACTGATCGACTGGTCCTACCAACTGGACGTTCATCAGCATTCCCCCATGCTGGAAGAGCGGTTTGGCAAGGCCCGCATCGAGTGCGTGGGGCTGCTCATCATTGGCCGCAGCCAGTACCTCACCCCGGCCCTGGCCCACCGGCTGGCCTGGCGCGCCGAAAAAACCGTGATCGACTCGCGGCCCATCCACATCCACACGTTCGACGAGGTGTA
>JALONO010000358.1 GCA_025454895.1 Bernardetiaceae bacterium
AGCGTGGCCGTGGCGTTGGGCGGCACGGTTACTTTCAACGAAAAAGTGCCGTTGGCCCAGGCCCAGTCCACCTCAAACCGGCCGTACGCCGATTGGTAGCTGGCCCGCGCTCCGGGCACGCGCGCATCCGGGCGGGGAGCCACCCGCACGTGCCGGTAGCCTGGCTGTTCCGGGTCTAGGGCCAGGCCCGCCAGGTTGGTGTACATCCAATGGCCAATGGCCCCGTAAGCGTAGTGGTTGAACGAGTTCATGCCCACGTCTTGGAAAGTACTATCGGTTTTTTGGCCGTCCCAACGCTCCCAGATGGTGGTAGCCCCCATTTTTACCGGGTACAGCCACGAAGGATAGGTGGTTTGCAGCAACAGGTCGTAGGCGGTGGTTAGTTGGCCGTGGTCGCTTAGCACCTGGGCCAGGTAGGGCGTGCCCAAAAAGCCGGTACTCAGGTGGTTGCCCCGTTTTTTCACATCGGCGGCCAGGCGGGCGGCGGCCTGGGCCTGTTGCTCCTGGGGCAGCAGGCCAAAAGCCAGGGCCAGCACGTAGGCCGTTTGCGAGTGGGGGCTTAGCCGCCCCGCCCCGGTCAGGTATTCTTTCTGGAACGCGGCCCGGATGTTTTGGTACAGGGTTTCGTACTCCGCGGCCTCATCGGCCTTGCCCAGGGCGCGGGCGGCCCGGGCGGTCAACCGAGCGGAGTGGGCGAAAAACGCGGTGGCGATGAACTCCCGGTCGGTGTAGCCCGGCTCGGCCGAAGGGTTGGCCTCGTTATAATACAGCCAATCGCCAAAGTGGAAGCCACTGCGCCACAGGTAACTGGCCCCGGCCTGCTGGCGCACATAACCCACCCATTTTTGCATGCTCGGGTACTGGGCGGCCAACAACCGCAGGTCGTCATAGGCCAGGTAAAACTCCCAGGGGACGATGGTGGCCACGTCGGCCCAGCCGCTGGAGCCTGCCGAGTTGGGGCCGAGCACGTTGGGGACCACAAACGGAACTGAGCCGGAAGGTAGTTGGTCAGCGGCCACGTCGGCCAGCCACTTGGTAAAAAACGGGGCCACGTTGAAATTGAACGCCGCCGTGGGGAAAAACGCCTGAGCGTCGCCGGTCCAACCCAGGCGCTCGTCGCGCTGGGGGCAGTCGGTGGGCACGTCCAGGAAATTACCGCGCTGCCCCCACTCGATGTTGTGCTGCAACTGGTTCAGCAACGGGTGGGCGCAGGTAAACTCGCCGGTCTGCTCCATATCGGAATGCAGCACCACGGCCTCGATGCGGTCGGGCGTGAGCGGGCCGGGGTAGCCACTCACCGCCACGTACCGGAAGCCCATGAAGGTGAAATGCGGTTCGTAGGTTTCTGGGCCGCCGCCGCGCAGCGTGTATTGAAGTTCGGCCTTGGCCCCCCGCAAATTAGCGGTGTAGAAATTACCTTGCTTATCCAGCACCTCGGCGTGGCGCAGGCGCACGGCCTGCCCGGCCGGGCCTTGCACTTGCAAGCGCACCCAGCCGGTGAGGTTCTGGCCAAAATCGACCACCAAATCGCCCTGGGGCGTGGTAAAAATCTGCTTCGGCTTGAGGGTGAGCATTTTCCGCACCGTTAGTGGTGTGGCCACCAGGTGGTTTTTGGGCAGGTCGGCGGTTTGGGCGGGCTGCCAGCCCTCGGTGGTAGCATAGGCTGCGGTAGCCCAGCCGTCGAGCCGGGCCTCCTGGCGGGCATCGTACACCTCGCCGTCGTAGATCTCCGACCGCCGGATAGGCCCTTGGCCGCACTGCCACCCGTCGCCGGTGCCCACGGTTTGCTTGCGTCCGCTTGCATATTCTATCTCTAACTGGCCCAGCAACGCCAATTGCGGGCCGTACACGTTGCGGTTGTTTTGCCAGCCCAGCTCGCCGCGGAACCAGCCCTCGGCCAGGGTAACGCCCAGGGCGTTGGTCCCGGTTTTGAGCAGGGCGGTTACGTCGTACACCTGATATTGCAGCCGCTTTTGGTAGCTGGTCCAGCCGGGGGTGAAATAGTCGTCGCCCACGCGCCGGCCGTTGAGGAACGCCTCGTACAGGCCGTGGCTGGTGATGTACAGGCGCGCGGCCTTCACGGGTTCGGCCACGCTGAAGTTATGCCGGAAATACTGGGCCGGTTGGGGCAGTTTGGGGTCTTCGGGCCAGGGCACGCGCACCCATTGGGCGGTCCAGTCGGTGGGGGCGGTCAGGCCCATCTCCCAACGGGCGGGCTGGCTCCAGGCCGAGTTGCCAGCTGTGGTCCACACCCGCACTTGCCAGTACACCTGCTGGCGGGCGGCCAACGGCGCACCCGCGTACTCGACCAGCACCGACCGGTCGGAAACGACCCGGCCGGTCTCCCAGAGTAAATTGCGGCCCGCTTTTAGGTCGGCCAGGGAGCGGGCGGCCCGCACTTGGTAGGCGGTTTGCCGCACGCCACGGCCCACCGAGGTGATCTGCCAACCGAGCCGGGGCCGGGCCTGGTCAAGGCCCAAGGGGTTTTCCCGGTACTCGCAGCGCAGGGCCTGCACCCCAACCTTTTGGGCCAGCAGCCCGCCGGGGGCCAGGCCAAAGCCCAGCAGGCAAACAAAACAGAGGAGGTAGTTTTTCATCTTCAGATTGGATAAGGCACTCAATGGTCAATATTAAGCCAAAACAGCCAAATCGGTATGCCACAAATTGATTATCAACTCTTTAATAAAATGATACCCATTTTGGGCTTGGGATTTTGTTAGTTTCTCAACGTAATAAAAATTTACCGTAAGGTTGAAGATGGAAAAATCATGAAATGTTGAAAATCAGAATTTTAAATATTTTTTGTTCTTCAAGACATCCTTGCGTTAACGCTGGCTTACCTACTATTTTAGATAGTGTTTCAGAATGTATGCTGCTGGTTTTTTGCGCCAGTTCAGGGAATTTCCATAGCTTCCGGCGGTGCGGCACCCTCCGGGGTACACGCTAGTTCCCGTGCTTTGGGTGGCCAGCCAGCTAACGCGGCGGCCCGCCGTGCCTGCCAAAACACCGGTTCGTGCCTCACCGCCCTGCGGTCGCCGGGCGCGACTGCCCGTGGTGCCCAGGAACAAATTCTTCGGTATACATTCTGTAACAGCACCCTATTTTACCCGCTTTGCGCTCCCATTTCACCTTGGGCCAAGGGCCTAGCGGCGAAAAGGCACCCTCCCATCCACTGGGACGAACGGCCCCGGCAGCGGGGCAATGAACCCTGGGGCTTAACTTGCCGCTTTTAT
>JALONO010000120.1 GCA_025454895.1 Bernardetiaceae bacterium
ACCATAAAGCGGGTGCCCTCGGGCAGGCTTTGCAGGTAGTCGACAATGTCGGTTACCGTGTCTTTTTTTACCAAGGCCCCGCTCACGGGCGAGTAGGTGCGCCCCACGCGCGCGAAGAGGAGTTTGAGATAGTCGTAAATTTCGGTGGTGGTGCCCACGGTGGAGCGCGGGTTGCGGCTGCTCACCTTTTGCTCCACGGCAATGGCGGGCGATACACCTTTAATATAATCGACCTCGGGCTTCTCCATCCGGCCCAGAAACTGGCGGGCGTAGGCACTCAGGCTTTCCACGTACATGCGCTGGCCCTCGGCAAACAGCGTATCGAACGCCAGCGATGACTTGCCCGAGCCGGACAAGCCCGTGATGACCACCAATTGGTTGCGCGGGATGGCCACGCTGAGGTTTTTGAGGTTGTTTACCCGGGCACCTTTGATGAGGATGTAGTCGCGCGGGTCTAACGAGTCGATGTCAACTTGGGGCATGGGCGGAAAAATAACCCGCAAAGGTAACGGCTTTAGGGGCAGATTGAAAGGGGCGGGCCAACTTGCGTGCCGGGTAACGAGCGTGGGCCTAGGGTGACAAAATAGTTGGTTGATCGTTCTCCTCCGCTCATCGACCAAGCCGGATGATGAGCAAATAGAAAACCCACTGGTTGGCCAATGGGTTTGAACGATTGATGGTTGGTTTCTTAGTTGTTGATGGGTACTTTTTTCAAGATGGCATCGATGATTTGGCCCGGCCCCACTCCTTCGGCCTCGGCTTCGTAGTTGAGCAGCAGGCGGTGGTTGAGCACGTCGTAAGCCACTTCTTTGATGTCCTCTGGCAGCACATAGTCGCGCCCGTCGAAGAACGCGATGGCCTTGGCCGCCCGGTTCAGGTTAATGCTGGCCCGGGGCGACACGCCGTATTGCACAAAATGGGCTACGTCGTTGAGGCCGTACTCTTTGGGTTTGCGGGTGGCGAAAATTAGCTCGATGATGTATTTCTCCAACGACTCGGAAATGGTAATGGCATTGATCGCGTCGCGGATCTGGAAAATCTCGCCCTTGGCCAGCACCTGGTTCAACCTAGGCTGGAAGGTCAGGTTCGACATCCGGCGCATTACCTCCAGTTCCGATTCTTTATCCAAATAATTGACAAATATCTTGAGCATAAACCGGTCTAACTGGGCTTCGGGCAGCGGGTAGGTGCCTTCTTGTTCCACCGGGTTCTGGGTAGCCAGCACCAAAAAGGGCTTGTCCAGCGGGAAGGTAGTTTCGCCAATGGTTACCTGCTTTTCTTGCATGGCCTCCAGCAGGGCCGACTGCACTTTGGCGGGCGAGCGGTTCACCTCGTCGGCCAGGATGAGGTTGGCGAACACGGGGCCTTTTTTCACCTCAAACTCGGCCGTGCGTTGGTTGTAGATCATCGTCCCGATCAAATCGGCCGGGAGCAAGTCCGGGGTGAATTGGATGCGCTGGAAGTCTAAATGCAGTACCTGGGCTAAGCTGTTCACCGTGAGTGTTTTAGCCAGGCCAGGTACGCCTTCCAACAAAATGTGGCCATTGGTGAACAGGCCGATCATGAGGCGGTTGACCATGTAGCGTTGGCCCACTACTACCTTGCCCACTTCGCTGTAAACTTGCTTTATTTTATCTTGCATCTCGCTAGGCGAGAGGCGGGGGCTGCTTTGTGCGCCAAAATCCATAAGCGTGTGCGTTCTAAGGTTTTGATGTAATTTTCAGGGTTAGCAAAGTGGTTGGCCAAGGTCTAGCCCGTAAAGTAACCGCCTTTGCCGCTAAACTACAAAAACTAACTGGCCTAGCCACGGCCGGGCCAAAACCTCTTCAAACAACGAACCGCTTGATGCCGTATTTTTACCGTCCATGAAAAAAATTGCGTTCTGGCTTTGTTTCGGTTGCCTAGGCCTGCCCTGGGCGGCCCAAGCTCAGGCTCCCGCCGTTCCCGACAGCATTTTTGCCGCTCAGTGGCAGCAGTGGCACACCGACCGCCAGCAACGGCTGCAACAACCCGACGGCTGGCTCAATTTGGCGGGGCTTTATTGGTTACAAGAAGGGCCTAACACTTTTGGG
This sequence comes from Bernardetiaceae bacterium, assembly GCA_025454895.1. GTDB lineage: Bacteria > Bacteroidota > Bacteroidia > Cytophagales > Thermoflexibacteraceae > JALONO01. Next base: position 2,073 of record JALONO010000120.1, read on the forward strand.
GCGGCCGCCAGCAACCAAATCCGGTTCCCGGCGGGCCGGGCCAACCAGTTTTTAGGCACGCTCACCCTGCAAAATGGCGAGGTAACCCTGCAAACCGCGCCCAACGCCCAAGTGATGCTAGGCCAGCAGGCCGTGCGCCGCATGGTGGTTTACCACGACCAAATGGCCCAGCCGCCGCTGTTGGCCCACCGGGCGTTGCGCTGGCTCATCATCAAACGTGGTTCGCGCTACGCCCTGCGCCTGCGCGATCTGGAAAGTGACAACTTGCTCAATTTCAACGGAGTGGAGGCTTATTCGCCCGATGCCCGCTGGGTGTTTGCGGCGCGCTTGGAACCGGCCGCCCCCGGCCAAACCTTGCCCATTACCGACGTTACCGGCCAAACCACCCAGCAGCCCTTGGCCGGGTATTTGGTGTTTGCGCACCAGGGCAAAACCTTCCGCCTGGCTGCCCAGCCCAGCGAGGGCAAGCTGTTCATCATGTTCAAAGATGCCACCACCCCCACCGACACCTACCCGGCGGGGCGTTTCCTGTACACCGAGCCGCCCGACCCCGATGGCCTGGTGCGCCTAGATTTCAATCGGGCCATTAACCCGCCCTGCGCCTTCACCGATTTTGCCACCTGCCCGCTGCCCCCGGCCCAAAACACCTTGCCCTTTGCCGTCATGGCCGGGGAAAAACGCTACGGACAGGGACATGATTAAAACATTGATTTCTAGTAAATTACAACCCGCTAGTTCCGTCGCTTTTTCTTTTGCTTTATTTAGCGACGGCTCTGGTGGGTTTGCCTAAGCGATCTGGCTGTGGTGCCCGCCAAGCGGCCCGCTGCCGCAGGAGTTAAATTGAGACACCTCTTTAGCCATTTTTCCTAGCCTTGGGCTTACTTTAGCCCGAAAAAAGAAGACAACGCCATGAAAATCACCCATTTTTTAATTGGTTTAGGATTAATGGCGGGCAGCCTAACCGGATGTGGCCCCGCCAATCCGCCGAGCGAGACGGCTACTTCGCCTGTAGCTGCCCCGCGCTGGGTTTCTCCCGAGGACGACTACGGACCCTTGTTCGCCGCCGTGCAAACCGGGGGTATTTTCCCCGACTCCAAAACTTTTGTGGACTGTGCGCCGCGCCAACCGTTGCCCCAAATCTTGTCGGCCTACGAAAGCCAGCGCGCCCAGCCGGGCTTCGACCTCAAAAAATTTGTGGACGAGCATTTTGCCGTGCCCACCAGCCGGTCCAGCACCTACCAAAGCCGTGCCGGCAACCCACCCGAGCAGCACTTGAACGCCCTTTGGGCCGTGCTCACCCGCCCGCCCGACTCGGTGGGTGGGGCCACCTCGCTGATCCCGTTGCCGAAGAGCTATGTGGTGCCAGGTGGGCGTTTCCGCGAGGTCTATTATTGGGACAGCTACTTTACCATGCTGGGGCTGCAAGCCGCCAATCGCCCGGAACTGATCCGCAGTATGGTGGATAATTTTGCCTATTTGATTGATACATTGGGCTTTATCCCCAACGGTAACCGGGCCTATTACCTAAGCCGGTCCCAGCCGCCGTTCTTCGCTAGCATGGTGGAACTGCTGGCCCAAACTAGCGGCGACTCGGCCTACACCCGGTATTTGCCCGCCTTGCAAAAGGAATACGACTTTTGGATGAACGGGGCCGAGGGCCTGTCGCCCGGCCAAGCGGCCAAGCACGTGGTACGGCTACCCAGCGGGGCCTTGCTCAACCGCTATTACGATGCCAGGACCACCCCCCGGCCCGAAGCCTATAAAGAAGACCTCGCCACGGTGGCCGAAGCCCGCCGGGCGGCTAACGGCCCGTTCGACTCGGCGGCCGTTTACCGCCACTTGCGCTCTGGCGCGGAGTCCGGCTGGGACTACTCGAGCCGCTGGCTAGCCGATGGCCAACGGCTGGCCACCATCCACACCACCGATATCCTGCCCGTGGACCTCAATTGCTTGTTACTCCAATTGGAAACCACCTTGGCCAAAGCCTACCAAGCCGCAGGCCAAACCCAGGCTAGCCAGGCTAAACAAGCCGCTGCCGAAGCCCGGCAGCAGGCCATCGATCAAGTATTTTGGCAACCTGGCCCCGGTTTTTATTTCGACTATGACTGGGTGGCGGCCAAGCCTACGGCGGTGTATTCGCTGGCGGGGGCGTACCCGCTCTACTTTGGGGCGGCCAGCTCAGCCCAGGCCCAAGCAGTGGCTAAACAGTTGGAAACTAAATTTTTACAACCCGGTGGCCTCGCCACTACTCTCAATAACACCGGCCAGCAGTGGGATGCCCCCAATGGTTGGGCTCCCCTGCAATGGTTGGCCATTGCCGGGCTACGGCGTTACAACCTGCATCCCCTGGCCGCCGAAATTAGAAAACGGTGGGTAACCAACAATGTGCGGGTGTACCAAAATACCGGCAAAATGGTGGAGAAGTACAACGTTTACGACCTTACTTTGCTTGCCGGGGGCGGCGAGTACGACCTGCAAGATGGCTTTGGCTGGACCAACGGGGTGTTACTGCGCCTTCTTACTGAAAAACAACCCATCATGCCCGAGCGCAAGTAATGGAAACCAAAAAGACCTTGATCTTAGGGGCCTCGCCCCAACCTGACCGCTACGCCCACCGGGCCGCCGAGCGGTTGACGGCGGCCGGGCACCCCATTGTGAACGTGGGGCGCCATCCAGGCACAGCCGGAGGCGAGAGCATCCACACCGACCAACCTGTTGTGCTGGATTTACACACCGTTACCTTGTACGTAGCCCCGGCCCATCAGCCTGCGCTGTACGACTACATTTTGGGCCTGCACCCGCAGCGGCTCATCTTCAACCCCGGCACCGAAAACCCCGAATTGGCCCAGTTGGCCCAGCAAGCCGGTATCGACACCTGGGAAGCTTGCACCCTGGTGCTGTTGGCCACCGGGCAATACTGATTTTGAAACAAAACCCCCGGCACCAAGTATTTAGTGCCGGGGGATATTGCTTGGCGGAGAGTAGCTAAGTTTTATAGCTAACCTATTTGTAATCAAGTAACTAGCGACGAAGTACCCCGATAGTAGCCGGGGTACCAGCTCTAAGTGCCGCATTAAGCACATTACCGCCATTCTGAGGCCGCCCACCAGTGGCCAGCACAATGCCCGCAAAGTGCGGGGCTGCCATGGAAGTGCCGCTGAGCATAGCGTAACCACCACCTGGGTAGGTAGAAATAACATCTACACCGGGTTCGGTAAAATCGATAAGTGGCCCCCAGTTGCTAAAGGCAGGGAAACGGTCTGCATCGTTCATGGCGGCGATAGTCCACATATTAGTGCCTTTGTAAGCGGCCGGAATGTAAAATTGAGCAGGGAGTCCGTCGTTGCCCGCTGCATAGACCATGAAAATGCCCCGGCTAGCCCCCGCGGTGCACGCATTCCTGAAGGCAACGGAAATGGGGTCATTAGCGATGACACTGGTGTTGATTGGGCCTGCGCCGAGGCTCATGTTGGCTACGTCCCCGGCCCGGCCCACCATGGCCACATAATTTACTCCTGCAATTATGTCAGCAAAACTCCCTACCCCATCTAGGTCCAGTACTTTAATGGCAACTATATTGGCATCGGCCGCTACGCCCGATACGCCCCGTCCGTCACTCCGGGCGGCGATGGTACCGGCCACGTGTGTACCGTGGCCCACCGGATCAAAATCGTCAGGACTGGAAGCATCCAATGGGTTTCTTGTACAAAAACTGCGGCTCATGCGCAAGTCCACTTTCAACTCCGGGTGATCCAGATCCACCCCGCCGTCCAGCACAAAGGCCCGACGCATCGGTACCACTTGGGGGCCCATTACCCGGCGCACGCCATAGGTCTGGTCAGCCCCACGGAGGCGGGTGGCAGTGGCCGCCGGGCTAAGGGTTTCCACTTCGCCCACCGGGTTCACGCGGTTGATGGTGCGGTCAAGGGTTACAAACTCAATGATTCCATCGGGGTCAGTTTCTAGTAAGTCGGCTTCCGCTTCGGTCATTTGGGCCGCAAAACCCTCAAGGTCCCCCACATAAGCATGGATCACTTTGGGGCTTTGGATGCCCACTTTGGTCATGTAGGTGGCGGCAAAATTTTTCATGCCACTTACCATCTCATCATAGCCACCGTCGGCGCGGCCGTTGGAAGGAGGCAAGCTGTTCTTAAATTTAACAATGTACCGGCCAGGGATCGGTTCCCAAGATTTTTGAGTTAGTTGCGGCACGGGGAAGGTTTTATCTTCCGCTACTGCGCTTACCTCTTCTTGATCGGCGTTGTTACAACTGGCAAATAGTAGCAGGGCTGCACATAGCCCGCTTGACAGCAATTGGGTGGTTAGGTGTTTTTTCATGTAGAATTAATGTGGGGTTAATAACCGGACAAATGTAAGTTTTTGTAACAATTTAACAAACAAGATTATCGTGCAAAGGTTTCAATTGAAGGTGCTGGTTGCAGAATAAGCCTTCTTCACTATTCTTAATAGGCTTGCCTCACTAATGAGCAACGGCTGCAACGCCTTTGCCCGCTGCACAAAAGGTTAACGCCCTATGAGACTCACCATCCGCACGCCCGTAGCCCAACCGCCCGCCCAGGTTTGGCAGGGCTTTAACCAAGACCTGTTTATGGCCCTGGCTCCGCCCTTCCCGCCAGTAAAGTTGCGGCGATTTGATGGTTCGCTCACCGGCGACGAGGTGCACATTGAATTGAACCTGCTGTTTACCAAACAGTTGTGGGTAAGCGTAATCACCGAGCACCATCAATCTGCCCAGGGGATTTACTTTGTGGACGAGGGGGCCAAGTTGCCGTTTTTTTTGCGCCAATGGCGGCATCGGCACAGTATTATGGCTTACAACGGCGGTAGTATCATTGAGGATGACATCACCTTTGCCGCCCCGGCCTGGCTACCCGACTGGCTGCTTTACCCCACTTTGTGGCTCCAGTTTGCCTACCGCCGGCCGGTGTACCAGCGGCTGTTTGGCAAGCCAGGAGCAGTTTAGCACTGGCTTGGCCAAATGATTGGGTAAATAAAGCATATCCGGCCACCTATGTGGTTTGTTGTCATTTTCTGTCCATTTTTAGGCCCGTTAACCCGTATGCCTATGTCGCGAGAAATATTTAAACAGCTTTGGTACACCCTGATGATTTTGCTGGCGGTAGCGGTTTCGTTGCTGTTCCCGCAGTGGTTTACCACCATTGGCGATTTTAAGTTGAGCAAACTCATAGTGCCTTTGTTGCAGGTGATCATGTTTGGCATGGGCACGGTAATGAGTATGAGCGATTTTGCTGGGGTGGTAAAGCAGCCCAAAGCGGTGCTGGTGGGCCTGGCTTGCCAGTTTGCCATTATGCCAGGGGTAGGTTACGGTCTGGCCAAAGGCTTTGGCTTTGCGCCCGAGGTGGCGGCGGGCATCATCCTCATTGGCTGCTCGCCCAGTGGCATGGCCTCCAACGTGATGAGCTACATTGCCCGGGCTAACGTGGCCCTGTCCATCACCCTCACGGCCTTGGCCACCCTCATGGCCCCGCTGCTCACCCCGCTGCTGATGAAAACCTTGGCGGGCGAACTGGTGGAAGTATCGTTTTGGAAAATGATGTGGGACATCGTCCAGATCGTCATCCTGCCCATTGGGGCCGGGGCGTTGTTCAACCATTTTTTGATGCACCGGTTCACCTGGCTACGGCAGGTGATGCCCGTAGTGTCAATGGTGGGCATTGGCCTCATTATCACCATTATAACGGCCAGCGGGCGAGATAGCCTGCTCAATATCGGTTGGTTATTGTTGCTGGCGGTGCTGCTACACAACCTACTTGGGTATGTGCTGGGTTACGGAGTGTGCCGCCTGCTGGGCTTCACCGAGCGCGACTGCCGCACGGTGGCCATTGAAGTGGGATTGCAAAACGGCGGTTTGGCCTCTGGTTTGGCCTTGCAAATGGGCAAAGTGGCCACGGTGGGCTTGGCCCCGGCCATTTTTGGCCCGGTCATGAACATTACCGGTTCCATGTTGGCTTCCTGGTGGCGCACCCGGCCCACCGAGGGGTCGGAAACGCCCGCCTAGAACCCTAGCAGATCGGCCATGCCGAAGCTGCCTACCTTACCGGGCAGCCATTCCGCCGCCATGACGGCCCCCAGCGCAAAGCCCCGGCGGCCCCGGGCCTCGTGTTTGATCTCGATAATGTCTTCCGGTGAGTGGTATTGCACCGCGTGCGTGCCCGGCACGTGCTCGATGCGGTAGGCTTCGATACTCAGTTGATCGGGCCGTGGCCGCTGGCCTTCCGAGGCCAACGTCCACTCGGTTTTGCCGGGTAGCCGGGCCAGGATCGCCTCGGCCAGGGTAATGGCCGTGCCACTGGGGGCATCCTTCTTTTGCGTGTGGTGGGTTTCTTCCAATTGCACGTCAAACTGGGGGTGGGCGGCCATCCAATCGGCGAGCACTTGATTGAGGCGAAAAAAAAGATTCACCCCTAAACTGTAATTCGAGGCGTAGAAAAACGCCCCTTGCTGGGCTTGGCGAACCGCTTCCACCTCGGCCCGGCGGGCCAGCCAACCGGTGGTGCCGCACACCACGGGCACCCGGTGGCGCAGGCAGTGCAGCAGGTTATTTACCGCCGCAGCGGGTTCGGTAAACTCGATGGCCACATCGGTGGTGGCGGGCTGCACCAGGGCCAGGTCCTGGGGGTTATCGATGCTGATGCGGTGGGTGATCTGGTGGCCGCGCTCCTCCGCGATTTTTTCCAGCATCTGGCCCATTTTACCGTAACCGATCAAGGCAATACGCATAGTGAGAAATAAATGCTAAAACGAAGTAATGATTGTATGGTCAAATGATTTTTATGCTTGGTTATCAATTATTTGTAGCATAGGGGGGCGTAATCTCTATTTAATTCAGCCCCCAATAAATAAGGCCGAGGCAAAGTAAGGGCAATTTCCGGCCCGGCCAAGCCCCAAAATAAAATAAGGGCCCCATTTAGAAGCCCTCATTGATCGAAATACCTAGCATAATCTGCCCCTCACCCACCAGGGGCTTGCCCGCTCGCGGACGAATGTCCCGGCGGTGGGTGGTTTATTCGCCTTCCTTCTTCAACTTTTCTTTAAAAACCTTTTTGAATTTGTCCAACTTGGGCGTGATCACAAACGAGCAGTACGGGTTGCGGTTCGCGTTTTGGTTGTAATAATTCTGATGGTAGTCCTCGGCGGGGTAAAACTTGTCCAGCGGCACCACTTCGGTAACGATGGCGTTGGGCCAAATGCTGGCCGCGCCCAGTTCGGCCTTGGCTTTTTCGGCCAGGGCCTTTTGCTCAGGGCTGTGGTAAAATATGGCCGACCGGTACTGTGGCCCCTCGTCGTTGCCCTGGCGGTTAAGCGTAGTAGGGTCGTGGGTTTTAAAAAACACCTCCAACAGCTCGGCGTAGCTTACCTTGGCTGGGTCGAAGCTGATTTGGCAAACCTCCGCGTGGCCAGTGGTTTTGTCGCACACCTGCTCGTAGGTGGGGTTCACCACGTGGCCCCCGGCATAGCCCGATACCACTTTGCCCACGCCGTCCACCCGCTGGAACACCGCCTCTACGCACCAGAAACACCCCGCTCCAAAAGTTGCAATTTCCATTTTTGGGTCTCCTTGAGTTTTATTTTCGTTGGGGGCTGCATTGACCCCGTTTACCTTAACCGTTTTGCCCTCGGCTTGGTTTGGGCCACCGCTTTTTTGCGCGCAGGAGGCTGCCGCCAGGCCCAGGCATAAGCCCAACCACCCGGCCACTAAAAAAGATCGATTTCTCATATAAATAAAACAATCGTTGAAGAAGCCCATTTATAGGCACATAATGAATACTAGCCGCTCCCCGGCAAAGTTGGCCGCTTAGCAATTTTTAACGTGCCGCTAGGCGCATGGGCGGCGGCATGGGTTAAGCGCAAGCCAAGCCTCCCTCAAAATCTATTTAATTAATGACCGACGCCCGCACCCTAACGGCCTTTACCCACCTGTCCGTGCGTTTTTTTGGGGTTGGTTGGCTAATTTCGCCCTCGGTTTGCCTGCTTGGCCTCTATCTTTCAGGCAAAGCCGACCCTGCTCGACCCGCTAAAAAGTAGGTCGGGCGGTAATTGACCTCCATCAGCAAAAGCAAACTTGTTTACTCCGGGGCGATCGGCAGCCTCTCGCCAAACCTCGGCCCACTTGCCTTCTTCGTTTCCATGATTCCTCTCCGCATCTATTTGGTGGGCCTGCCCGGCAGCGGCAAAACCACGATGGCCACCATGTTGGCCAACCGCTTAGTCTATCAGCCCATCGACTTGGACGACCTCGTTCAGCAGGCCGAGGGCCTCAGCATTCCCGAAATTTTTGCCCAGCACGGCGAAGATTATTTCCGGCAAAAAGAAAAAGAGGCCCTCAAACGCACCTTTGCCATGAGCCGGGTAGTGGTGGCCACAGGCGGCGGCACGCCTTGCTTTGGCGATAACATGGCCCAGATCAATAAAAACGGGCTGGCGGTTTTCCTCAACATCCCCCTGGCCGTGATTGCCGGGCGGCTGGGGCGGCAGGCTGGCCAGCGGCCGTTGCTCCACCAAGCCGAAGAGGATGAGGATTTGGTGGAACAATTAAAAGCATTGTATAAAAAACGGTTTAGCTTCTATGACCAAGCCGAAGTGTCGGTGAGCGGCCAAGACCTAAACGCCGATTACGTGTATAACAAAATGCGCCAATACTTGGAAGAAAATCAAGACTAGATCGGTATTGAGTTTGTTTTGAGATGGGAATATCTTCTTAAATTGCTGATTTTTAAATACTTAGAAAGTATTGTCTTAGACTTAATCCTACCCCCGGTTTTTCTCACTATGTTGCAACTGCGTTACCAAGCCCATACTTTACCCTTCAAATTTGAGGCGGGCACCAGCCGGGGGGTGCTCACCTA
>JALONO010000121.1 GCA_025454895.1 Bernardetiaceae bacterium
AAACTGGGCCGCCGAGTCGATCAAAAACGGCCTGATCTTGTTCCAACTAGGCTCCACGGCCTCCTGGTAACCGGGCGGGGTGGGCTTCCATTTGTCTTTGTCGGGCAGCACGGTGTATTTGGGGTAGCTGCGGGTTTGCTTGTAGTTATCGGTATTAGCCCAGGCCAACACGTGGGCGGCCACCGCCTGCCCGTGGGCCACCGACCGCTCCAGCACGGCGCTGGGCATCCCGGTGGCGGCAAACTCGCGGCGCAGTTGCTGCTCCAAGGCCACTAGTTTTTCCTTGGAAAAAATGAGGCCCTTGGCTACGGTTAAAAACGCTTGTGTGCTGGCCAGCGGCAAGCAATACTCCTCGCCGGGCGCGGGCGCGGGACTGGGCGCGAGGCCGTTGAGTTTACCGGCCAGGCTTTGGTAGCTAGGGTAAGCGGGCACAATGGCCTCGTAGGCGGCCACGCTGGCGTAGGTGTAAATGCGGGCGGCCACCGGCGGGCTAAACACGTCGTGGATGATCACGTCGGTGAGGGCAATCACCGACCGCCGCAGAAATTCCGGGTTGTTGGCCGCCGTTTGGTAGTTTGGCGAGGTAGTTTGGCAGGCGGCCAGCACCAGGGCCGAGGTCAATAGCAGTTTGTTAAGGTAGTTTACTAGCATTGGGGTATTTTTATGCTGAAAATCAAATGATTGGTTGGTATTTGGCAAACGCTGGGGGCATTTTACCAGCGTATTTCCCCTTCAAGATGACAACCAGGGCCGCCCGGGCTACAAGTTGGCCCGTAACTGGCGCAGCAGGGCCGTGATGTCCTTGGGGTAGGGGGCTTCGGTATGCAGTTCTTCGCCCTGCAAGTTATTGAAAGTGAGGGCAAAAGCGTGCAAGGCCACCCGGTTGATGAGCGGTTGCTCTTCGGTGTGTTTTTTGAGGTTGAAGTTGCGTTTCAAGTCCGAAAGGTAGAGCATGGGGCCGCCATAGCTCACATCGGCCACGATGGGGGCTTTGAGGGCGGCCAGGTGGATGCGGATTTGGTGCATGCGCCCCGTGAGCGGAAAACACTCCACCAGGGTATGTTGCCGAAAAGTCTCTTTGGTAATAAAGATGGTCTCGGCTTCCTTGCCCTCCTCGCGGTCGATCCGCACCAGGCCGTTGTTGAGCGGCAGAATGGGCAGGTAAACCCCCACCCCCTCAAACTGGTGCAGGCCCTTGGCCACGGCGTGGTAGGTCTTTTTTACTTCGCGGTGCTCAAATTGCATCGACAGGTGGCGGTAAGCCTCCGGGTGCTTGGCAATGGCCAAAATGCCGGAGGTTTCTTTGTCCAGCCGGTGGCACACCTGGGCCTCGGGCCAGTACGCCTTGGCCAGGCGGATGATGCTAGTGGCAGTGCCCAGCCGCTCGTCCAAAGTGGACACGTGCGGCGGTTTGTTCACCAGCAGGTAATCGTCGGTTTCGCGGAGGATCAGGTCGGGGAAGTGTAGTTTCATGAGGTAGGCACAGGGTCAGCTTCGTGGATGGCCCGGTCGTTTGAACCGTAAAATTAGGCACTCCGTGAACGATTACCCAGCCCTAACCCGCCCCCAGCTTCTCGCGCACCAGGCGGGCTTTGTCTTTGCCCACCAGCTCGATCAGCTCGGCCTCGGGCGCGGCCGCGATTTTTTTGAGGGTGCGGTACTTTTTCAGCAACTTTTCCATCGTGACCTGGCCCACGCCGGGGATGGTGTCCAGCTTGCTCACCAGGCTGTTTTTGCTGCGCTGCTGGCGGTGGAACGTGATGGCAAACCGATGGGCCTCGTCGCGGATGCGTTGGATCAGGGTCAGCCCCTCCGACTTTTTGTTGATGTACAGCGGCAGCTCGTCGTGCGGGTAAAAAATTTCTTCTAGCCGCTTGGCAATGCCCACAATGGGCACTTGGCCGTAAAGGCCCAGTTCGCGCAGCGCGTCGCAGGCGGCACTGAGCTGGCCCTTGCCGCCGTCAATGATGATCAGGTCGGGCAGGGGTTGCTGCTCGTCGAGCAGGCGGCGGTAGCGGCGGCCTACCACTTCGTTCATGGAGGCAAAGTCGTTTGGCCCCACCACGGTTTTGATGTTGAAGTGCCGGTAATCCTTTTTGGCGGGTTTGCCGCCTTTAAAACACACCATGGCCGCCACCGGGTTGGTGCCTTGGATGTTCGAGTTGTCGAAACACTCGATGTGCATGGGCAAGTTGGCCAGGCCCAGGTCGGCCTTGAGCCGTTCCAGCACCCGCTTGGCCTGTTCTTTCTGCTCGGTGTCTTTCTGGATTTTCTCCTTGCGGTAGTACATCGCGTTTTTGTAGCTCAGTTCCACCAGTTTCTTTAAATCGCCGATTTTGGGCACCGTAACTTCCAGGCCGGCAAAATCGACCTCGGGGTCTAAGTTAGTGATCACCCGCCGGGCCTCGCTGCCAAACTGCTGCCGAAACTCCACGATCAACTGAGCCAAAATCTCGGCATCGGCCTCATCCAGCCGTTTTTTAACGTGGAGGGTTTTGGTTTGCACAATGCACCCGTGCTCGATGTGCAGGTAGTTGGCAAAAGCCGTCTTCTCGTCGGACGTGATGGCCACCACGTCCAGGTCGGAGATGTTGGGGTTCACCACCAGCGACTTGGCCTGGAACTTGTCCACCAGCTCCATTTTTTCCTTGTATTGTTGGGCTTCCTCGAAGGCCAGCCGTTCGGCAGCGGTTACCATCCGCTCCTTAAAATATTGGGTAACCCCAGTTAGTTTGCCCTTTAACACATTGATTACCTGTTCCATGTCCCGGTCGTAGTCGGCCTCGGCTTGCCGCCCCTCGCAGGGGCCTTGGCAGTTTTTGATGTGAAATTCCAGGCACACCTTGTACTTTTTGCGGGCCACGTTCTCGGCGGTGAGGGCGTACTTGCAGGTGCGGATGGTGTACAGCTTGCGCACCAGTTCCAGCACGGTTTTCATGGCCTTCACGCTGGCGTAGGGGCCAAAATACGTGCCGCCGGGCCGCCGCTTGCGGGTGGGGAACACCCGGGGGAACCGCTCCTTGGTTACCACCAAATAGGGATAGGTTTTATCATCGCGAAGCAGAATATTGTAGCGCGGTTGCAGTTGTTTGATCAAGTTGTTTTCCAGCAGCAACGCATCAAACTCCGAGTTGACCACGGTGTACTCGATCCGGGCGATTTCGCGCACCAGCCGCCGGGTTTTGCGGCTCTGGTCGTTGCTTTTGACGAAGTAGCTGCTCACCCGGTTTTTCAGGTTTTTGGCCTTGCCCACGTAAATCACCTCGTCCGCTTGGTTAAAATACTTGTACACGCCCGGCTGCTGGGGCAGGCTGCGCAGCGTTTCGGCCAGGTGGGGGTAGCGTTCGTCGATGGTCATGGCAAAAGTCAGGGGAACAAAGATAACCCCTGGCCTTACAGCCTGTATGCCTTCGGCGGCCTGGGTTAGGATGGGTAAATTTGCTTGGTGGTGGAAGACGAGCGATCGTTGGCCGCCAGGGCGGGCACAAGGCCGCTTAGGTTCGTTCGTTGGCCGCCAGGGCGGGCACAAGGCCCGCCCCTACCTCGATTGGCCAATCATCAGTCAATGCCCTAACGCCGAAACTGGAACCCCCGTTCATGGTCAATTGCGCGCTTTTGCGTAACTTGAAGGCCCGGAGCCTACCGCCCCGCCCCCGGCCATGAACACCCCGTTTTTCCACCTGCGGGCCGCTGTGCCCCTGCCGTTCAAGACCTACCTGTTCTCGAACATCGGGAGCCAGCACGAGTATATCGATCCGGCCGCCCACCACCAAGCCTTGGATGCGTTTTGCAAGGCGGCGTTCCAGCCCGTGAACGAGGCCCTGGCCGCCTTACTCCGCGAAAAACCCACCAAAATCCGGGGCAACCTCTCCGTTTCGGTAACGGCCCCGGTGCTGGCCCACTTGCACGCGCACCAGCCCGCCGCTCTAAAAACCTTGCGGCAATTGCTGGCCACAGACCGGGTGCAACTAGCCGCCGAACCGCCCGGCGGGCCGTTGCTATACGCCCTGGCCCCGCAGCGTTGGCTGGCCCAGTGGGAGGCCTATGTCAAACAACTACAAAATGTACTGGGCCAAACGCCCCGCTTGGCGGTGGTGGCCGAGGGCCCTTGTCCCCTCGAGTACGCCGCCGCCTTGGCTCGGCATGGCTGCCCGCAATTGTTGCTAGAAACGCCCACGGGCAGCTTCACTTGGCCGCTGGGGCAGGTAATGGCCGCTAATCCCGCCCTCCGCCTCGCCTTTTTGCAGCATTTCGATAATCCCCACTCGCCGCACTACCCGCTCACCGGGGCCAAGCTGCGCCAACTAGCAGGCCCAGCCCCCAACTGGCTGGCCCATTACGCCTGGTTTGGCCAACACTTTGAGGCGCCTAGCGGGGTACTCAGCTTTTTGGAACAATGGTTGCTAGCCTTGCCGCCCACCGCCCCGGCGGCGGCGGAACCGCCCGAGCTACTGGCTCAGCAAACCTGGGCTGCCGCCGAGGCCCAGCTAGCGCAACTGCTGGCCAACCAACTACAGCAGGAAGTACACCAGAACCTCCAAGTCCTCCGGGCGGCTGCCCTGGCTAGCCCCCAGCCTGCCCTGGCCGATACCTGGGCCCACCTGCTTGAGGTGGACTTGTTTGCTGCCATGCAAATGGGGGCTGATCGCCCTGCCTCACCTTTGGGGCCACCCTACGATGTGTACATCAACTGTATGAACATCCTCACCGATTTAAAGCAACGGCTGGTGGCGGCCAAAACCGCCCCAACCGAAACCGGGCGGCCTTTGCCCGGTTTACTGTAAGCCGGCTAGGTGCCTGCTTGGCGATTTTACCACCGTTTTCTGGGGGCAAGTGGTTCATAATCAAGGCTTGTTCAGAGCTTGTTTAAAGAATTTGCCGTTTCTTGCTCCTAATTTTAAACGAATGGCAAAAAAGCTATTTACTTTGCGGTAAATAAACCGTTAACAAAACAAGCAATTATTATGGCGGAAAAAGAAAAAGGACTGGCCATTGAAAAAGCCTGCCGCGATGCCTATGACAAGTTTATGAAACTGGGCAAAGACGAGTACGTAGGCATTCTCTCCAAGCTCCAATACTTGATTGTGAGCTATAATGCCGACAAAAACCCGGTAGGTTTGTACGAAGTGGGCGCCGAAGCCCTGGCCCTGCTCAACAGCATCAAGGCTAAAAAACCCAATGCCGTGGCTAAAAAACTGATTGACGACCTAGAGAAAGCCCTCACTGAGCAATAAACCTACGAGTCACATTTATTATTCGTTAGCCAAAAACTTCTGGTTTTTGGCTTTTTTGTTTGAGGGTAATCTTCGGATAAAGTGAAAATGGCATATGACTAAGGATGCAATGCATGATAATTAAGCATAAAATCGTGCAATCATTAAGTAATTTTATTATACGCCTACACAAAGAGCACTTCGGGCTTTGGTTGCCCTAGTCCATCCACAAAAACTTGCCCACCAGCCGGGGGGTGCCCTCGGCCGCGCTGGCATACACTAGGTACACGCCTGGGCGCGCGCGTTGGCCCCGGTAGTCGGCCCCGGTCCAGGTAGCGGAGCCGCCGTTGGCATTGGTCTCGAACACAAGGCGGCCCGCTACGTCGGTGATTTTTACGCGGGCGTTGGCCACCAGCCCATCAATGGTAAGCAGGCCGCCGTAGCCGGGCGGCACCGGGTTGGGAAAAATCCGCAGCCCGGCCAGGTCAGGGGCGGGGGCCGTGGCCAGGCCCCGGTACGAGGCTAGGCCCGCCTCGGTGGCAAAAAACACCTCGCCGGTTTGGTCCACGATGGCTACCGAGCGCACCAAGTTGCTGGGCAGGGGGCTGTTAGCGGCCGTGAAACGGGCCAGCACCTCGCTGCCGTCGGCACTGAACAGCCACACCCCGGCGTTGGTGCCCACCCATTTGCGGTTGCCGCCGTCCACCGCCAGGCAGTTGATGGCCTCGCCGCGCAGCAGTTCGCGGTTGTCTAGCACGGCCCGGGCGGCATCGGTGGGGCGGTCCAGCACGCCCGCCGCGCCGAAAAACAGGCCCAGGCCGTTGTCGGTGCCCACCCACATGGTGCCTTCTTGGTCCAAGGCCAGGCAGGTAACGTTGGCCGAAGGTAAATTGCCCTGCCCGCGCTCGGCGCTGAGGCGGCGGGTGCGCCCGTCGGGGCCGAGCACCACCAGCCCCCCGCCAACGAACGGGGCCAGCCTGGCCCACACGTTGCCCGCTGCGTCGGGCACTAGTTCGGCTACGTTGCCGCCGTTGAAACCGGGCAGGGCAAACCCCTGCCAACTGCCCGCCCCCCCGCGCCGGAACACCGACGGCTGGCCGCTGCGCAGCCCAAAGGCCCCGGCCCAAAGCTGACCGGCGGCATCAGTGGCCACGGCGGCCACGCTGGGGCCTAGCCCTGGCACTTCGGCATTTAAAAACCGGAAATTATCGTTGGCCAGGTCCCATTCCAGCAGCCCATTTTGGTACGAGGCCAGGTACACCCGGTTGGTGGCCGGGGCGTAGGCGGCATCCACCCAGTCGCGGGCGGGCGGGATACGCACCGAGCCTAGCCGGGTGTCCACCGCATTGAAATTGCGCCAGGTGCCCTGGGCAAAGGCGTAAAAACCCTCGGTGCGCTGGGCGGCATCGTAGTTTTGGCGGTTGTAGCCCCCGGCCAGGGCCAACATTTGCCCCGGCAACCCCACCAGTCGGAACGCCGCCGAGCTAAACGGCCCGCTGGGCGTAAAGCGTTGAAAATCGCCATAGGCATTGGTTACCAGGCCCAGGGCCGCATCGGCGAGCCAGAGGTTGCCTTGGGCATCGGCCATGGCCTGCTGCGGGGCCGCTACCAGGGGCGCGCTCACGGGCTGGGCGGGGCCGCTAAGCCCGAGCCTAAACAGGGCCTGGCCGGTACAAAACGTAACCAGGTTGTTGGCCGCAGCCAAATGGGTAAAGCTGCGCCCGGTTAGCCCCAAGGCCCGGAACGACCGCCCGTCGTATTCGTAAGCGTCGCGCCCATCTACCCCCAAAAACAGCGAGCCGCCCCGGGCGGCCAGGGTGCGCGGCAGCCCGCCGGGCGTGGGCACGCGCCGCCAATTGCGGAAGTCGAGGCGGTTGACGCCCGGGGCCAGCGAGGCGGCCAGTAACCCCTGTGAGCTGGCCACAAATAGGCTGTCGCGGGCGGTGGCCGAGGCGAATACGGCCACCTCGCTGCCGCCCGGCCCAATGCGCACGTAGGTTTCGGCCACTTCGCGGCGGGCTAGGTTGAGCACCACCAGGCCAAAACCCGTAGCCACGTAAGCCAGGTTGCCCGCCGTTTGCAAGTGGTACACCCGGCGGTCGGATTGGCGGCTGTCGGCAATGGCCCGCAGGTTCACGATTTCCGCCTCGGTCAAAAAGTCCAGGTTGCCGTCGGTGTAGGCGATGAGCAGGGCCTGCCGGGGGGCATCCCAGGCGAGGGCGGCAAATTCGTTGCCACTGAGGCCGTCCACTTTGGAATAAGTGGCCAATTGGCGGTCGGTTTTTTGTAACGAGAACAGGCCGTTGGTGGCCGCTACGTACACCCGCTCGCCCGCGTCGGCCAGGGCCACGCCGTTTTGGTAGGCCGGGTGCAACCGCCAGGTGCCCACGGGGATCTCCTGGGCGCGTAAAGTTGCGCTCAGCAATAACCAAGCTGCGCAAAGCCACCGGGCCGTCATGATACTATCAACGATAAAAAGTGCACTGATACCAAAATCAAATGGGAATTATGGGTTTCTGATGTTGTAAATGATTGATCACCAAATTGAACAATCCTTTAACCATGCAATCATTAAGTAGTTTTAGTGTAACGTGGCAAAGATAGTTCGCCTTCGCGGCCTGGAGGCACCGCTGGGCCAGCACAGAAGCCGCCCGCCCAGGCAAACAAATTGGCTCACTCAGCGGTTTGGGCTTTGCTTATTCAATGGGTTCAGGACGATCAATATATGGTCTTTCATGAAATAAATATTTGTAAATCAGATAGATATATTTAGAAAACCAACTTAGTTGGTTCACTAAAAACGTTTGTAACCCTTTAAGGAGAAGTCGGATCCCTAGCCCCACCGCTTTGTTCGCCCATGAAAGTTGCCCTGTTTTGGCACCGCCGCGACCTGCGGCTGCACGATAACACTGGTCTGTACCACGCCCTGCGTTCCGGGCTGCCGGTGCTCCCGCTTTTTATTTTTGATCGGGAGATTTTGGACAAACTCTCCGACCCGGCCGATGCCCGCGTGGAGTTTCTGCACCAGCAAATTACCCGGTTGCACACCGAATTGGCCGGACTGGGTAGTACCTTGCTGGTCAAACATGGCTCGCCGGAGCAGGTGTGGCCCCAATTGTTGCAGGAGCTCGAGGTGGCAGCCGTGTACGCCAACCACGACTACGAGCCTTACGCTCGCGAGCGCGATAATTTGATTTTCAGCTTCTTGAATACGGAAAACATCCCCTTCCACACCTTTAAAGACCAATGTGTTTTTGAGAAAGCCGAGGTGGTGAAAGACGACGGCAAGCCCTACACCGTGTTTACGCCTTACAGCCGCCGGTGGAAACTGCGGCTCCAGCAGGCGGGCGGGCCGGGGCGGTTCCCCAGCGAAACGCTGGGCCAGCATTTTCTGCCTACGCCGCCAAGCCCGCTGCCCACTTTGGCCCAAATGGGGTTTACGCCCACCGGGCGGGCGTTCCCGGCCCCTGTAGTGGCCGACGACCTGCTGCGGCAATACGGGGCCAAGCGCGACCAGCCCGCCCTGCCCGGCACGTCCCGGCTGAGCGTTCACCTGCGCTTTGGCACGGTGAGTATCCGCGAGCTGGTGAGCCGGGGCCTGGCCCTGAGCGAGCCGTGGCTCAACGAGCTGATCTGGCGGGACTTTTACATGATGATCCTGTGGCATTTCCCGCACGTGGCCCAGCGGGCGTTCAAACCCGCTTACGACGGCATCGCTTGGCGCAACCAGCCGCAGGAGTTTGCCGCCTGGTGCGAGGGCCGCACGGGCTACCCCATTGTGGACGCCGGGATGCGCGAGCTCAATACCACCGGCTTTATGCACAACCGGGTGCGCATGATCGTGGCCAGTTTCCTCACCAAACACCTGCTCATCGACTGGCGGTGGGGCGAGGCTTACTTTGCCCAAAAGCTGCTCGATTTTGACCTGGCCGCCAACAACGGTGGCTGGCAGTGGGCCGCCGGCAGCGGCTGTGACGCGGCCCCGTATTTCCGGGTGTTCAATCCCACATTACAGGCTCAAAAGTTTGACCCGGAGTTACGCTACGTGCGCCGCTGGGTGCCTGAGTTCAGCAGCCTCAGCTACCCGCGCCCGCTGGTGCCCCACGAGCTTGCGCGCGAACGGGCGTTGGCCACTTACAAGGCCGGGCTGGGCCAAGTGGCGGTTTCGGAAGGGGAATAAGGCGGGAAAGGGTCCATTTATTTAAAAACCATTGGGTGATTTTCTTCTGTTGATTGAAAAGCCCCGGCCTGGTTTCGGTAGCGAGATTTTTTGCCGATGACCTGGTCAGGATGGCCTCGGCTGGTGGCTTTTTCCGTAAATTGCCCCACCATCCACTAAACTAGACCCTTATGCCCACCCTCGCCCCTGCTGCCGTGCCTGCCGCCTTTGCCGGTTTGGCCGCCCCCGCCCAAGACCTGTTGCTTCGCTACGCCTTGCTACCGGCCCTGCCCATGGCCGGGGGCGACTGGGCCAACTTGCTGGGCGGCCAAGTTGACCAATGGCACGCCCAAGTGCAGGCCCTCGCGGCCGACCAATGGCTCGAGGCCGCCGGGCCGGGCCACCAAATGTCCACCGCCTTGGCGGAGGCTGTTCGGCTGGCCGCTGGCGGGCGATTGGCGGACCTGGCCGAGCCGATGGCCCAAGGACTAAACCGCCAACTGGCCGCCGAAACGCCCGACCAAGGGCCGTTTTGGGCCGCCCGTGCCCAGCAACTGCTGGCCACCTGGGCACCAGAGCCCGGGTCGCTGTTGCCGGCAACCGGCGAGACGGTAGCGGATTTGTACGCCGCCGGGGGCCAATTAGCCGCCGCCCAAGGCCAATGGGCGCAAGCCCAGGCGGGTTTTGCCCTAGCGGCGGCCTGGTACGAAGACCTGCACCAGCGGCAACCGCACCACACCGGGGTAAAAAACGGGCTGGCGGCCAGCTACGAACAACTGGCAGATGCCCACGGCAACCAGGGTGATTTGCAACAGGCCCTGGGCTATTTTTCCAATGCTTTGCGCCTGCGCGACGAGCTGTACCGGGCCGCGCCCGAGCAGCCCGAAGCGGCCCACCGGCTCGCTTTCGCCTTTGCCCAGGTGGGCAACGTGCTGGCCGCGATGGGCGAACCTGCCCAGGCCCTGCCCAGTTTCCAGGACGCGGGGCGGTTGTTCAACGACCTGCACCAGCGGTATCCGCAGCATTTAGAAAGCCAAACCGCACTGGCCATGTGCCTGCAACAGATCGGCAATACCCAAAAGGCCCTGGGCAAACTGCCCGAGGCCCTGGCCGCTTACGAAGATCTCAACGAGCTTTCACTCAAGCTGGTGCGCGACCACCCCGGCCGCCCCGAGTTCAAAACCAACTTGGCCCAAACTTTCCAGTATTTGGCCAGCACCCAGCAGGCCCTGAACCAATTTGACAAAGCCTTGCCCGCTTACCAGGCCCATCAAAAACTGCTTACCGAACTGAGCCGGGCTAACCCCCAACAACTGGAGTGGAAGCAGCAACTGGCCCAGAACAGCCAAGCCCAGGCCGATATTTACCTGGCCCAGGGCAATGGCCAAGCGGCCCTGGAAAACTACCACGCCCAGTTGCGCCTGCGCGAGGAACTGCATTTTGCCAAACCAGCCGACGGCGGGTTCAAGCA
>JALONO010000122.1 GCA_025454895.1 Bernardetiaceae bacterium
GTGGAGCAGCGGGTGTGGCTGGAGCGGTAGCGCGGACGGACCAGCCGTTCGCTTACGTGAAAAAGTCCCCCGGCCGTGGTTGCCAGCCCTGGCCGGGGGGGGCGTTTGGCCGTAGTTGAGGCTCATTCTAAAATGACGTGATGATTGCCTAATCAAATGTCTTTTCTATTTGATTATCAATTATTTAAAAGACCGCGACTGCGCAACCTCCGGCTAATTTGGATTAGTTGGGAGACTAGCCAAAAAACAGGAGCAAAAAAGAAAAACCAGCCTGTAAGCCGGGTCCTGTTCCTCGTGGCCGAGGCCCTTGTCATTTATCTGGGCGCAACGTCGCCGCTGCGCTCTAACGACCTACCCGCCGGCTCGGGCGGGCCGCCCTTTACCGGGGTTGCCCCCGGCGCGCCGGCTTATTTGGTCTTTCAGCCCGTAAGGTTTACCCAGCTACCACGGTTGCCCGCGTACTGGTAGGCTCTTACCCCACCTTTTCACCCTTACCCGGCCAGGCCGGGCGGTAATTTTCTGTGGCACTAGCTGTCGGCCGGGCCTCGCGCCCCGGCCGCCTTCCCGTTAGGAAGTACGGTGCCCTGTGCTGCCCGGACTTTCCTCCCCCGCACGGGCGGGAGCGACAAGGCGGCTGGCTTTTCTTGCCTCAAAGTTACACTAAAATGACGTAATGATTAAATGACTAAATGTTTTTTGTGCTTGATTATCAATTATTTATGAAATAAAGAATGCGAATTATCTATTTGACTTTGGCATTTTGAGCTATTAGACCGGGCGGAATAGCAAGCCTGGCCTCATGCTAAAATGACGTAATGATTGCATGACTAAATGATTGTCTCGCCTGGTTATCAATCATTTATAAAATCAGGAATACATAATAGCTATTTGATTTTGGCATCAATTGATTTTAAACTAATAAATAAAAATATTTTCTAAGATAAAATTTGATGAAACTACTTCTATCCACCTCGGCGGCAGGCATAGGTTGCCTGGCCGGGCCAGCTTAGTGGCGGGCGCGCGGCCGGGGCTAACAACTAAAACCCCAGCCGTTCGGCCACGGTGTAGTCGTTGCGGTGGGGCGAGTTGAGCGAGGTCAGTTCGGCCAGAAAGCCGGTGAGGAACATCTGGCTGCCGATGATGGCCGCCGTGAGGGCCAAGAAAAACAACGGCTGGTCCACCACGTCGCGCGGGGGGGGCATGCCCGGCTGCGATTTGATGAATTTTTCCACCACCAGGTAAAACGCGATGCCGCCGCCCACCAGTAAGCAAAGCAGCCCCATGCTGCCAAAAAAGTGCATGGGCCGTTTGCGAAAGCGCGACACAAAAGTGATAGACAGCAGGTCCAACAGGCCGTTCACGAACCGCTCGAGACCGAATTTAGTAACCCCGTATTTGCGGGGCCGGTGCTCTACCACCTTTTCCCCAATTTTGCGATAACCCTGCCATTTGGCGATCACGGGGATGTAGCGGTGCATCTCGCCGTACACCTCAATGTTCTTGACCACCGCTTGGCGGTAAGCCTTCAGTCCGCAGTTAAAATCGTGCAGTTTTATCCCTGAAAACCAAGTAGTTACCAAGTTAAATAACTTGGTGGGGATGGTTTTGCTCAGCGGGTCAAACCGCTTTTTCTTCCAACCCGAAATCAGGTCGTAACGCTCGTTGGCGATTAGGTGGTACAGGTCGGGGATCTCATCGGGGCTGTCTTGCAGGTCGGCATCCATGGTGATCACCACGCGGCCTCGGGTGGCCTTAAAACCAGTGTCCAGTGCGGCCGACTTGCCATAGTTGCGCTGGAACCGGATGGCCCGTAGGCTTGGGTGAACTTCGGCCAGGCGGGTGAGGGTGGCCCAGGTGTCGTCGGTACTGCCGTCGTCCACCACCAGGGTCTCGTGGGCGAAGCCGTGGGCGGCCATCACCCGGTCAATCCAGGCCAGCAGCTCGGGCAGCGACTCGGCCTCGTTATAGGCCGGAATTACCACCGAAATGTCAATTGGGTCGGCCATGCCGGGCGAAAATGGGTCAATGCGGCCACAATGCTAAGCCGGATTTGCGGAAAGTCCAGCGGCTAGCGCAGCAACTGGTAGCGCAGCGAGAAAAACACCCCGGTGCTGCGTAAACCCAGTTGCCCGGCCCCTACTCCGTTAGCCAGGGGCAACTTGATAAACGGTTCGGCCTGCACGGCCCAGCGGCCGGTCAGTTGGCGGGTGTACCCGGCCGAGAGGTTCAAAATGCCAAACCAATGGCGGTTTTGGTTTTCTACGCCCCAGTGCCAGTTCCATTGGCGTTGGTTAGTTTGGTTGAGCATCGAGAACCGATAATCTTCTTTAAGTAAGAAGTAGCTCGACACGCCCGCGCCCACGAAGAAACGCTGCCGGGGCTGGGCCAGCAAGGCATAACGGAGGTTAATGGGCACCTCGATCACTTGGCAATCGCCGCTGGCCATGCCCCAGGGCTTGCTCCCTTGGGGCCAAAAACCGTAATAGGGGGCGCGGTAATCTTCGGGGTCGGTTTGGTAGCGCATTTGCGTGTAAACCACGCCCGAGGCCAGGCTCAAGCGGCGGGCCAGTCGCAGTTCGGCTTCCAGGGCCAATTTGTAACCGGGGCGGGTCAGGGCACTCATCTCCACAAAACTCACATCTGGCGAAATGCCCAAGCCCAAGTTGAACCGGGGGGGCCATTCGTCACTCAAAATCAAACGACCTGGAACGGGATCCGATAGTCTTTGAGCCAGCGTTTGGGGATCAGTAGCCGGGTAAACCGGCAACAACTTCGGCGCAAGCGTCGCCAGCTGACCCGTAAGTTCGCGCGCAGGCGGTGCCTCGGTACCAGGCTTTTCAGCCCCACCTTTATTCACGAAAAGCGGCTGACTGATTTGAACCACTGGCTTATTCAGTTGGTCAATCGTAGGCGGATTGCCAACGCGACGGCGGCCCTGAGCGTTCGCTTTACTTGATTTAACTACTTCCTTTCCAGGTACTTCTGTTTTTGACCGCTCGGTTTGGGTTTGACCTTTTACTGCGGCTCGGGCTTTGCCGTCCGTAACGTTGGCCTGGGCCAGTGGCTCCTCGCGGTTTTTTTGTTCAGCAGATGCCCCGGTATTTTCCTGCGCTTGCGGAACAGTGGGCTGGCCCTGAGTTTCCGGCTGGGTTGTTTTTCCTGGTTCAATGATTTGACCATCAACTGATTGAGACGGGTTAACCTGCTCAGTGGCGAGGCCGGGGTTGGGCTGCTCGCGGGGCCATTGCCACCATAACAGCCCGCCCACCAACAAACTTCCGAAAAGGCCAAAAGAAAGCCACCGCCAAAAACGCCGCCGTTTTTGGGCATCCAATTTAGCTTCCATTTTGCGCCAAGCCTCGGGGTTCACCGGGATCGGGTCCCCCTCGGCGGCCTTCTTGAAAAGCTCATCCAACTCACTGTCCGACAATTGCATGGTGGTTAGCCTGTTGCTAGAATAGTAGAAATATACGTTAGTAAATAATTTAATTAGGTTGATTGTTATGAACTAGATAACGCAGGTTAGTGATCGGTCGTTACCAAGCTGCGCCCATTTTTTCGCGCACCAAGGCTTGCAATTTTTCGCGGGCCTTAGAAAGGTTTGACTTCGACGTGCCCACGCTAATGCCCAGCAGGTCGGCAATTTCTTCGTGCTTGTACCCGTCAATTACATACAGGTTAAATACCGTGCGATAGGCGTTGGAGAGTTGCTGGATCATGGCCAGTACTTCATCGTAACCAATCTTGCTTAAGATGTTATCAATGGCGGCCAAATGGCGCTCACTACCATCTAGGGTTTCATTTTTCATGAATTTCTCGTTTTTCTTCACGTGGTTAATGGCGGTGTTGATCACGATGCGTTTAAACCAAGGCTTGAAGGGCCGAGCTTGGTCAAAGCCCTTCAGGTTGTTGTACACTTTCAAAAAGCCGTCGTTGAGGATTTCCACGGCGTCGTCCATGTTGGGGGCGTAGCGCAGGCAAAAGCTCATGCCGTAGCCATAGAACTTCTCGTAAAGAAGTCGCTGCGCTTCTCGCTGCCCCTTGATGCAGCCTTGGATGATATGCAGTACCGCTTGATCTTCCACAAAATAGGACGGGCCAACTCTTGCTTACCCGAAAGTACAAGCCTTAACCCTTAACAGTTGCTTGCTTGGCCAGAAATTTACGCCCTTGTTTACAATAGACTTCTTGCACATTAGATTTTGACTAGACGAAAGCCCAAATTTTCGTTCAAAATCCACTCTCTTTGGCCCCACCCTATCCAGCCGCACTTACTCGCTCAAAAACTCCCGTTTTTGCCGTCCGGCGGACGACCAAAAGCGAATGAGCTTTTGGGGCGAGCCTAGTGGGCCGGGACGCAATCTCGACCTAACTACAGCTAATATACAAGAGGTATAATAAAGGCCATTTACTTGATTTGGCGCACCGGCCCTCGCTTTGCTCTGCGCCAAATGCTACCACCTGGTTCACCGAGAATGCTGGCCCGGCTAGTTCGCCCAGCGGTGCTATTCGTCGGTACTGGGGGTTACGTTCGGGCGGCTTTTTTGGCTCAAGTTGAGCAACATGGCGATCTGGAAAAAGTTTTTACCCGTTTCGTCGTTCACAAAATAGTCGAACTGGTGCAGCCAGCCCGCTTGCAAGGCCAGCCGGGGGCTTACCTCGTAGCCCAGGCCGCCAAACACCCGGTTGCGCTCAAAGTAGGTAGGCACATCGGTGAAAAACAACTCGTTCCAGGCCAGCAAGTACAAGGTGCGGGGCAATACTTTTGGCTGGTTAAGCGGCAGCAACCCTTGCAGCCGGTAACGGAACCGGTTACGGTAGCCGCGCAGGGTCCAACGGTTTTCCCAGCGGTAACGGTGCTCGATGCGCAGCCGCCCCCAAGAGTTTTGCAAGTTCACCTGGCTCCAAAGCCGGAACTCGTCGTTCACTTTTGGCTCCACAAAGCTGCCGCCTTCGCGGTAAGTTTGGTAAGTGCCGCCGCCCACCAGGACGCTTAGTTGGTCAGTTACCTTATAACCTAGGGCGGCTTTGGCCTCGTAATAATGAAAGTTATGATAAAAGCCCAGGCTGCGTAGTTGCGCTTCGCCGCTTAAAGTCCAGCGCAGGGCCAGTTGGTAGCGTAGGTTGAGGATGTTCCAAGTACCCAGCCCTTGGTCGGTGGTTTGGGCCTGCCCAGCCTGCGTTGCCAAAAGCAACAGCCCAAGCAACCATTTATTCATATTGGCCGTATTTTGTTAACAATTTAGCAACAATAATACGTAAACCAAGGGAAAAGGTTGGTGCGGAAGGCCGTAACCACCAGGCCGCCTGGGCAATCGGCAGGTGTTATCGCAGCAAGTCAGTCGCTTTTTCCCCGATCATGAGGCAGGCGGCATTGGTGTTGCCGCTCACGATCTTGGGCATAATGGAGGCATCGGCCACGGCCAGGCGGTCCAGACCGTGAACCCGCAGGCGCGCGTCCACCACCGCATCGGGGCCGGGGCCCATGCGGCAAGTGCCCACCGGGTGGTAAATGCACTCGGCCATGCGGCGGATGTGGGCCATCAACTCATCGTCGTTTGGCTGGCCGGGCGGGAAGTGGATGCAGGCACGGTAAGGCCCAAATGCCTCAGCAGCCAGCACTTGTAGTGCGATTTTAGCCCCTTCCAACAGCAGATCTCGGTCGGCCTCGTGGGCCAGGTAATTGGGCTGGATCAAGGGCGGCTCCCCAGGGCTGGCCGAGCGCAAGGTTACGTAACCCCGGCTGCGGGGCTGCAAAAGGCTGGGCAAAATGGTAAAGCCGTCGGCGTAAGGGTAGGTATGGGGGCGGTGCATATCGGCCCGGTAGTCGCCCCCGATTTGGATGGGGGCAAAGTGCAACTGCAAATCGGGCCGGTCGGTGGCCAGGCGGGTGGCCACAAAAGCGTTGGCCTCGAGCGGGCTGGCCGTGAAAATGCCCTGCCGCCGCGTGAGGTACTGCCACAGTTGCCGGCCTAGCCGCCAAGGGGCCAGGTGGTGGTTGATGCCCAGGGGCTGGCTGGCCAGGGCGCTTACCCCAAAAAACAGGTGGTCGTGCAGGTTTTGGCCTACGCCGGGCAAGGGGTGTACCGGCGTAATGCCCAGGCGGCGCAGCTCGGCCGGTTCGCCCACGCCCGAGCGCATGAGCAGGCCGGGCGAACCGAAGGCCCCGGCGCACAATATCACTTGGCGGCGGGCCAGTAGGGTTTCGGTAGCTTGGCGGCCTGTCATCACCACCACACCCTGGGCCTGGTTTTGCCGGATCAGCACCTTTTGCACCGTTAGGCCCGCCCGCACGTGCAGGTTAGGCCGGGCCAGCACCGGCTTTATAAACGCGCTGTACGCACTTTGCCGCTCGCCGTTTTTGATGGTAAACTGGAACAGCCCGGCCCCCAGCGGGTCGGCCCCGTTGAAATCAGCGTTGGCGGGCAGCCCCCATTCTTGGCAGGCATTTACGAAGGCCGGGCCAAACGGGCTAACAAACGCTTGCTGGTGGCTCACGTGCAACGGGCCGCCCTGGCCATGAAACTCATTGACAAACTGGGCATTATGCTCCGACTTTTTAAAGTAGGGCAGCACCTCTTGGTACGACCAACCGGGATTTTCCCGGCCCCAATCGTCATAGTCGAGCCGGTGGCCCCGGATGTAGGCCATGGCATTGGTAGCACTGCTGCCGCCTAAAACCCGGCCCCGGGGTTGGTGCAAGCGGCGTTGGTTCAGTTGGGGCTGCGGCTCGGTGGTAAAGGCCCAGTCGTACCGGCTAAAATGCAGTAGCCCGTAGCCACCGGGAGCCTTCACCCGCAGGTCGGCCTGGGCCGGGCCGACTTCCAGCAGAAGCACCTGGTTTTCAGTATCCTCGCTGAGGCGGCTGGCCAGCACGCAGCCCGCCGACCCCGCGCCCACAATAATGTAATCGTAAATGGCTTGGGTGCGCATCCGAGAAGAATATCGTTTTCATTTTCAGGCTTGAGCGAATGGCCCCGCCCAGCGCGATGTTAAGCAGAAAAGTTAACAAATCTTAATTAAAAACCCAACCTTGCGGGCCGAGTTTCGTTTTAATTTTCTAAAGCGGAAAAACGTCCGCGCATCTCAACAACAAAACATCCAATACAAATGGAAACTACAATTACCCCCCGCCAAGTGGGCGTAAAATGGGGCTTGATTATGGGTTTGGCCGGAGCCGTTTTCACGGCCGTCCTCTACAGTTTCAAGCTCCAGAACAATCCTGTCCAATACCTGGCTTTTTTGATCACGTTTGGCGGCTTGGTGCTGGCCTGTCGGGAATTTAAAGCGGGCAATGATGGCACGATGACCCTAGGCCAGGGCTTTATGACGGGCTTTTTGGCCTGCGTTGTGAGCTCAGTGATCAGTGCGATTTTCTTTGTGGTATGGTTCCAGATCGTTGACCCCGCCTTTGTTGATGTGATCAAAGAGCAAACCCAGGCCGAAATGGAAAAACAGGGCATGGCCGATGAACAGATCGAGCAAACCATGGGTATGATGGGCTTTATGTTCAACCCTTGGTTTTATGTGGTGGTCGCCCTGGTCACGGGGCCTATGTTTGGGGCCATTGCCGCCCTCATCGTGGCCGCCATCATGAAGAAAGAGCCCAGCCGTGATTTTATGAGCTAGGCCGCTGGCCTGTTCAAACTCATCGAGATAACCACCGCCGCCCGTGCACCTCCATAATCAAGAGGAGGACGGGCGGCGGTATGCTATCAACAGACCAACGCACCAGCCTATCTGCGGCCCTGGCCAGGCGATCCTGTCAAAAGTAAATGCAGGTTAGCGGTTTATACGTTTCAAATATCTGATCATCAGACACCTAAGTCATTTTGGAGTTAGAACGAATAGCTCAACGTGATGAACGAACGCCGGGGCAGATAAGGCACACCGGGCAAAGCCGCCCAATTGGCCCCGCGCATAGTACCAATGGGGCTTAGGTCTAATAGCCATTGCATGGCCTGCACGTTGGTCAGGTTCTGCACATGCCAGCTTAAGGCTAACTGGTTCTGGCTATCGTCGAACCGGCCTACCTTGGCCCGGCAGGTAAGGGTAGCCCCTAGCAGCATCACATTGGGCAACTTAACCAGGTTAGCCTCTTCGCCGTAGCGGTCGGCCACATAGTTGCCGTCCACGCTGAGGCCAAAGATGGCCCGGCCAAACTGGCGCTCGTAGTTGGCCAGCCAGTTCCACATAAAGCCGGGGTTGTTTTTTACCCGGTTGCCCGATACGTCGCGGGTGCGCTCGGCTACGGGCGTGGTGGGGCGGTTATCGTAAGCGAAGTTCTGGAACGACTGATAAAGGCTGCGCTGGAAAGTAAAGTTGGTTTTTAAATCCAAACCCGGCAAAGCAAACGGGGTATAGTGAATGGCCGCCTCGGTTCCATAAATACGGATGGTGCCCTGGCTCACGGCCACCGAGCTGATGTTGCCAGGGGTTACCTCGGTGAGCGAACTGGTGAGGCGGTTTTGGATGTCGCTACCGAAAACTGCTATGTCGATGATCAGTTCTTCCCGGCCCCGGCGGAACCCTAGCTCCGCATTGTGGATAATCTCGGGCTGGTTCACATTAACCGCCCAACGTTGGTCGCTCTCGGCCAGTGGGGTGGGGTTGGCGTAACGGTTCACGGGCTCTTCTGGTGTCCGCACCAAAGGTAAAAAGCTGGCTTCGTCCGGGGCGCGGAACCCTCGCACTAGGTTGCCGTACAGCGAGGCGGTTTTGCCCAACAAGTAGTTGAAGCTCATGGTGCCGCTTATGCCATCGAGGTCAATGACCCGCTGGTCAACGAATTGCGAGGGGAACGTAGGCCCGTTCAACTGCCCGTTTGACGATTTGTGCAGATAGGTGAGCAGGTCTAGTTTACCGTAATCGAGGCGCGCGCCCAGATTGACCTTCAGCTTGCCAAAGTCAATTTCATCACCCAAAAAAACCGCTTGGTTAATTACCCTGGCCTCGCCATTGGCCCCGTTCAGAATATGCGATAAAATGCCAGGCCGGTTTACGGTTACTTGCTCCGGGTTGGTGAGGTTAAGGTTGTATATAAAGCCAGCACTGTAAACATCTTGCCGGAACCAAGAATAATACCCGCCCAGGGAAAAAGTGTGGCTCGCTCTACCGATTTTTAATTCCTTTTTTAGGATGAGTTCGTTCACTACATCTTGTAAATCACGATGGCCAGTGCTGTTGAAAATGGCCACTCCGGCCAGCCGGGCATAGTTGGCCCCCACTAAAACGTTGGTGCCCACCTGCATTTGTTGGTAACGGAAATGGTTTTGCACCGAGAACCCGCGGCCAAGCTCTACGCTTGAACGGAGGCCAATGTTGTAACCTTTGGTAAAGTTCATGGGTTCGTTATCCGCACCCACGTTGCCGGTTCTAAGGTTGGCCCGGTTACCTCTCACCCCGGGGATGGTAGTTACCGTTACCCCCGTGGGCCGGGTGTAGTTCAGGTCATACAAACCGGGGCTAAATAAGGCCCAGCGGTTGCTAAAACCGGGCATTATTGCTAAGGTTTGGGGATCAAAAGGCACGTCGGCACTATGAGACAAGGTTAGATTGCGGCTCATGCCATAAAAACGCAGGTTAGCCCGCTTGCCCAAGTAGTCCACATTGGCCCGCACTTGGTGGCCTTGGTCGGGCTTGATCTGGAGCCGGTAGCCGGGGTCGTGCAAGTAGAAGCCCCCCACGTTAAACCGCCAAGCCTTGCGCTCGCCCAGCGGGCCGTTTAGGTTGGCCCCGGTTTGCCACATTTGGCCGGGGTTAGCCGGGGAGGGCGAATAGGTTTGCTGGACAATGCCCTGGAGTTTTTCGCCCCCGGTTTTGAGGATGGCGTTGTACACCCCACCCGCCGAGTTACGGCCAAACAACGTGGCAGAAGCCCCGCGCACCACCTCGATCCGTTCTAAATTGAGGTCCGGGGTGTAAAACTGGTCGGTGATGTTGCCGCTGGCCGGAAAAGCTGACAGCCCGTCGATCAGAAGGGCCGAGTAGCGGTCCCCGGCCGAGAGGTCTTCGGGGAAGCCCCGCATCACCACGCTGCTGCGCACCCGCCCGCGCTGCGACACGGCGTACACCCCCGGCGTGTAGCGGAGGGCGTCGGCCATGGTGGCGGGCATTTTGGCCAGCAGCTCGCGGCCGTCGGCAATGTTGATGGACGAGGTGGCCTCCAACCGGCGCACCGCCTGCCGCCCGGTGGTAACCACCATTTCGGTAAACCCCTCGAGCGAATCGCGCATGATGAGGTTTACCTCGGCCCGGCCGTTGGGCGAAATTTCCTGGGTGGTATAGCCTAGTAAGCTAAACCGCAAAACCGGGTTGTTGACGTTGGTTTTTAAAGTGTAAAGCCCGTTCACATCGGTGATGGTGCCGGTGGCGGTACCCTGGATCATCACGGCTACCCCGGGCAAGTTCACGCGCCGTTTGTCCACTACCTTGCCCGCGATGAGGCTGGTGCCGCTGGGTAGCTCGGCTGATCGCTGTTCGGAAAAAGACTTCTTGGAACGTTTTTGAGCTTGCGCGGTTGAGAACGCCCCAAAAACTGAGAGCAATAAAAAGAGGCCAATTTGGCGAATTGGCAGAGGAAACGTGCAGTACATAGGGTTTGCCTGATGATCATACCAGACTATAAGGCAAAAAATATTTTCCAAATAATATGCCACCTTGGGCGTTTGCCGAATAAATGCAATTGATTCTGCGCCAAAGCCATCGCAAGCCCAGATCGGCATTTTTGGCATGTCTAACAAGCTGTTTGAGTTACTGATTGTAAGGTGAAAACGATGAATTTTTAAGTGAAACGCCCCAATATTTACATGCCATAATAGATTTATGGTCAAGAATGGTTCTTAGTAAGCGAAGCGTTAGCTAAAAATAATCGGAAAAGATTTTCTGTTTTCAAGTCAACAATTTGATCACCTCCACGGCCTCGCGCACGTCGTGGGCGCGCAGCAAGGCCGCCCCTTGTTGCACGGCCACGGCGTGCAGGGCGGTGGTGCCATTGAGGGCGGTTTCGGGGGTGCCGCCCAGCTTTTTGTAAACCATCGACTTGCGCGAAAGCCCCACCAAAATGGGTTGGTGCAGCAATTTCAAATAATGCAAGTGATGCAACAGAAAATGGCTCTGCTCGGCGGTTTTGGCAAAGCCCAAGCCGGGATCCACCACCACGTCGCGACAGCCGAGGGCCTGCAACTGGGCAATGGCCGACTGGAAATAGTCCAATAATTCGTTCAATATATCTTCATACTGAGTGAGTTGGGTCATGGTCTGGGGCGTGCCCCGGCTGTGCATGAGCACATAGCCCACCTTTAGCTCGGCCACGGTGGGCCACATGGCAGGGTCCAACTGCCCGCCCGAAACATCGTTGACCAATACGGCCCCCTCGGCCACGGCCTGGCGGGCTACCTCGGCCCTGAACGTATCCACCGAAATAAAAGCCTTAGGGAATTTTTTGCCCAGGGTCTTAACAATGGGCACCACCCGGGCCAGTTCCTCGTCTAGCGGCACGTCGGGGGCGCCGGGCCGGGTCGAGTAGCCGCCCACGTCGATCATAGCCGCGCCCTGGGCCAGCATCACTTCGGCCTGGGCCAGGGCTTTGTCCAAGGTTTTGTGGCGGCCGCCGTCGTGGAACGAGTCGGGCGTAACGTTGAGGATGCCCATCACGGCCGGGCGGGCCAAGTCCAGCAGGTGGCCGCCGAGGTTGAGCGTGTTTTTGGTGTAGAAAATACCGTCTTTCACCGGAGCAAGATGAGGCCGTTAGCGGGCCGCCCCGTAAAAATGGGAGGAAAAGGCCGATTTGCGGATAATTTTGCCTAGAAATTAAGCAGCCCCCCGCCATGCCCGATACCCTGGCCCAGTACCAGCGCGTGATTGCCCACTGCCGCCATTTGTTTGAAGATAAAACCCGCGACTACGGCACGGCCTGGCGCATTTTACGGCTGCCCTCGCTCACCGATCAGCTTTATATCAAAGCGATGCGCATCCGCTCGGTGCAAGAAAAGGGCACGCAGAAAATCGCCGACGATTTGGCCGGGGAGTTTGTGGCCATCGTCAACTATGCCGTGATGGCCTTGGTGCAGATGCGCCTGCCGCCCACCGCCCCGCTTGAACTGGGCCTGGCCCCCACCATGGCCGCCTACGACCAAGTGGTGGCCGATACCTTGGCCCTTCAACAAAACAAAAACCACGATTATGGCGAAGCCTGGCGCCTCATGCGCGTGAGCAGCATCACCGATATTATTTTGATGAAACTGCTGCGCGTGAAGCAGATTGAGGACAACGCCGGGGCCACCCTGGTCTCGGAGGGGGTGGAGGGCAGCTACCGCGATATGATCAACTACGCCGTTTTCGCCCTCATTTTGCTGGGCCAGGCCAATGACTGAGGTGAGACATCCGTTGCAAAAACCACTGGTTAATTGATTGTAATCCTTAAATTAAAATCAGATTGCGTAACTGTGTTTTTGTAAATATTTGATAATCACTTAATCAGGTAATCATTCCCTCATTTTGACCTAAGTTTGCTAAGTTCAAAAAGTGGATCCCTCTATTGTCTGCTATGCAACTTACCTCCGTTGCTGGCCCGCTTTGTCTGTTGACTTGGCTGGCCGTTTGCCCTTGGGCCGCCGCCCAGCCCGAACTCCGCCCGCCCGCGTACCCGCTGGTAACCCACGACCCCTACTTTAGCATCTGGAGTTTCAACGACTGGCTCAACCACTACCCCACCCGGCACTGGAGCGGCACCGAGCACCCACTGGAGGCCTACGCCCAGGTGGACGGTCAGAACTACGTGCTCATGCTGCCTAATTTAACGCCCCGAGCCGTGCTGCCCGAAGGCAAGGTGCAGCCGGCCACGGTCAGGTACGCCACCCAAGCCCCGGGGCCAGGCTGGTTTTCGCCGGGATTTAACGACCAAGACTGGGCAACTGGCCAAGTACCCTTTGGGCAAACCCACCAGCCCGAACCCCGCACCCGGTGGACGAGCGACGAGCTTTGGTATCGTCAATCTTTTGATTTAAAAGACATTCACTTTCACAATCTCCGCCTAAAAGTACGGCTCCAGGCCGAGGCCGCCGCCGTTTACCTCAACGGCATCAAGGTACTGGAAACCGCCGGGCCGGTGTGGGGCTACCGCGATTTTGAACTACCCGACCAAGCCCTGGCTACCTTGCAACGCGGTCGCAACGTACTGGCCGTACAAGCCAAAAACGGCGGCCGCCATGCCTATGCCGATGTGGGCCTGTACGACTACCAACCACCCGCCGAGTTGGCTAATGTCCAACCTGCCAACCAAAAGCAGGTGAAAGTTACCGCCACCCAAACCGCTTACCGCTTTACCTGTGGGCCAACGGAGGTCATGCTCCAGTTTACCTCGCCCTTGCTGCCCAACGACCTGGAAACCCTGAGCCGCCCCGCCACTTACGTAACTTTTACGGCGGCCAGTGCCGACGGTGAGCCGCACCAGGTGCGCCTCTTTTTTGGGGCAAGCGGACTGCTGGCCACCCACGACCCCGCCGCCCCGGTAAAAATGGGCCTGGGCAAAGTGGGCAAGCAGCCGCTGGCCCGCCTAGGCAACGCCGCCCAGCCGGTGCTCCAGCGCAAAGGCGACGACGTGCGCATCGATTGGGGCGAACTGTTGCTGCTGGGCGAGCGCGCGCAGGCCGGCCCGGCCGCCCAGCTGCGGGGGGCGTTTTTGCAAAACCAGCCGAGTGCCAGCCCCGCCCTGGCCAATTTGCCCGCCACCGAAGCGGGCCTGGCCATAACCTTTGACCTAGGCAAGGTAGGCAGCGTCCCGGCCGAACGTTGGCTGGTGTTAGCCTACGACGACACCTACTCCGTGCAGTACTTTGGCCAAAACCTGCGGCCCTGGTGGCGGCGCGCCCCCGGCAGCACCGCCGAGAAAATGCTGGCCGCCGCCCAAGTCCAATACGGCGCGGTGATGAAAAAATGCGATCAGTTCGATAAAAAACTGTACGACGATGCCCTCCAGGCCGGGGGCGATGAGTACGCCCAGCTCTGCCAACTGGCTTACCGTCAGGCCATTGCGGCCCACAAGGCCGTGGCTGACCCGCAAGGCAAGCTGTTGTTTTTCTCTAAAGAAAACTTCTCGAACGGGTCCATTGGCACGGTGGACGTTACTTATCCATCGGCCCCGTTGTTTTTACTGTACAGCCCGCCCCTGCTGCGGGGGATGTTGGAATTTATTTTCCAGTATTCCGAAAAGGGAAAGTGGACCAAGCCCTTCCCCGCCCATGACCTGGGCACTTACCCGCTGGCCAACGGGCAAACTTACCCGCACGATATGCCCGTGGAAGAAGCGGGCAACATGCTGCTATTGGTGGCCGCTTTGGCCCAAGCCGAAGGCAACCCCGCTTACGCCAAAGCCCACTGGAAAACCCTGACCACCTGGGCCGAGTTTCTGAAAAAAGAGGGCTTAGACCCCGCCGACCAACTCTGCACCGACGATTTTGCCGGCAAACTGGCCCGCAACGCCAACCTATCGGTAAAGGCGATTTTGGCCCTGGCCGCTTACGGCAAGCTGGCCGGCCAACTGGGCAACCCCAAGGCCGCCGCCGAGTACCAACAACTGGCCCGTGAAATGGCCCTGAAGTGGATGAACCTGGCCCGCGATGCCCAACACTACAACCTGGCCTTTGGCAAACCGGGCACTTGGAGCCAAAAGTACAACCTCGTGTGGGACGACCTGCTGGGCCTCAAGGTGTTCCCGCCAGAGGTGGCCGAGCGCGAGGTGTTCCATTACCTGAACCAGCAAGGCCCCTACGGCCTGCCCCTCGATAGCCGGAAAACCTACACCAAGTCGGACTGGGTGCTGTGGACCGCCACCCTAGCCCGCCGCGACGAAGACTTTAAAAAATTGCTGCTCCCCATTTACCGTTTTGCCCACGAAACCGGCAGCCGCGTGCCCCTGACGGACTGGCACCAAACCACTAACGGCCTCATGGTGGGCTTCCAAGCCCGCTCGGTAGTGGGCGGCTATTTCATCAAAACCCTAAAAATGAAGTGGTTGAAATACTAATGCTAAAAGACTCCATGATTGCATGATTAAATGATTTTTCTCGCTGATTTTCAGCGATTTAATAAATTAAAATACGCAAGCTGAGTTTGATTTTGGCACATGATTATCCAACGCCCTGGTAGCGGTTTTGGTCGGCACTTTCCCCTACCCTAATCCTCAAAAAATCAAACGGTTGGTTCTAGCGTTTGGCCCAAAAAGGCGCGGATGGCCGCCTCGGTTTCTTGAATAATCTGCTCCGAGGTTTTGCCCTCGCGCGCAATAGGCGGTAATTGGGTGCAGGTTAACTTCACCCCAAACGGGATCGGCTTAAACCCATACTTCTGCAATAGCCAAGACCCTTGGATGGCCACCGGCACCACCACGGCCGTGGGCATGGTCTTGAGTAAAATGGCAAAGCCCTGGGGCTTAAACGGTTTCACCTGGCCGTCGCGGGCGCGGGTGCCCTCGGGGAAGATGCAGCCCGCGTAGCCGTGCTGGGCCAAATACTCGCCAAAGGCTTTGAGGGCGGGCAGGGCCTGGCGGTTGTCCTTGCGGTCGATGCACACCGAGCCGCCGTGGCGCAGGTTGTACGAAATACTGGGGATGCCCGTGGCCAGTTCTTTCTTCGACACATATTTGGGGTGCCAGCGGCGGAACAACCAGCCCAGCAACGGAATATCGTACATGCTCTGGTGGTTGCTTACCACAATCAGCGGGCGATCGGTGGGCAGTTGGGCCAACTGGGCTTTGAAGCGCACGCGGCCCCCTACCAGCCACAGGGCTTTGAGCAAGCAGAACAATAACCAGTCAACGGTTTTTTTATGGATTTCGTAACCTCCCCCACGCAGGGCCACCACTTGCGCCACGTGAAATACGAGCAATAGGGTAAAAAATACCACCACGAACACCGGCAAAAACAGCCAGCCTAAAATAACGCGCCACATGGCCTAACGAACTTGCGGGTCAAATTTTCGGTTCAAAATAAAAATACCCCTGGCATAAAGCCAAGTTTTGCCCGTTGCGCAAGGGTAGCTTTCAAACAACTTTGATCAATAGTCCGTTACCTAACCAAAAGACTAAACTTCTTACGCACCTGTCAATTCTTTTTTTCAAATTCCTGATTTTTTCCATTGGAAGCTTCCAATCAAACCTTTGTTAAGAAGCGCAACACCCTTTTTTTTCTGTTGAGCGGGATATTTTTGACCAACGCCCTAGTGGCCGAGCTAATCGGGGGCAAAATATTCTCGTTAGAAAAAACCTTGGGTTTGCCACCCGCCCAGCTTGAGTTGTTCGGCGGGTTTGTGTTGGATTTTAACCTCACGGCCGGGGTTGTGCTGTGGCCGGTGGTGTTTACCGTAAGCGACGTGATCAACGAATACTTTGGCGTGGGCGGGGTGCGGCGCATCTCGTTTGCCACGGTGGGGTTCATCATCTACACGTTTTTCATGATCTGGCTGTCGGCGGGCCTGGCCCCGGCCGATTTTTGGGTGCAGCTCAACGCTAAGGACTCGTTGGGCCAGCCTATGAACATCAACGAAGCCTACGGGCGCATTTTTTTGCAGAGCCAGGGCATTATCATCGGCTCGTTGGTGGCGTTCTTGGTAGGCCAACTCATCGATGCCTTCGCGTTCCAGTGGCTGCGGCGGCTTACGGGCAACCGGGTCATCTGGGTGCGGGCCATCGGCTCCACGCTCATCTCGCAACTGATCGACAGCTTCGTGGTGCTCTCCATCGCGTTCTACGTGTTTGGTAACCCGCGCTGGCCGCTGGTGCAAGTGCTGGCCCAAGGCACCATGAATTACCTGTACAAATTCGTGGTCGCCATCGCCATGATCCCCGTGCTGTACCTGGCCCACGCGCTCATTGCCCAGTATTTGGGCCGCGAAGGTTCGGCCAAGGTGGTGGAACAAGCCCGGCGCAGTACCCTTTTTAGCAAGTCTAGTTAATTGACGCGGCCCATTGGCCGTTATCCCGCCCGCTGCCTGAGTTACCCCGGTGTCGGGCGGGTTGTTTACATCAATGGCTAGCTTTCGCGATTGCAAGCAATCAAAAAAATCATTAAGTCATTGATTATCAACAAATAATTAATTGGTTTAAGTTTTTGTGAACCCGGTCGGAGGCCCTAGTTTTGCCCTGCACGGGCCGCTGGCCCTTTTGCTTTTTCTCACCTTTACCCTCCGCATGAAAAAAACTGCTGTGGGGCTTGGGCAACCCCGGCGCGGGCCTGGCCCAGGCCGGCTACTCCGATTTCGCCCAACTGTCGGCCCGGCTGGCCCGGCTAACTACCCAGGCAGGCGGCCTGGCCCAGGTGCGCTCGCTGGGCAAAACTGCCACCGGTAAGGACATCTGGCTGCTCACCCTGGGCAAGGGCGACCCCAAAACCAAACCAGCCCTGGCCCTGGTGGCCGGGGTGGAGGGTACCCACCTGGCCGGCACCGAGGTGGCGGTGCAACTGGCCGAGAAGCTGCTGGCCAATGCCAGCCAAGATAGCGTGGCCAAACTGTTGGAAACCAAAACGTTGTACATTATCCCGCTGGTGAACCCCGACGCGGCGGGCCAGTACTTTGCCAAGCTCAAGTACGAGCGCAGCGGCAATGCCCGCCCCACCGACGACGACCGCGACGGCAAGCTGGACGAGGACGGCCCCGAAGACCTGAACGGCGACGGGCTGATCACCTACGTGCGCGTGCAGGACCCCACGGGCACGCACAAGCCCCACGACAAGGACCCGCGCGTGCCCGCGCGTGATGGTCAAGGCCGACCCTACCAAGGGCGAGCGCGGCCAGTACCTTTATTTTGCCGAAGGGGTGGACAACGACAAAGACGGCAAATACAACGAGGACGGCGAGGGCGGGGTGGCCCTGAACAAAAACTTTACGTTCGACTACCCCATCTTTACCCCCGGCGCGGGCGAGTTCCCGGTGTCGGAGCCGGAAAACCGCGCCCTGCTCGACTTCCTGTACGCCGCGCCCAATGTGTATGCGGTGTTCACCTTTGGCCCGGCCAACAACCTGACCGAGCCGATCAAGTTCGACCGCCAGAAAACCAGCAAGCGCAT
>JALONO010000123.1 GCA_025454895.1 Bernardetiaceae bacterium
AAAATAGCGGCGCAAAATTGGGCTTTAAATCAGCAAAAAACAAACGGCAACCCCGGTTAAGCGTTATTCCACTTTGGGGTTTGGCTCCGGGGCTTGCACGCGCCACATCACGCCCTGGGCAAAAGGGCTCCACCAACTGGCGGGCAGTCCGGCCTGGGCTAGGGCCTGGTTGGTCCAGTTGTTACAAGTAAAAAACAGGTGGTAATGGCCCTGGGCGGTAAAAAAGTAATCGTGGGGGCCGTAACCGGTTTGTTTGAACTGGAATGACCCGTTGGGCTGGCGGGCAAACGAGGCCCCGGCATAAGCCAGCAGCCGCCCCAGTTGGGCCGGGGTAACCAGCAAGCGGGCCACCTGCGGGCCGGGTGCGGGCGGGGCCGCCCAAAAGCCCACGTGCATGAGGCTGGGCGTGGGCCAAAAAACGGCGGCCAAGGTAGTGCCCACGCCCGGGAACTGCCCGCCGAACGAGTTGAGGTAAAAGCCCTCGTCGCCCCAGCCGAGGCTGAGGTAGGCGGCCCGGCGGCTAGCGGCAGGCGGCACCAGCGTGCCCACCAAGGCCAGCAGCAGGTAAGCCAAAATGGCCAAGCTAAACGCGAACAAGGTGTTTTTGAGGACTTTGCGCATGAGAATAAAGGCTCTGCCAACACAATTTTAAGGTTGAAAGATGGATAGACCTCTGTCACATTGCCCGTACTTGGGTCGTGATAGCGTTCGCCCGCACCGGTTCGCCCAAAAGCCCGGACACTTTTGTCATCCGGCGGCTAATCTTCTGCGGCTCACGAGGATTTTCTCAAACTACACTATCCCAATCACCACCCAATCGCGCAGGCTGTCTTCACAATAACTTCTTTTTTCAACAAACTAAAGTGAAGTAATAGTTAAATGGATGTCAGAAATTAATAAATTGAAAATCAGTATTTTATATGAATTTATATCGTTTTTTTCAGGAACAATTACTTTGAAGGAAAGAGAAGGTGATCGGTAATTTAATTCTTGAGAAACAAAACAAGTTTTTATTCACATTTTATCCGTAATTTTTTAACGAAACCGTAAACGAATGCCCTTAACAAGTAGCGCAGTTTTGCCCTTCTAAAAGTGATTTAATTTAAAGCTTATGATCATAAAGAAAGGCGTATGCTAGTTTCAGGGAAGTGGCCCAAGTGGACCTGGGCAACGTGGGGGCCTCCGAAATCTCGGCGTACGATTGGCGCAGTCGGCGGTTGTTTGTGGTGAACAACGACGGGGCCTCCCGCATCGAGGTGCTTGACCTGTCGGCTTTTCCGGTGGTGAACCGCCTGCCCAGTATCAACTTGGGCACCTTGGGGGCCGCCAACAGTGTGGCCGCCCACGACGGCTTGCTGGCCGTGGCCCTGGAGGCCCCCACCAAAACCGACAACGGCCAGGTGGTGTTTTACGACGCGGAACGGCTGACCATTACCCGCCAGGTAACCGTTGGCCCGCTGCCCGACATGGTTACCTTTAGCCCCGATGGCCGCTTGGCGATCACGGCCAACGAGGGCGAGCCTAACGATGCCTACACCATTGACCCGGCCGGCTCGGTGTCGATCATCAACGTGGCCGATTTTACCGTTACCACGCTCGACTTTGCCGGGTTTGCCAACCAGCAGACCGAGTTGGTACGCAACGGGTTCAAGGTGTTTGGCCCCACGGGTTTTGCCCAGAACATCGAGCCGGAATATGTGGCCGTTTCCGACGACTCGAACACCGCCTGGGTTACTTTGCAGGAAAACAACGGGATCGCGCGCGTGGACCTGACCGCCCGCCGCATCACGGGCCTTTTTGCCCTGGGTACCAAGGACTTTAACCAGACCGCCAACGCCATTGACCCCAGCGACCGGGACAGCCGGATTGCACTGGCCACCTGGCCCGTGCGCGGCCACTACCAGCCCGATGCCATCGCGTTTTTCACGACCAACAACCAGCCGTATTTGATCACGGCCAACGAGGGCGACGCGCGCGAGTACGCGGGCTACACCGAGAACCGCCGCTTGAGCGCCCTCACGCTGGACCCGGCCCGTTTCCCCAATGCGGCCACCCTGCGGGCCGATGCCAGCCTGGGCCGCCTCAACGTTTCCACGGCGGTGGGCAACACCGATGCCGACCCCGAACTGGAAGAAATTTACGTGGTAGGTTCCCGCTCGTTCAGCATTTGGGACGCGGCCAACGGCAACCTGGTGTACGACTGCGGTCGCCAACTTGAGGAACGAGCCATTGCCGCCAACCTATACGACGATGCCCGCAGCGACGACAAAGGCGTGGAGCCGGAAGCCGTAACGGTGGCCCGCATCAACAACCGGCCCATTGCCTTTGTGGGGATGGAGCGGGCCGATGCCGTGGCCGTGTACGATGTGAGCAACCCCACCGCGCCCACCTTGCTCCAGATGTTGCCCTCGGGCGATGCCCCCGAGGGTGCGTTACTGGTGCGGGCCACCCAAAGCCCTAACCAGAAAAGCCTGCTGATCATCAGTTCCGAAGGCGACGGCACGGTGAGGTTCTACCAACCAGATAATTTATAAAATAGCCTGACCACTAGGGTTTTACGGACCGCTGGCCAACGGCCAGCGGTTTTCTTTTGATAAGTACTCTGCTATGTTACCCGTACTCGGGTCGGGATTGCGTTCACCCGCCCAAGTTGCCCCAAAATAGGAGCACAGTCCCTGGTTGCGTGGCCTATGGCCCTTTGTGGCATTTTCTTCCCATTTTTGCGGCCATGTCTCAGTTCCCTATCTTGCAACTGCTGCCCAAAAAAGAGCGGGCCGTGCTGCACCGCCATCCCTGGGTGTTTAGCGGGGCGGTTAAAAAATTGCCCCAGGCTGCCAATGGCGATATCGTGGAGGTGCAGAGCGCCGAGGGCCAAACGCTGGCTTACGGGTTTTTCTCGCCGCAGAGCCAAATCGTGTGCCGCTTGTTCGAGTTTATGGAACCAGCCTGGGGCCAGGGCATGGCCGCCTCCGCCGCTTTTTTTGGCCAAGGGCAGGTTGGTCCGGACTACTGGCGCGGCAAAATCGAGCACGCGCTGGCCCTGCGCCGCCGCCTGCTGGACCCGGCCACCACCAATTGCTACCGGCTGCTCCACGCCGAGGGCGACTTTTTCCCGGGGGTGATCGCCGACGTGTACCACCAAACGGTGGTGCTGCAACTGCTCATCAAAGGCACCGAGAAGCTGCTGCCCACCCTCACCGAGTTGTTGCTGGGGCTGGGCTACCGCCACATTTACCTGAAAAGCAAGGCCAGTTCCCATTTTCTGGAGGATATGCCCCAGGAAAGCCGCTGGCTCACCGAGGCTCCGGAACTACCCTTGCGCGTGCGCGAGCACGGGCTCGAGTTTTACGTAAACCCCGAGAAAGGCCAAAAAACCGGGTTTTTCATCGATCAACGGGAGAACCGCCAACTGCTGCGCGGCCTGGCCCACGGCAAGCGGGTGCTCAACACGTTTAGCTACACGGCCGGGTTCAGCGTGTACGCGCTCGCGGGCGGGGCTTCGCTGGTCCACTCGGTGGACATTTCCAAAGACGCGGTGGCCCTGGGCCAAGCCAACCTGGAACTGAACCGGGGCCAATGGCCCGCCCAAATCCCTCACCAGGGCATCGCGGCCGACTGCTTCGAGTACCTACGCCAAACCGATGAACGGTACGACCTGATCGTGCTGGACCCACCCGCGTTTGCCAAAAACGCGAAGTCGGTGCCCAACGCGGCCCGGGGCTACAAAGACCTCAACCTGCTGGCCTTTAGGCAGATCGAGCCGGGCGGCCTGGTCATGACCTTCTCTTGTTCACAAAACATCGACAAACTCCTGTTCCAAAAAATCGTGTTCGGGGCGGCGGCCGATGCCCGGCGCAACGTCCGCATCCTCCAGTTTCTGGGCCAACCGGCCGATCACCCGGTCAACATCTTCCACCCCGAAAGCGAGTATTTGAAAGGGTTGTTGTTGTGGGTGGAATGATCTAAGAATGGCTCGCTGATGAACAGATTCTTGATCGATTAATTTGCAAATAAAAAAACCAAACCCACAGGGTTTGGCTTTTATTCATCGTCAAATTAATTTATATAAAAACTTAAACTTTATCACACCTGATAGGATGTGAAGAGCAAATTTAGGGCTAGTTTTATCAAAACCCAAAAAAACTTACTGACCGGCCATGACCCCGTACTTGATTGATACCCATGCCCATATTTATTACGCCGCTAAATTTAACCATGACCTGGCCGGGGTGATGGAACGGGCCGAGGCTGCCGGGGTGCACCGGATTTACCTGCCCAACGTGGATGTGGACACCTTACAACCCATGCTGGACCTGGAAACCCAATTTCCCGGCCGGTGCTTTGCCACCCTGGGCCTGCACCCCTGCGAGGTGGCCGACGACTACCGCCAAAAGTTGGCCACGATGGAGCCTTGGCTGGCCCAGCGGCCTTTTGCGGCCATTGGCGAAATGGGCACCGACTTGTATTGGGACAAAACCCGGTTGGCCCAGCAGCAGGCGGCGTTCCGCATTCAGGCGGGCTGGGCCAAGGACCTGGGCCGCCCGCTCATCATCCACAGCCGCGAGTCGCAGGAGCCGACGCTCGAGCTGCTGACCGAATTGCAAGATGGCCGGTTGTTTGGCGTACAGCACTGCTTTGTAGGCGGCCTGGAGCAGGCCCGGCGGCTCATCGACCTGGGCTTTAAGCTGGGCATTGGCGGGGTGGTAACCTACAAAAACGCGACCGACCTGCACGAAACCGTGCGGCAAATCCCGCTCGAGCACCTGGTGCTGGAAACCGACAGCCCCTACCTGGCCCCGT
This sequence comes from Bernardetiaceae bacterium, assembly GCA_025454895.1. Taxonomy (GTDB): domain Bacteria; phylum Bacteroidota; class Bacteroidia; order Cytophagales; family Thermoflexibacteraceae; genus JALONO01. The sequence continues at coordinate 4,801 of JALONO010000123.1, forward strand.
TGCCGCACCGGGGCCGGAGCAACGAACCGGCCTACCTCCCGCTCATTGCCCAAAAGGTGGCTGAACTGAAAAACCTGCCCCTTACGCAAGTGGCCCAGGCTACCACGGCTAACGCGCTCCAGTTGTTTGCCTAGCGGTTTTGCCCGGTAATGGTTTGTTTTGCAGGCAAACCCCCTTTGCCATGCCCACTTTTGGCCAACTGGCCACCCAGTTTTTGCTGGGGCAAACCGCCCCTCCATTGCCTGCGGGGTTAGCCGTGATGAACCCCTATCTAGCACCTACCACCCGCGAACTGGTGGCGGCGTTTTACCAAAAGTTTTACGCCGACGAGCGGCCGCGCACCTTCATGGTGGGCATTAACCCCGGGCGGTTTGGCGGGGGCAGCACCGGCCTCAGCTTTACTGACCCCGTGCGCCTGGCCCAGGACTGCGGCATCGTCAACCCGCTCAAAAAATCGCCGGAACTGTCGAGCCAGTGGGTGTACACCGCCATTGCCGCCTACGGAGGCCCGGCCCGCTTTTTCGCCGATTTTTACTTGACGGCCATGTACCCGCTGGCCCTGGTCAAAAACGGGAAAAATTACAATTACTACGATGACGAGGCCACCGTCCAGGCCCTCTGGCCCGCCATTTTGGCTTCGTTGCGCGCCCAAATCAGTTGGGGGGCCGGGCCGGTAGCCATCTGCTTTGGCAAAAAGAACGAGCAGTTCCTGCGTCGGGCCAACCACGAACTGGGCGGGTTCGCCAAGATCATCACGTTGGACCACCCCCGGTTTATCATGCAGTACCGCCGCCAGCAAACCGAGGCGTACCTGGCCCAATACCTGGCCGCGTTTGCCGAGGCAAAAAATGGGTGAGTGGCTGGGTGGGGTAATATTGAAATGACCAAATGATTGCATGATTAAATGATTGTTCTCATTGATTATCAACTATTCAAAAGACAGGGAACACGTAATCGCTATTTGATTTTGGTATTGTAATGACCAAATGATTGCATGATTTTTCAGCGGTGCTGAAAGTGTCTTTTTCCATTCGTTAAAACTTTGATTTTGAAATAATTGCGGAAACTCATCAGGCGGTTTTAATACTACCTGGGAGAGGTTTATCGTATCCCATTCACGGTTGCTCGGCTTGCCACCGCCAATACACGGTGGCCCGATTGGTGAGTTCTACCTCCACCAGCAAAGTATGCGGCCCGGCCCAGCAACTGCGCAACTGCTGGATCGGCCCCGGCAGCTGGAGGGCTAACTGGCCCGCGTCGGTGAGCTGGCCGTCTTCCCAAACCACGGCACTGAGCGGATCGGTGCCCAACCGTCCGGCTTTGATCCGCCGAAGGTCTAGGTACACCTCGTAGGGCGGCCCGATGGTTTCCCAGTCGTAATAGGGGCCAGCCAGCCAGTGGTTGCCGGGGCTAAGGGTAGGTAGTTCGCTGAAGAAGTGTTGGGTGCTGTCGGCGCGCTCCAGCAGGTAGCAGCCTTTACTTTCGTAAGCCAGGTACTCCACGGCGTAACAACCAATGGTCGGGAAGAAACCTAGGTACGTATGGCGCACAAAGTCATCCTGGCCGTCTTCTTCGCCGTCGTCCTCGAGGATGAATAGTTGGCCATTGGCCAGGGGCAGGCGCAACTGGCCCGCCGTTTTTGGGTACGCGGCCGTATCGGCCACCAGGGGCAGTTGGTAGGCCGCCAGGGCTTCGGCAAACTCATCGGCCGTTGCGGTGCTATCGGTGGTAAAAGCGATGGTATCGCCATCGGCGAAAACCCCGCGCTGCCGGGTGGCAGGGGCCTCGGGCGCGGGCATGAAGTCAGGCGGAGGTTCCAGGTTGCTGGGGTCGGCGGCTTGGTTGGCCGGGCCGGGCTGGCAGGCGGCCAAGCCCAGCAAAAAGAGGAGGAAACGGGCCAAAGGTGATGGGGTTGAATGGGTTGCCAAATTTAGCAAACCTGGCCGGATATGGCCATTGCCCCGCACTAAGCGGCGAATTTAGCCAGCCATTACCGCCACCGCCGCCATAGCCCCCACAACGGGCGGTCGGCCCGGAAGTGGGCCATTTGAGGGGCCAACGGGCGGTCGCCCACGGGGGTAAACCTTTGCAGATCAAGTAATTGGTGGCTTTGCAGCGGCAAATAGTTTTTGCCCCGCCACACACCCACGCCCGTGGTTAGCCCCAATTGGCGGCACACGGCCAGCACTTGGGGGTTAAAGTTGCCGTTGGGGTAGGCGATGCTGCTGGGCAGGCGGCCGGTGAGTTGCCAGAGGTTTTGTTGGCAGGCTTCGACTTGTTGGCGGACACCCTCGGCCTCGTAGTTGGTCAAAATGGCGTGGTCCTGGGTGTGGTTGCCGATCTCGACCAGCGGGTGCTGGGCGAACTGCCGCAGTTCGGGGGGGGTAAAAAAACGGTCGGCGTTGCCCCAGGGTTGCAGGCAGCCCGGCCCGAAGCGGTGCTCCACCTCGGCTTCCAGTTCGGTGGCGCGCAGGTGCTTGAGGCCCTCCTGCTCGGCCCGGATGCGGGCCAGGGGCCAGCCTTGCCGCCAGCGGTGGCGGTACACCACATCGGACCACATGCAGCGGTTGGCCTGCACGTGCCCGGCCACCACGTAAAACACGGCCGGGGCGGCAAATTCTTCCAAGATGGGCAGGGCGAGGCGGTTGTTGTAATACCCGTCGTCGAAGGTGAGCAGGGCATAGCGACCGGTGGGCGGCAACCCGGCGGCAATTTGGGCCGGGCGCACAAACTGATAGCCCAGCCCGGCCAAATGGGCCACCACTTCCCTAAAAAAGCCACTGGTGGTGCGCTGCTGGGGGTCCAAAGCGGGGGCGGCGGGGTTGTCATCGTCCAGCAGGCTATGGAACAGGAGGGTGATCAGCCCCGGCCCCTCGCGGGCTACCCGCAGGCGCGCGCGCCCCAGCCAGCGGTCGAGCGAGTGGAGCGGGGCGAGCAGGTTCATGATAAGTTGAATGATTGGATTATTAATGGTGAATGGTTTAAATTTTGATTATCAATTAGTTGTATTATTTTTGAATACGCAATTTCTATCTGATTTTGGGATTAATGCCTAATGACCCCATTGGTTTGGGCAAAACGCCCCGCCTAGCAATGGCACGGCAATTTAAACCGGAATTGGTGGTTGGGGAATTTTGCTCCGGGGCACGGCGGCCGGATCGCCCGGCGATGGGAGCGCAGTGAGGTACGAACTGGTGGGCGGGCGGGCGGGGGCAAGCGTGCCCTGGCGCAGCCGGGCCAGCGCGCCCCCGCCCGCCCGCCCACGGGAACGGACGTGGACCGCGGACAGCGCCGCACCGTCGTTTACTATGAAAACCTCCCGGCCCCGGCGCCCAAAAAATCAAAAACAAATGGTAGAAGTTGCTCCTTGGCTACCCGGCCAGGGTTTGGTACACGGCCAGGCTGCTGAGGTAGGCCACGGCCGTCATGTAGGCGAGTTGGACCAGGGGCCATTTCCAGCTTTTGGTTTCGCGGCGCACTACGGCCAGGGTGCTCATGCACTGCATGGCAAATAGGTAAAACACCAGCAACGACAACGCCGTGGCCTGCGAATACAAGGGCGTGCCGTCGGGCCGTTTTTGCTGGCGCATTTGGGCACTGATGCTCTCGGCATCTTCGCTGCTGCCCAGGTTGTAGATGGTGGCCAAGGTGCCCACGAAAACCTCGCGGGCGGCAAACGAACTGATGAGGGCGATACCGATTTTCCAGTCGAAGCCGAGGGGGGCGATGGTAGGCTCGATGAGCTTGCCCAGGTGCCCGGCATACGACACCTCGATGCGGCGGGCGGCCACCAGGTTGTCCAGTTCGGCCGGGGGCAGGTGGGCCTGGCTGGCCCGGGTCTCGGCTTCGGCTTGGGCCATTTGCTGGCCCGGCCCAAACGAGGCCAAGGCCCACAAAATCACGGCAATGGCCACGATGACCCGGCCCGCTTCGACCACGAAACCGCTCACTTTTTCCCACACGGCCAGGCCCAGGTTGCGCCACTGGGGCGGGCGGTAGGGGGGCAGTTCCATCAGCAAATAGCTGGGCGAGGTGCTTTTGAGGATTTTCTTGAGCACATAGGCCGAACCTAATGCCGCTACCACGCCCAATAAGTACAGGCCCATGACGACCACGCCCTGGGCATTGAACAGCCACACCGTTTGCTCGCGGGGCACCACAAAGGCCACCAAAATAGCAAACACCGGGATGCGGGCCGAGCAACTAATAAACGGGGTAACGAGGATGGTAATGAGCCGCTCGCGCCAATTGGTGATGGTGCGGGTGGACATGATGGCCGGGATGGCGCAGGCCGCCCCAGAAAACAGGGCCACGATGCTGCGCCCGTTTAGCCCGAAACGGCGCATCAGTCCGTCGGTGAGGAACACCGCGCGGGCCATGTAGCCCACTTCTTCTAACAAGACAATAAAAGTGGTGAGCAGGGTAATTTGGGGAACAAACACCAGCACCCCGCCCAGGCCGCCGACCAGGCCGTCGGCCAGCAGGCCGGTGAGCCAGTGGTTGGGCAGGCGGTCCTTGAGCCAGGCGGCCAGGTCTTTAAACCCGCCGTCGATGAGGTCCATAGGGTAGGTGGCCCAGGCAAAAATGGCCTGGAAAATCAGGAACAGCAGCCCAAAAAAGATCAGCAGCCCGTACACCGGGTGAGTGAGTACCCGGTCTAGCCGGGAGGTAAGGTCGGTTTGGCCGGGGCGGGGCTCCGGGTGGAGTACCCGCTGCACCAGCGGGGCGATCTTGTCGTACCGGCCCAGGGTTTCGGTTACTTGCAGCCGGGTGCGTTTAAGCGGTTGGTCGGCCAGGGCTACGGCGAGCTGGGCTTTGTCGGCAGCGGGCAAACTGTTGAGGTCGGCCCCATGGTGGGCCAACAGCCAGGCTTGGTAAGGGTTGGCCGCGCCCAGGTGGCTTTGTACTTGGCCTACTAACGCCGGGGCCAGGGCCTGGGCATCATAAAAGGCGGGGGCCGGGGCCGGGGGTTGGGCAATGGCGGCCTTGAGGGCGGCCATGCCCTCGCCGGTGCGCCCATTGACCGTTACCACGGGCACGCCCAGCAGTTTGGCTAGTAGTTTCTCGTCGCAGCGGAGGCCCGCCTGGGCGGCCAGGTCGGGCATGGTGAGCACCAGCACCACGGGTAGCCCCAGGTCCATGATTTGGGTGAGGAGCAACAGGTGGCGCTCCAAGCTGGAGGCTTCGGCCAAATAAAGCACCAGTTCTGGGTAAAGCGGATGGCCGGGACGGGCCAGCACGTCCAAAATAATCCGTTCGTCGGGCGAGTTGGGGTGCAGGCTGTACGTGCCGGGCAGGTCCAGCAAGTGCACCGCCCGGCCGTCGGGCAGGGCAAAAACGCCCTCTTTTTTGTCCACCGTGATGCCAGGGTAGTTGCCCACGTGCTGATTAAGGCCAGTGAGCCGGTTAAACACCGAGGTTTTGCCCACGTTGGGGTTGCCCACCAGGGCCACTTGGATTTTTTTGCTGGTCGACATAACCTATGATTGAGGCCCTAAACTTTCCAGTTCCAAGGCAGCGGCCTCGGCCCGGCGCATGCTCAGGTAATTGCGGCCCAGTTGGAGGTAAAGGGGACAGCCCAGCGGGGCGGTGCGTACCAAGGCGATCTCGCTGCCGGGTACACAACCCATTTCCAACAGCCGCAGGGCCAGTTCTTCGTCGACAAAACCGATGATCCGGGCTTTTTGGCCGGGGGGCAACGGCCAACTGAAACTACTTGAAGCGGACATTATTAAGAACAATTCTAAATAAGCCCAAAAATAAGTCGGAAAACGTTAACCCCGGCGTAACAAACAAAATATGTAGCCAAACGGCCAGCCGCCCGTGGTTGAGGGCGGCTGGCCGGAAGAATAAAGGGCAGGATGACCGTGATAAATTTATGGTGCAATCATTTGGCGGCTGTTGCCAAAGGCTTGCAACACGCCCTCGCTGGCCAGGAAATCGTGGGGGAAGCCCAGCTCGATTTGGCTCGCGGCGTCCAGTTGGGCCAGGTGCTCGGGGGCCAGTTCTACGGCCACGGTTTGGAGGCTATCGGCGAGTTGGTGGGGTTTGGTGGCCCCCACAATGGGGATCACGCTCAGGCCGGGCCGCTGCATGGTCCAGCGGTAGGCTACCTGGGCCGGGGTTAGCCCGGCCGCCTCGGCCACTTGGCCCACCACTTGGGCGATGGCCATGGCCCGCTCGCCCCGGCGCACGCTGCCATCGGGCAGGCGGCCCGTTTCGCCCCGCAGGTACTTGCCGCTGAGCGCGCCGCCGCCCAGCGCGCCCCAGGGCGTAATGGTGAGGCCCCAGGCTTGGGCCATGGGCAGCAGGTCGCGCTCAGGGGTGCGTTGCAGCAGCGAGTACTCGATTTGTAGGCCCACAAACGAGGCCCAGCCGCGCAGTTGGGCCAGCATATTGGCTTGCGAAACCACCCAGGCGGGCGTGTCGGAAATGCCGATATAATGTACCTTGCCGCTGGCTACTAAATCCTCAAAACCGCGCATTACTTCTTCTACCGGGGTGGTGGCGTCCCAGGCGTGCAGCCACAACAGGTCGATGTACTGGGTGCCCAGACGGCGCAGGCTGCCCTCTACCGAGCGCATCAGGTTTTTGCGGTGGTTGCCGGCAAAGTTCACGTCGTTGAACCGATCGCGCAGCGAGTATTTGGTGGCCACCACAAAATGGTCGCGGTCGCTGGCGATGAACTCGCCGAGGTACTTTTCCGAAGTGCCCTCGGTGTAAATATTGGCAGTGTCGTAAAAGTTGCCGCCCGCCTCGGCAAACTGGTCGAACAGGGCTTGGCTGGCGGCCCGGTCGGTGCCCCAGTTCCACTCTGTACCAAAGCCCATGGTGCCAAAGCAGAGTTCGGATACGCGCAGGCCCGAACGGCCAAAAAGACGATATTTCATGGATGAATGATTGAATGATTGAATGATTGAATGATTGAATGATTGAATGATTGAATGATTGAATGATTGAATGATTGAATGATTGAATGATTGAATGATTCAAATTCAGGCATTTTTTCCTTGCAAATTCTTGCTGATAAAGTGGTAAAGTCATCCAAATGGTTGATCGTTTTACCTGAGGTTAGCTACGACAGAAAGCAAGCGAATCGGGTCGTTCATGGGAGTTTGATCTCACTAAAAAATGGATGACTGAATACAAAAGGCAACTGAAAAAATCTTTTCTGAAAAAATGACCAAAAAAGCGGGAGAATGAGGGAAATAATACCAAAATCAATAGAGTTTTTGCATGTTGAAAATCAGATAGTTGAACTAAACAGACCTCTTGTCTGCCAACTCCTACGCGCTTCAAAGTTGCGTCCCGGCCCACAAGGCTCGCCCCAAAAGCTCATTCGCTTTTGGTCGTCCGACGGGGAGGGCCAGGGTGGGGCCAAAAAAGTGAAATTTAGATATACTTTACATAAATGCATTTTTTCGTGATATTTATTAAAAAACGTTGTTTAGCCCGCCTATCTTGGCCCCACCCCAACCCCTCCCCGTCGGGGAGGGGCTTCCCCCGAATTCAGCTAAGATGTTCATTATCAACACACAAAAACTCTAATCGGCGATTGGGGATTTCTGATTAGACCTCTTGCGTTATTAGATTAAAACTCTTTCAAATTACCCTTTCTGGTCCCGAAATTGCGTCACAACCCACATACTCGCCCCAAAAGCTCATTCGCTTTTGGTCGTCCGACGGACGGCAAAAACGGGAGTTTTTGAGCGAGAAATTGCGGCTGGCCAGGGTGGGGCCAAAAAAGAGCGGATATCGAACGAAAACTCCGGGCTTTCGCCCGGTCAAAAACCTAATTTGCAAGAGGTCTATTATATAAATAATTGATAACCAAGCAGAACAATCATTTAATCATGAAGTCATTTTAAGATAACCCCGGCTTTGGGGCGAAAGCCCCCAGGCATTCTCAAACCGAACATTCCATAAACTGGGCAAGCTGGGATTTTGTTTGGCCATTACGGGCGGGGCCGCCGTTGGCGGAACACCCGGAGGCTGTCTTGGTTTTGCCCGGCCACCCACAATGGCTGGTCGTCGGTTACGGGCAAGGGCACCAGGCTTTTGGCATCTCCCGTTACCCAAAAACCGGTTTGGCGCGACGGCAGGGCGGTAAATTGGCCCTTTCCGTTGCCGCGCAGCACCAGCCCGGTCAGGGCATCGTAACGGCCGGTGAGCGGGTCGGCGGCGTAGTCGTTGCCCACAGCCAGCAGGTCCAGGTGGCCGTCGCCGTCCACGTCGGTGGGGGCCAGGCCGTAGAGGGGGGCTAACTGGGCTTCAACGGGCAGCGGCCGCACGGCAAACTGGCCCTGGCCCAGGTTTTCGATGTACACCGAGGCAAACTGGTCGGCTTTGAGCACGAGCGCGTCTTGCCGGGCCTTTTCGGGCAGCAGGTCAGCGTAGCCCATTTGGCCGTACTGGGCATACTTGACCAGCACTTGGCGCAGCGAGACGAGCTGGCTGGTCATGGTTTCGCGGGGGAAATGCGGGTGCTCGCGCCCCTGCACGTAGCGGCACAAAATGGGGTCCACGGTGCCGTTTTGGTCGTAGTCTTTGGCATACACGCACACGGGCTGGGTGGGCGAGGCTTTGAAAATGGAGTTGAGGCCCAAATTGCCGGCCACGAAGTCGGGGTCGCCGTCGCGGTCAAAGTCGGCGGTGGCCAGGCTGTTCCACCAGCCGGTGGAGTGGGGCAGGGGGGCCAGGGCGGCCAGCCGCTGCCCCTTTTCGTTACGGAAAAAGCTCAGGGGCAGGTACTCGCCCGCCAGCAGCAGGTCGGGCCAGGTGTCGCCGTCGTAGTCGGCCCAAAGGGCGGCCGCCACCATGCCGGGCTGCACGAGGCCGGGGGCCAGTTGGGCGGTAACATCGGTAAACTGTCCCCGCCCGTTGTTTTGCAGCAAGTAACTGCGGGGCGGCAGGGGGTACTGACCGGGTTGCACGCGCCCGCCCACGAACAGGTCTAGGTCGCCGTCGCGGTCAAAATCGGCGGCGGTGGCCACGCTGCCGCTCGCCTCGATGCGGGGCAGGGCGGCGGTGTCCAACCCGAAACGGCCCCGGCCCTGGTTGCGGTACAAACGATCCTGATAATGAGGGCTTTGCTTGCCAAATTCGGTGCTGCCGCTCACGCAGTAAATGTCTTGGTCGCCGTCGTTGTCGGCATCAAAAATGAGTAGGCCGGTGTCTTCGGCGGTTTTGGCGGCCAGGGGCTGGCGGGCGAACCGCCCGCCCGGCTGCTGGTAAAAAACGGTGGCCGGTTGCCGGGCCGGGCCACCCACCAGCAAGTCGGCCAGGCCGTCGCCGTTGAGGTCGCCGGTGGCTAGCGGCGGCCCGGTTTGCGAGTGCAGCCGGGGCAGCAAGGCTTGGCCGTTCTTAAAGTCGACGAATACTTCTTCTTGGGGTTTGAATTGCAAGCCGGAGCGGGCGGCAAATTCTTCAAAATACAAATTTTGCGCTTGGGCGGGCAGCGGGGGCAAAACGGTGGCCTCGGTTTCGTTGAGCACCAGCACTTGGTTGGGCGCCACCTGCCTCAGCACCTGGGTGCGGCCGCTGGGCCAAATCACCCGCAACGAGTCGATGCGGGCGGCGGGCCGGGCCGCCCCGGTGCTATCGGCAAACCAGCGGCCTAGGCCAAAGTGCGCCACGTTTTCCACACTCGACTTGTAACCCCGCTGGCATTGGTGCTCAGCGTACAAGGTTTGGCCCGCGCCGTACAGCCAAAGCTTGGCTCCTAGGCCCTCGCGGTTGCCCGGCTGCCCGCGTAAGTGCACGCGCAGGTACGTGGCGGTGGGCGGCAGGCTGTCAGCCGTGCTTAATTCTCTGTTAATCAAATTGTTGCGATAAATAAAAGCCTCGCTGTTGAGGTTGCTCATCACTAAGTCCAGGTCGCCGTCTTGGTCCAGGTCCACGTAGGCGGCCCCGTTGGTGTAGGCGGCTTGGTCTAGGCCCCAGGCCGGGGCGCGGTTGGCAAATTGCAGGTTGCCCAGGTTTTGGAAGAGGAAATTGGGCCGCAGCACGCCCTCGAGCTTTTCCAGTTCGGCCCGGGCGGTTTGTTTGCGGGTTTCGTCGGTGCCAAATTGGGTGGCCTGGTTGGCGTAGGTGATAAAGTCGAGGTCGGTAATGTCTTTGCGGTAGCCGTTGGTGATGAGCAGGTCGCGGTGGCTGTCGTTGTCCAGGTCGGCGAAGAGGGCGCTCCAACTCCACTCGGTGGCGTAGGTATCGGTGAGATAGCCCACGTCGCTGAAACTGCGCCCATTGCTGATTTGCAGGGTGTTGCGTACGTATTGAATGCCGTAGTTTTGGCGCAGGTTGGTCTCGAACCGGTCGTAGCCCGTGTTGCCGAAAACGACTTTTTGCCGCTGGTTTTCATAGGGCATCATGTCGGTTACCACCAGGTCGTTGAGGCCGTCGTTGTTGAAATCGGCCAGGTCGGCCCCCATGCCGTTGTATTCCAGGTGGCGGAAATACTGCTGCACGCTGTCGGTAAAAGTGCCGTTGCGGTTGTTGATGTACAAGTGGTCGGTGGAGAGGAAATCGTTGGCCACGAAAACGTCGGGCCAGCCGTCCTGGTTCACGTCGTTGACCACGATGCCCAGGCCCCAGCCCTCGGCCAGGATGCCCGCCTGCCGCGACACGTCGCTGAACCGGGGCAGGCCGTCGGGGCCGGGGCCGTCGTTGCGGTACAGTTTATCCAGGCTGCGGCCGGTGCCGTCGCGCTTTTGGCCTAGGGGCAAGTTGCGGAAATAATCTTCTAACGCATTGTTTAGCAGGTACATGTCCAGGTCGCCGTCGCGGTCGTGGTCTAAAAAAGCGGCTTGGGTGGAATAGCCGCTATCGGCCAAACCCAGGCGGGCGGCCACTTCTTCAAACTGGGGCACGCCCTGGGCGTTGTTGCCTTTGTTGAGAAAAAACAGGTTCGGCTCCTTTTTTTGCTTGCGCGGATGAATGGTGCTCACGTGTACGTCCGGTCGGCCGTCTTGGTTGATGTCCACCACGGCCACGCCCGTACACCACGCGCGGGTGGTTACGCCCGCCGCCTCGGTGGCATCGGCGAACCGGAAATCGCCCTGGTTGAGGTATAGCCGCGATGATACCTGGTTGCCCGCAAAAAACAGGTCGGGCTGGCCGTTGCCGTCAAAGTCGCCAATGCCCACGCCCGCCCCGTTGTAAATATATTCGAACTGGAGGATGTTGAAACTGTCCGTTTCGGCAACTTGGTTGTTGAACGCCACCCCGGTGCGGGCCGAGGCCAGTAACTCGAACCGAGGGGCCGGGCCGGTTTGGCAGCTAGCCAGGCCCGCCAACCCGGCGGCCAGGGTCAATACAGAGAACCAATGATTTTGCATGGTCGCGCCCGCGCGGGGCCGGTTTTTTCCACCAAAAGAAACAAACCGGCGGCACACCACCTATTTTTTGGAGAAGGCCGGGAGACGGCGTTGGGGTTGCCCAGCCGCCCGGGCGGGTTGCTGGCCGGGAAAGTGGGCAGTAAGCGTAGGGGCGGGCCTTGTGCCCGCCCTGTTGGCCAATGAATGCCCGTGAGTCGCCACTCCCAGGGGCTATCGCCCACAGGTAGGGTGGTGGGCGCGGAGGTTAACCCATCTACAGATTTGGCACTGCGAACCCCATTTTTTAACCCTCCAGGAGGCTTAAAACTAGCAGGGGTTTAGTACCCAATAGGTTATTGGCCGAAATTAGGCCCCCAATACACGCCATGTAAGGCGACCACCTGCGCCTCGCCGGGGTGTGCGGGCCGAGCCTCGGGGCGCAGGTACCATTCCCACCCCACCAATTTACCGTTGCGGTAACGCTTGATCGAGTGGGCGTCCCACTGGGCGGCGTAACCGGGCTTCAACTCGTTGAGCAAGCGCACCGTTACCTGTTCCTGGCCCCGCCGGGCGCGGATTTTGGCGTAGCGAAGGCGGGGATGCAGGTCCACGCCTTCGAGGTACACGAAAGTGTGCTCGCCGGGCAAAAAGCCGTGGTTCACGGCGGCCAGGCTGTCAGCAAACACCCGGTAAGGCCGATGGCTGGGGGAGGTTACCTGGGTTAGGTTGGGGGTTAAACCATTGGTAATAAGTACGATCGGCTTGGTGGCCCCGAGGCTGTCTTCCCATTTCCAGAAGATTTTGCCCAGGAAGGTGCCCAGCAAGTTGGGATAATTGGCATTGGCGGTCTGGGCTTGCGCGCCCGCGCCCCCGAGCAGGGCGGCGATGATCAGGAGGTTTTTCATGGTATTAGCGGGTGTGAGGGATTTTTTAGCAGGATGGGAGAAATGGGCTAAAGGTTGCACGTTTGGGGCTGAAAAACATTTTTTCTTGGGCACAACGCCCCGAAAATTTGAGGGCGGGCACAACGCCCAGAAACCCTACTAGTGGGCGACAGCCCCTGGCGGTTTCGCGCGGGCGTTCACCGCCCACCAGGGCGGGCACAAGGCCCGCCCCTACTATTGGGACTTCAAAAATCGCCCAGTCAAGCCCAAAACCGCCTTAGCGTCTCTGCGGCTTGGCGAGAAATATTTTTGAACAGATCACCCCTACCTGGCGAGGAGGGCCTTTCTCCAAGTTTAATCAGTCTGCTATTGCCAATTCACCATAGCTCATTGACTATCAACCCCAAACACCCGGATTTACAAAACCCACCAGCGGCTTTTTCTCCAGGCCGAACACGATGTTCTGGGCAGCGATGTAGCTCATTTGGCTGCGGGTTTCCAGCGTGGCCGAGGCGATATGGGGCGTAATAACCACGTTGGGCATGGTGAGCAGCGGGTGGTCGGGGCGCATGGGTTCGGGGTTGGTTACGTCCAGCCCGGCCCCCCACAGTTGGCCGCTTTGCAGGGCTTCTTGCAGGTGCTGCTCGTTGTGGAACCCGCCCCGGGCCGTGTTGATGAAAATGGCCGTGGGCTTCATTTGTTCAAAAGCATCTTTGTTGAACAACTCCGCCAGCTCGGGGCGGTAGCTGGCATGAACGGACACCACGTCGCTTTGGCGCAGCAATTCGTTGAAACTTACTTGCTTGGCTTTTAGCCTTTTCTCGGCCTCGGGCTTGGGGCTTTGGGCGGTGTAGAGGATATCCATGTCGTAAGCGGCGTGGCAGCGCTGGGCCAGGGCCTGGCCAATACGGCCCAGGCCCACAATGCCCAGGGTTTTACCGCGCAGGTCTAGGCCCAGGTGGCCCATCGGCTCCCAACCTTGCCAGCGGTTTTGGCCAATGGTGCGGTGGCTGTCCAGCACCTTGCGGGCCACCGCCAGCAGCAAAGCGAAGGCCAGGTCGGCGGTGGCGTCGGTGAGCACGTCGGGCGTGTTGCCCACGGCAATGCCCAGTTGGGTGGCCGCCGCCACGTCGATGTTGTTGTAACCCACTGCGTAGTTGCTCACCACTTTCAACTGCGGGTTTTGGTGCAGAAAATCCGCGTCGATCTTATCGTCCAGCAGGCACAGTAGGGCATCGGCCCCTTGGGTGCGGGCCAGTAGCTCGTCGCGGGTGGGCGGTTGCGCGCCCGCCCAAACCTCCACCTCGTAGCCCTGGGCGTGCAGGAAAAAGATGCCCTGGGGCATAATTTGGCGGCTCACAAAAACTTTTGGCATGGGGCAAACGCCCGGCGGGATGCGGCACGGGCGCGCAAATTTGGCCCGGCTCGCCGCTAAAATCAACCCGTGGCGCGGTTAAGTTGCGTTTGCAGGCTTATTTTGCGGGCCATTTTTAATTTTTCTTCAAACTTTTACTTCATTTATTGAAAATGAGATTAGCCGTAGTGGGGGCCACCGGCCTTGTGGGTGGCGAAATCCTGAAAGTACTCAAGGAGCGCAATTTTGCTTTTGACGAACTAATCCCTGTGGCCTCGGCCAAATCGGTGGGCAGCACCGTTACCTTCAACGGCAAGCCCTACCCGGTGGTGGGCGTGGACGAAGCCCTGGCCAAACGGCCCCAGATCGCCATCTTCTCGGCGGGCGGCGGCACCTCGCTGCAAGAAGCCCCCCGCTTTGCCGAGGTGGGCACCACGGTGATCGACAACTCGTCGGCCTGGCGCATGGACCCCACCAAAAAGTTGGTGGTGCCCGAAATTAACGCCCACACCCTCACCAAGGCCGATAAAATCATTGCCAACCCTAACTGCTCCACCATTCAAATGGTGCTGGTGCTCAATCCATTGCATAAACGCTACGGCGTAAAACGGGTAGTGGTGAGCACCTACCAGTCGGTTACGGGCACGGGCAAAAAAGCCGTGGACCAGCTCATGAACGAGCGGGCCGGGGTGGACGGCCCCAAGGCCTACCCGCACCCCATCGACTTCAACGTGTTGCCGCACATCGACGTATTTTTAGACAACGGCTACACCAAAGAAGAGATGAAAATGGTGAACGAGACCAAGAAAATCATGGGCGACGACAGCCTCCGCGTAACCTCCACCACCGTGCGCGTGCCCACCTTGGGCGGCCACTCCGAGGCCGTGAACGTGGAGCTGGCCCAAGATTACGACCTGGCCGACCTACGCCAACTGTTGGCCCAGGCCCCCGGCGTGGTGGTCATGGACGACCCCAAGCAGAACGTGTACCCCATGCCCATCGTCTCCCACGGGCGCGATGAAACCTTCGTGGGCCGCATCCGCCGCGACGAGAGCCAACCCAACACCGTAAACCTGTGGGTGGTGGCCGATAACCTGCGCAAAGGGGCCGCCACCAACGCCGTGCAAATTGCCGAGTATTTGGTGGCTAATAAGCTGATATAGCGCAATTTAATCTCTTTATAAATTCTGCCCGTGCCGTTGGTTGCGGGCTTTTTTTGTGGAAAATGGTTTTTGTGCCAGCCCCGCCAGGCTTCCATAGGCTACCTTGGTGCGGCGCCCTCCGCAGTCCGCGAAGCTTCCGTGCCGGGGCGGGCAGCGGGGTTTGCTTCCCCGCGCGGGCGGGTGCGTAGCCCGCCCGCGCCCATCCGCCCCCGCCCGCGTTTGCCCCGCCGCCCGCCCCGCCACCGGGCCTTGGGGGGCCCGTGCTCCGGTCGCCGGGCGGGGCTAGCCGCACTGCCCGGGGCCACCCGCCCAGGCCCGGTGGGCGGCCCCACCGCCGATCACCGCCCGGCCAATGGCCCGGCCATTTTTTGCCCTGGCCTATTTTGCCCTACCTTTGCCGCCGTTACCAAAACCCTGAAAGGTCGTGAAATACTCCGGCGAAATTAAAGTAGGCCTGCTCACCGTGGTGGCGGGGGTCATCTTGTACTTTGGTTTCAATTACCTGCGCGGCATCGATTTTTTTGACCCCACCTACACCTATTACGCCGTTTACGACCGCGTAGAGGGCCTCAAAGTCTCCAACCAGGTGTACGTAAACGGCCTGGGCGTGGGCCGGGTGGCCAGCATCAGCATTTTGCAAAACCGGGGCAACCGGCTGCTGGTAACCTTGGACCTGCGCAAGGACCTGGTCATCACCGACTCCACCCGCGCCATCCTGGCCGACGACGGGCTGCTCGGTTCCAAAAAAATCGACCTGGAAATTAGGCCCGGCTCCCGCACCCTCACCGACGAAGACACCCTGATGCCCCAGAAACAAGGCGGGATGTTGGAAGGGCTGATGGCCAAAGCCTCGCCCGCCCTCGGCTCGCTGGACCAGGCCCTGGTGAGCGTGAACGCCCTGCTCAAGGAGTACCAGGGCATGAGCGTGGAGATCAAGAAAATACTAGCCAACGCCAACGCCACGGCGGGTAACGCCAACGGCCTCATCGCCGAGAACCGCACCGAACTGGCGGCCACCCTGCGCAACGTAGAGAAACTCACCGCTTCGCTCAACCAGGCCAGCGAGGCGAGCCTCAAGCCCATGCTGGCCAAGGCCAACACCCTGGCCGATTCGCTGAACGCGCTGCAACTGGCCTCCACCGTCAATAACCTGAACCAAACCATCGCCCAGTTGCAAACCACCCTGGCCGACATCAACAAGGGCCAAGGCACCCTGGGCAAACTCGCCAAAGACGACTCGCTCTACGTGAGCCTCAACCGCACCGTGGCCAGCCTGGACAGCCTGTTCGTCGACCTCAAAGCCCGGCCCAAACGCTACGTGCATTTCTCCTTGTTTGGGCGTAAAGGCAAAAAGTAGCGGCCGCTACCTCCATGCGCTTCAAAATTGCGTCCCCAACCCATATACTCGCCCCAAAAGCTCATTCGCTTTTGGTCGTCCGCCGGGAGGGGCTTCCTCCGAATTTAGTTACGGTGCTCATTATCAACACACAAAAGCTCTAATACACAATAACTCTATTCTAAACTGCTGATACTTCTCGAGAAAAGTAACCTCCCCCGCGCAACTGGGCGCGGGGGAGGTTTTGTCAATGTAAAGGGATAAAACGGCTAGAACACGTACCGCACGCCCAGTTGCAAACGCCAGGGGGTGCCGCCCACCGGGTTGGCTGCCGTGGTGGCGTTTACGCGGTAGCGGTAGTTGTTGCTGGCCGGGTCGAAACCGGCGATGGTGAACAGCCGCTGCTCGGCCCCCAGGTTGCGGTTGCGGCCCACGTACCGGTCAAACAAGTTGGCGGCATTGAACAAGTCGGCAGTAAGCTCGAGGCCCTGCTTTTTGTAGAGCTTGAACTGTTTGGTGATCCGCAGATCGATGGTGGCGGCAAACGGGTTGGCGCCCGCATTGCGCGGGGCTACTTGGCCAGCGTACTTGAGGTAGTAGTCTTTGGCGTACTGGGCCACGTCCGGGTTGTCGAGCCAAGTGCGGATGGCGGCGGCCAGGGTGGGGTCGGTCTCCCGGTTGTTGGGATCGTAGAGGAAGGCCAGGTCGTTGCGGTCGTTAAAGTCGCCATTGACCCCGAAACCCGCATTGAACGTATGGATCGAGAACGGCGTGCCGCCCAAGCCCCGGATGGCAAAACCGGCATTGAACCCTTTCCAGGTGGGCGTGCCCCCGTTGATCACCAACTTGTGGCGGAAGTGGGCCTCCGAAAAGCCCCAGTTGAGGGCGCGGGGGTCGTCCACTACGGGCAAGAAGGTGGAGGTGTTGGCCACGCAGCAGTTGTAGCTCGAGTTGTCGCGCGAGCTATTGTAGGTATAGCTGGCGTTCAGGTAACCGTCTTTG